>NZ_JBEAJA010000054.1:0-319289 GCF_040064755.1 Klebsiella sp. GB_Kp056 | reverse complement strand
GCTCGTCGGGCTCATAACCCGAAGGTCGTCGGTTCAAATCCGGCCCCCGCAACCAACATTACAAACACCCTCAAGGGTGTTTTTTTGTTTCTGCGCTCCGCGAATCCGCTACAGAATTCCGGGAACGGCGCAGCGCCGCTCCCTTACCTTCTCAGCCCTTCGGCAACACAATATTGCTCGCCGCCAGCATCCCCATTTCGTGATACATCGCGCAGGCCGCTTCCACGATCGGCATCGCCAGCGCCGCGCCGCTGCCTTCGCCCAGACGCATCCCCATGTTGAGATACGGCTCCAGCTCCAGGTGCGCCAGCGCGATACGCGCCCCCTTCTCCGCCGAATAGTGCGACGGGATAAGATAGGGTTTCACCTGCGGCGCCATTCGGCACGCCGCCAGCGCCGCGGCGTAGGAGAGGAAGCCATCGAGCACCACCGGCAGACCGCAGGAGGCCGCGCCCAGCATTACCCCCGTCATCCCCAATAAATCAAAACCGCCCACTTTCGCCAGCACGTCCAGACCATCATGCGGATCAGGGCGGTTAACGGCGATGGCTCGTCGTACCACCTCAACTTTATTGCCAATCTTCGCCAACGGCAGATTAGCGCCAATGCCTACCACCTCCTGGGCATCGCTGCCGGTCAGGACGCTGACAATCGCCGCCGCCGGGGTGGTATTGGCCATTCCGAGCTCCCCGACGCCAAACAGCGTGACGCCATCCTCCGCCAGCCCCCGGGTATAGCGCATCACCTCCAGCAGCAGCTCTTCCGCCTGGCTGCGGCGCATTGCCGGACCAACGGCGATATTGCCGCAGCCGCGCGCCACGCGCATGTTGATGACGCCCGGTATCAGCTCGGCATCGATTCCAACATCAATCACGTGCATCTTCGCGCCCGCCTGCGCCGCCAGTACGCAAACGCCGGTTTTGCCCAGCGTCATATTCGCCGCCTGAATTGCGGTCACCGCTTTTGGCGAAATAGCGACCCCTTCGTCCCACACGCCGTGGTCGGCGCACATCACCAGCAGCGCCTTTTTTTTCACCTGCGGCACGCCGTCAAGACCGGGCATGCCCGCCAGCTGCACGGCAAGATCTTCAAGGCGTCCAAGGCTGCCGGGCGGTTTCAGCAGACCATCAATATGAAGCCGGGCGCGCGCCATCGCGTTTTCATCAGGCGCCGGGATCGCGCCCAGTAGAGAGGTTAAGCTTTGCATAGAGGTTCTCGTCTTGTTGGCTGGCTCATGGCAGAGCCAGCAGGAAGAATAACGCCCGTTACGGCGCGCCTGGCCTATTTGATTTTTACGCCAATGCCCGACACCACCAGCCACACCTCGTCCGCCGCCGCCGCCAGGCGCTGGTTGACGCGCCCGGCGATATCACGGAAATGACGGGCAAGACGGTTTTCCGGCACAATCCCCATCCCTACCTCGTTGGTCACCAGCACCACGCGGGCCGGGCAGCGCTGGCAGGCGGCAATCAGTACCGCGATTTCGGCGTCGATCGCCCGCTCCATCGCCGCATAATCCCAGCCGTCCGGCGAGCTGTCGCCCCCCAGCGCAAACAGCAGGTTGGTCACCAGGGTGGTGATGCATTCCAGCAAAATCGCCTCCTCCGGGGCGATATCCGGGGTGATCAGCTCATCAAGCTGCTGCCAGCGCTCGGCGGTGCGCCAGTGCGCGGGCCTGCCGTCGCGGTGGTGCTGGATCCTCGCCGCCATCTCGTCATCAAAGACCTGCGAGGTGGCGATATACAGTACCTGCGGCGCATGGGCGATCAGCGCTTCGGCATGGCGGCTTTTACCGCTGCGCGCCCCGCCGGTCACTAAAGTCAGCATACGGGCTCCTGATGTTGACGCATGATGGCGTAGATTTTTTCGATATCGATATGCTGACGCATCGCGTCCGCCAGCAGATCGAACTGGCGCGATTTATACTGTGCATACTCGAAATCGCTATCCAGCGCCGCCAACCCTTTACGCTGGCGCAGGCCGTTAACCAGCGCGCGGGTAAAGGCATCGCTATCGAACAGGCCGTGCAGATAGGTGCCAAACGCCAGGCCGTCATCGCTGACCGCGCCGTCCGCCACGCTCAGGCCGCCTTTATGTAATTGCATCAGCGAACGACAGCCGTCGCGCAGCTCGGTTTCGCCCATATGAATTTCGTAGCCGCTTACCGCCAGCCCCGCCGTTGCCGCCAGCCACGCCGGCAGCGCCGGAGCCAGAGTCGCCGTGACCTGGGTCGTCGTTTTGCTGTGCGCAAAGTGGGTGACGGTATTGAGCAACCCCAGCCCCGGCTGGGTGCCAAGCCCCGACTCCACCTCATCGATAATGGTTTCGCCGAGCATCTGATAGCCGCCGCAGATCCCCAGCACCGGTACGCCCTGACGCCGGGCCTGCAGTACCGCATGCGCCATGCCGCTCTCGCGAAGCCAGCCCAGGTCGCCGAGCGTATTTTTACTGCCCGGCAGGATAATCATATCCACCCCCGCCAGCTCCTGCGGCTGGCGAACATAGCGGACGCGGACGTCCGGCTGCGCCGCCAGCGCGTTGAAATCGGTAAAATTAGAGATATGCGGCACCTGGACCACGGCAATCTCAATATCTCGCCTGTCGGTGCGCAGGTATTTCCCTTTTTGCAGCGCGACGCCGTCTTCATCTTCAAGATCGACGTCCAGCAACGGCATGACGCCGAGCACCGGGACGCCGGTGAGCGCTTCTATCTGCTCGATCCCGGAATACAGCAGCGCCACGTCGCCGCGAAATTTATTGATAATCACGCCCTTGACCCGCGCGCGCTCGCGATCGTGCAGCAGCGCGAGCGTGCCGTAGATAGAGGCGAATACGCCGCCGCGATCGATATCCGCCACGAGGATCACCGGGCACTGGGCCATCTCGGCCATGCCCATATTGACGATATCGCGATCGCGCAGATTGATCTCCGCCGGACTGCCCGCCCCTTCCAGCACCAGCACATCATGTTCGGCGGCCAGGCTGTTATAAACCGCGAGGATCTGTTCGCGCAGGCGCGGTTTATATTCGTGATAGCTCACCGCGTCCATATCGGTCGCCACCTTGCCCATCAGCACCACCTGCGCTTTGCGGTCGCTGGTTGGCTTAAGCAGCACCGGGTTCATGCGCACATCCGGGGTAATGCCCGCCGCTTCGGCCTGGAAAATCTGCGCGCGGCCCATCTCTTTGCCATCCGGCGTAATACCGGAATTGAGCGCCATATTCTGCGATTTAAACGGCGCGGTGCGCTGCCCGTCCTGATAAAAGATGCGGCACAGCCCCGCGACCAGCACGCTTTTGCCGACGTCAGAAGCGGTGCCCTGTAACATAATTGCCAGCGTCATGACGCCTCCTTCATCGCGTTGCTTCGCATCCGCGTAAAAAATTCTTCTTCGGTTTTACACAGCGGCAGCCCGAGCTGCGCGTGCAATTTCACCAGCCACGGCTGGGTGAGCCCGGCCCGGGCCATCAGTTCGCTGCGGGCAAACACCTCCCCGGGTTCGCCGTGCACCAGCACTTCGCCGCGGCGTAACACGTAAACCGCATCGCTGATTTCATAGATCAGATCGATATCGTGGCTGGAGATCGCCACGTGGTTGCCCCGATCGGCAATACGCTTAATGATGTCGATCATCTGCGCGCGTCCCGAAGGATCGAGACCCGCCGTCGGCTCGTCGAGCAGTAAATAGCGCGCCTGCAGCACCAGCGCGCCGGCTATCGCCACGCGCTTTTTCTGCCCGTGGCTCAGGCACTGAATCGGCTGGTGACGAAACCCCTGGGCATCGACGAGAGTCAGGGCATCGTCCACCCGGCGGGCAATTTCCTCTTCCGCAACCCCCAGGTTCCGCAGGCTAAAGGCGATATCGCTGTCGATATCGGTATAGAAAATCTGCTGGTCCGGGTCCTGGAAAACGGTCGCCACCTGCTGACGCAGCGCCAGCAGGCCGCGCTTGCTGTAGTCCAGCGGTTTTCCCTGCCATAGCACCGCCCCGCTCTGCGGGCGCAGCAGACCGCTCAGGTTCATAAACAGCGTGGATTTTCCGCAGCCGTTCGCCCCTACCAGTCCGGTCACGGCGTGATGGGAAAAATCCAGCGTCAGCCCCTTCAGCACCGGCTCGTCCTGATAGCGAAACCAGAGATCGGTCGTGGCAAGCATACTTATCCTTAAAGGTGAAAATCACCCTGATACAGTTTGATATCCAGCGTGGTGCTCATCTGCTGGTAGCGGATCATCACCCGGGTAAACAGCAGTCCTACCAGCATCGCCAGCGAACGATAGCCCTTCGGCACGCTACGGTAGCCAAAACGTAATGTTTGCGCACGGTGAATCGCCAGCGCTTCGTCTAACAGAATAAAAATAAAACGCCAGGTTAGCAGGATTTGCTCGGTCAGCAGCCGCGGCACCCGCCCACGCTTGAGCAGCACAATAAGCTGCGGGAACGGCAGATTCAGCACCAGCCAGAAGGTGGACGCCAGCGCCGCCAGGCTGCGCCAGAAGGTCTGATTGGCGGTCGTCAGCCCCTCCGATGTGATGCCCAGCCAGACGCTGCCCAGCGGCAGGCTCACCAGCAGATCCTGCGGATTGCGGCTGATGCTAAACAGAATGGTCAGCACACCGATCAGCAGGAAGCCAAACGGCAGCGCCATCCAACGGCACCAGCGCCACGGCGAGACCCGCAGCAGCCAGCAGGTTAAGGCGGCAATCAGCGCCATTTCGATACCCTGCCCCAGCGGAGGCAGGGTAAAAGCCAGCACCATCAGCAGCAGCCAGAACAGGAACTTGCGCTCCGGCGCGACGTGAAACCAGCGGCTCTGATAGCTGAGTCGGTCAAACCCGGTCATCACGGCGCTGTCTGCCTTTGCTGTAGCCCAGAATATAGAAAATGACCGCCGCGCCGAGAGAGCCCTGGAGCGTAAACAGCAGGCTCTCAATTTCTCCGCTCGCCGGTTCGTACAGCGGCTGGAACCATGGCTCATAATGCGGCGCGACCACCTGAATCTGGCTCTCCGCCTCGCCGTCCGAGCCGCCGAATTCGCCGCCATGATCGACAAAGAACGGCAGGATCACCAGCGCCACCACCATGGCGAACAATATCAGCGTCTTTTTCATGTTAATGCCCCTGTGCGGTAATCAGCTGACGTTTGGTCAACTGGTCGTAGATCATGACGGTTAACAGCCCTTCAGCAATGGCGATCGGGATCTGCGTCAGGCAGAAGATCCCCATAAACTTGACGATCGATCCGCTCGCGCCGGCGGCGGGATCCGGGAAGGCCACGCCGAGCTGTACGGAGGTGACAAAGTAGGTCACCAGATCCGCCAGCATCGCGCAGAGAAACACCCCGACGTCGCGGCGAATGCCCGCGCGGCAGGCCATTTTCCACACCATATAGCCGACCACCGGCCCGATGACCGCCATCGACATCCCGTTCGCGCCGAGCGTCGTCAGCCCGCCGTGCGCCAGCAGCAGCGCCTGGAACAGCAGCACGATGGCGCCAAGGATCGCCACCACGCCAGGCCCGAAGAGAATCACCGCCAGGCCGACGCCGGTCGGGTGGGAACAGCTGCCGGTTACGGAAGGAATTTTCAGCGCCGAGAGGACAAAAATAAACGCCCCGCACAGCGCCAGCAGCACCTTCTGATTGTTATCTTCCTGCACAATGCGGCGCAGGCGCACCAGCCCGTACCACAGGCAGGGTAAAAACAGCAGCCACCATGCCAGGGCCCACATCGGCGGTAAAAAACCCTCCATGATGTGCATCGCGAAAGCCTTTTCGGGAACCACTATCAGCAATAGCGCCGCAGCTAACCCGCTGAAAGACAGCTGTTTTAGCTGTTGTTCAAGTTTCATTCTGCATACTCCCACTGTTTATTGACCAGAATGGTCGAGAAATAGGGCAGCGGCTGGTCGTCGCTGACGTCATTGAGATGGCGCCAGCACTGCTCGCCCGGCAGCGTGGCTTCAGACATCATCAGCGCGGCATCCAGCAGACCGTTTTTCGCCAGCAGCGCTTTGATGCGGGGAAACCGCCCGTACACTTTCATCAGCACCAGGCTTTCATGCTGGCGCAGCGCCTGCTCGATTTCCGTTTCCGGCGCGGTGCAGGAGATCACCGCCAGCGATTGCTGCTCCATGGCCAGCGGCGTTTTTGAACGCGCGGCAATGGCGGCAAAAGAGGTGACGCCGGGAACAATCTCCAGCCACTCCGGGCAGCCGATACGCTGGAGTAAGAACACCCAGGTGCTGAACAGCATGGCGTCGCCGAGGGTAATAAAGCCGACCTGCTTGCCCGCTTCCACTTCCTGAACCAGCGCGGCGGCAACCTCATCCCACACCGCCTCTTTTTCCGCGCTGTCGGCGCTCATCGGGAAATGGCAGCAGCGTACTTCGGTCCGTTCGCCGATATACTCGCGCACGATGGAGAGCGCGAGGCTGTCGCCGCCTTTACGTCCGGCGGGCGCGTAGAGAATGTCCAGCGTGCCCAGCACCCGCGCCGCGCGCACGGTGATCAGGTCGGCGGCGCCAGGGCCGGTACTTAAGGCATATAGTTTACCGCTCATGCCGCCTCCTCCATTGCCAGGCTCAGCGCCTGCTGCAGGTGAGCGACGAACATTGCGCGCACCGCCGGATTCTCTCCCAGCCCGTTCAGCCACGGCGTCGCCGTGATACCGGCGGCGTTGAACAGCGTTTTCCAGGAGTCCTCTTCGTCCGAGGCCATATCGTTAATGGCGTGATCGCCGGCCACCAGCATCAGCGGCATCAGGTGCACGCCCTTCACCCCCTGCTGGCGCAGGCTATCGATAAGAATATCGACTTCCGGATAGCTCTCGACCGCGCCGACCCGCGCCGGAAATCCCTTCGCCGTCATCATATGATCCAGACAGGCGTAGGCGGCGAAAGCGTGATGGCTGGCGCCGTGGCCCATAAAGACCACCGTTTCATCGGCGGCAAGCGGCGGCATCTGCTGGCGCAGCGCCTGCATCAGCTGGACATAATCGTTATGGCTGCTCAGCAGCGGCGCCCCCAGCGTCAGGCGGAGGAACAGCGGGCGCAGGCTTTGCACTTCGCGGACGATCTTTTCATACTCATCGCCGTTGATAATGTGCAGCGACTGAATCGCCACATCCTGGTAGCCCTGCTCGGCCAGCTTCTGCAATGCCTGCAGCGGCGTATCAATCTCGATACCGTCGCGCTGTTTGAGCTTGCGGATAATCATCCCGGAGGTGAAGGCGCGAAACGTGTCGCGGTCCGGACAGCTGGCCGCCAGCTCGCGCTCGCAGGCGACGATGTTCTTTTCACAGGTGTCGGGATAGCTGGTGCCAAAACTGACCACCAGAAGCGCTTTTTTCATTTCTGACTCCTTAAGCAGCGGCCAGCCAGCGCGATAAGCGCCGGGCAAAGGCAGCCTGACTTTCCAGTAACTCTTCACCCGTCACCAGCGGCGCCGGGCGCGTAATCACGATGCAGGGGATACCGGCATCCAGACAGGGTTGTACTTTTTCCTGATAGCCGCCTTCGGCGCCGGAGGCTTTGGTGATCACCACGTCGGCCCGGCACTGGCGGTAAAAAGCGGCGTTGAACGCGGCGCTGAACGGCCCGCACAGGGCGAAAATCTCGCCTACGCCAAACCCCAGCGCGGCGCATTGCGCGATGACATCGGCGACCGGCAACACCCGGGCCAGCAGCGTTTTGTCACCTAATCCCGCCCGCCAGCGCGCCAGATCTTTACTTCCCGTGGTGAGCAGCACGCGCTGGCCGAAACGCCGCGCCACCTCGCAGGCTTGTTCAATGCTCTCCACGGTATAGAGCAGCGGATGCGTCAGGCCGCTCAGCTGCTCCGGGCGCTGATAGCGGCTCAGCAGCACGCCGGCGGTTTCACAGGCCCGGACGATATTGCGGCTTACCGCTTCGGCGTAGGGGTGCGAAGCATCGATCACCCAGCGGGTCCGGTTAGCCTTCAGCCAGGCGATCATCTCCTCCAGCTCGAGGCGCCCGCAGCGCACCTGGCCGCGAATATCCCCCGCCAGCTGCTGACCGGTGGGCGTCGCCACCGACAGGGTGTAGGGGACCTGCGCCGCGTCAAGCTGCTGACACAGCGCCCTCGCGTCGCTGGTTCCGCCCATCACCAGCACCTCGCCGTGGCTCACAGCACGTAGCCTCGCGGGGTGATCATCAGGCCATCCTGGATATACGTCGCTTTGTTGCCGACGATCACCAGGCTGGTCATATCGACCGGTGCAAAATCCATCTCCCCCAGGGTAGTCAGCCATTTCTCCTGTTTTTTACGTCCGGCGGATTTCACGACTCCCACCGGGGTCTGCGCGCTTTTACTGGCCGACAGCAGCTCAAAGGCGCGCGCCAGATGGCCCTCGCGGCCGCGGCTGCGCGGATTGTAAAAACAGATGACGAAGTCGGCTTCCCCGGCGGCGACAATGCGTTTTTCAATCACCGGCCACGGGGTCAGCAGGTCGCTGAGGCTGATATGGCAGAAGTCGTGCATCAGCGGCGCGCCCAGCAGCGAGGCGGCGGCAATGCTGGCGGTCATCCCCGGGATCAGGCGGACTTCCACATCCAGCTTCTGCTTGCTGACCAGTTCAAGCACCAGTCCGGCCATGCCGTAAATACCGGCATCGCCGCTGCTGATCAGCGCCACGTTATGTCCGGCCTGCGCCAGCTCAATCGCCGCCTGGCAGCGCTCAATCTCTTTGCACATTCCGGTTTTGATCACCTGCTTATCGCCGGTAAAGGCTTTCACCAGGTGCGTGTAGGTCTTATAGCCAACGACGATTTCCGCCGCCTGCAGCGCTTCAATGGCCTCCATGGTCATCATGGACTGCGAGCCAGGGCCGATTCCGATTACGCTTAACATCAGTGTGAAACTCCCAAAGTAATAGTGACGCCCTGTTCGCGCAGGGTTTCGCCTAACAGTTGCCCATGGCTCAGCAGCCAGGCCGCCGGACCGGATACGCTCCCCACGCCGACGGTTTTTCTGACGAACGATGAAGCGGGAAAGTGATGCTCATGCTCGCGCAGGGCATCAGCGGGAAAGGTTTCGAACGGTACGCGACAGCAGGAAGCCAGCTGAATCAGCCCCTGCTCGTGCTGCTTCAGCGTGACGCTGCCGATAGCTTTCAGCGCCAGCGGATCCAGGCGCTGCGCCTCAAGCTGGCGCGCCAGCAGCGCCGCTAATAGCGGGAATGGCGTATCGCGGCGGCAGCCAATGCCGGCGACCACCCGCTGCGGCACCAGCTTCCAGTGCGGCACGGCGATCGGCGGCAGTTCGTTGCGCAGCGTGACGCAGACCAGCGCATCCAGCTCGGGAAGCTGGTGCAGATCGGTCACGGTGATAAACCCCCGCCGGTCGCAGTGGCGGACGTCTTCATCCAGTTCGTCGTCCCACCACAGACCGACGCGCTGATGGCTGACCAGCATCTGGTTGACGGTTTTCACCGCCGCGCGGAAGTCGCTCATCCGGGCATTAAGCTGGAATGCCAGCGTATCCAGGGCCGCCAACTCGTTGACGTCGGTGGCGGTGGTGATCACCGGGTCGGCGCCGAGCATCCCGGCCAGATAGCGGCTGAGGGCATTCGCGCCCCCCGCATGGCCGGAAAGCAGGCTAATGACGTGCTGGCCGCGCTCGTCAATCACCACCACCGCCGGGTCGCTGAACTTATCATTGACCAGCGAGGCCAGCACGCGTACCGCGATCCCGGTGGCGCCGATGAAAATCAGCGCCGAATAGCTGCTGAAGGCCTCGCGCGCGGCGCTGGCAAAACCGTTTTCAAAGGGGAGAAAACCCTCTTCCAGCAGCTTCTCGCTGGTAAAGCAGGTTAACGGCAGCATCGCCGCCAGCCGTTTCGCCAGCCGAACGCCCCCTGGCGTCAGGCAGAAAAGCGCGATTGATTCAGGCTTTACGGTATTCATGGCTAAAGTCCGCCGCGTAGAGTTTTGAGTAGTGATACTCAGAGCCCAGGAAATTCCCGACCAGAATGAGCGCCGTTTTGCGGATCCCCGCCTCGCGTACCTTGTCGCCGATATCCGCCAGCGTACCGCGTACGGTCTGGCTTTCCGGCCAGGTCGCTTTATAGATCACCGCCACCGGCGTGATTGCCGGATAGCCGCCTTCCATCAGGCGCTCCGCTACCCGGTGAATGCGCTGCACGGAAAGGTAAATCGCCATTGAAGTCTGGTGGCTGGCAAATGATTCAAGCTGCTCGCGCGCCGGCACCGGCGTGCGCCCTTCAAGGCGGGTGATGATCAGGCTCTGGGAGACTTCCGGCACGGTGTACTCGACGCCCAGCTCCGCCGCCGCGCCCAGAAACGCGCTGACGCCCGGCACCACCTGCCAGTCGATACCGCGTTTGGTGAGCTCTTCGCCCTGCTCGCGGACCGAGCCGTACAGCGACACGTCCCCGGTCTGTAAACGCACCACCGTTTTCCCGGCTTTAACGCCGGCTTCCATCAGGTCGAGAATTTGCTCCAGATGCAGTTCGGCGCTGTCGTGACACTCCGCCCCAGGCGGGCAGTACTCCAGCAGCGCGGTGTTTATCAGCGACCCGGCGTAGATCACCACCTGGGCCTGCTGCAGCAAGCGGTAGCCCTTGAGGGTAATCAGCTCACGGTCGCCCGGCCCTGCGCCAACGAACCACACACAACGGGGGTCAAATGTCTCAGCCATGGTTTTCTTCCTTCTGACAGGCGATAACAAAAACGGGATTATTCGGTTTGAAATAGTGGCCGCTGCCCAGAGAGGTCAGCGATGAAACGTTCAGCTGCAGGCAATCAACCTGTTCGATTCCCTTCAGCCGCAGATAGTCGAGAGCGGCGTTCAGGTTCTCCTGCAGGATAAAGGTCATCACCAGGCGACCGCCGGGGTAGAGCTGCTGCCACGACCAGTCAATCAGTTCGTCGAGGCGGCCGCCGCTGCCGCCCATAAAAATGGCGTCGGCCCGCTCGGTCATCACCATCGGCGCTTCGCCGGGCAGGATCTCAATGTTGCCGCAGGTGAAATGCTGGCGGTTTTCGTCCAGCAGCCGGAGAGCCGCGGGGTTGCGTTCGATGGCGGTTACCTGCAAAGAGGGATACTGCAGCGCCGCCTCAATCGACACGCTGCCGGTACCGGCGCCGATATCAATCAGGTGGCTTGCCCGGTGCAGTTCAAGTTTGGCCAGCGCCAGCGCGCGAACCGCCTCTTTGGTCATCGGCACCTTCTCGCCGCGCAGAAAAAGCTCATCTTTCATCGAGGATCACCACCGCGTTCATCTCATATTCGCCGTCGACCTCACTGACCGGTAGCCAGTGGATCCGCTCGTTATCCATCGCCAGATTTTCGCCAATCACCATCCAGCGATACCCTTTACCCCGCGCCGCCAGCTGGGCGGCGATTTCCCGCGGCCCGCAGCGCCCGTCGGTCACCATCGCCACCTTGCGCTGGCGCGCCAGCTCATCAAAACAGACGTCTCGCCCGTGGCTGCTGGTCAGCCAGATATCGTTCATATCGATACCGGCCTTCGCGCAGAGATACTGCACCGCGCTGATGCCGGGGATAATGCGCACGCGCTCGATGCCAAAGTGGGCGATCAGCCGCGTACCGATGCCGTAAAACAGCGGGTCGCCGGAGGCCAGCACCACCACCTTCTGCACGTCACGCTCGCCGAGCCATTCCAGCAGTTCGGCGATATTGGCGCCCAGCGCAAACCGTTCGCCGTCAAACTCAGGGAACTGCTGCAAATGCCGCTTGCCTCCCACCAGCGCGTCCGCGCTGGCGACTGCGTCCCGCGCCGCCGGCGTCATCAAATGCAGGCCTGACGGGCCCATGCCGACAACCGTTAACATGACATCTCCCGCGCAATCTCGGCGATCGGGCGATTACTGCCGAGGACCTTGTTATCAAAGGAGAACATGATGGCGTCGCAGACGGGCGGCGTTTTGGTAAAACGCAGCATCTGCATCACCCGCAGGCAGATGCGTTCAGCAAGATGGTTATAGATAGGCTGAAAACCGTACGCGTCGATGTGCTCCATCGCCGCTTCGGTGGTATCGCATTCGCTCACCAGCTGCAGCAGCGCCAGCGGCGCCCCCAGCAGGGCCAGATGCGCGACCAGCGTTTCCATCCGCGCATCGGCGATATGGCTGTGGGTGTGGAAGATCCCGGCGGCGACTTTAATCAGCTTGCCGGGATGGCCAATCAGCACAATCTGACGGAACCCGAGGCGGACGGCCTCTTCAATCATGTAGCCGACGAAGTTGCTCATGGTGACCACCACCTGCGAGTCGATGCCCATCTGCTCGCGTACGAAGCGTTCACCGTGGTTGCCCGGCACCAGCACCACCCGCTCCAGCCCCGCCGCGCGCTTAATTTCCAGCTCCAGCGACAGCGAACGCTTCCAGCTCTCCTCTGACATCGGCGTCACGATACCGGTGGTGCCGATAATCGAGATACCACCCAGGATCCCGAGCCGCGAGTTATAGGTTTTCTGCGCCCGCGCCTCGCCCTCCGGGGCGAAAATCTCTACCGTCGCCCCGCGCGATGGGCCTATCGCTTCGCGCACCGCCGACTCAATGGTGTGGCGCGGGGTGCGGTTAATCGCCGGGCTGCCGATGGGCAGGCCGATCCCTTTGCGGGTGACTGTGCCGATACCTTCGCCGCCGCGCAGGGTTATCTCGCCGGAGTCGTCGAGCGTCACGCGAGCGAAAATCAGCATCCCGTGGGTGGCGTCAACGTCATCGCCGCCGTCTTTACGGATGGCGGCGATCGCCTGCTGCCCTTCAACGTGCGGCGACTCGACGTTAAGGCACAGGGTGACGCCGGAAGGGGTGACAATGGAGACCTGATGAATCAGATGCTGACGCATCACCATCAGCGCCGCGACCTTTGCTGCCGCCGTCGCGCAGGATCCGGTGGTATAGCCTTTGCGCAGCGCCTTGCCGTTGTGCCACACCGGGGCGTTGAAGGATTGCTCGCTCATCTCGCCCCCTGTAAGTGGTACAAAATGGCGTTGACGATAGCGGCGGCGACGTTGCTGCCGCCTTTACGACCCAGCGCGGCAATGCCCGGCAGGCCGCTCTGCGTCAGGGCCTCTTTCGACTCCGCCGCGCCGACGAAGCCGACCGGCACGCCAATCACGCCGTTGACCGCGACATCATGCTCCAGCAGACGAAACAGCGCGGTGGGCGCATTGCCGAAAACAAACACCTTCTCGCCCTCTTCGGCAACCGCAATATCGACCGCCGCCATCGAGCGGGTCATCCCCTGCGCTTTGGCCTCCGCCACCACGCGCGGATCGCTGATATAGCAGCGGCACTCGCCGCCGAATTTCGCCAACAGAGTTTTATTGATCCCGGACAGGGCCATGGTGGTATCGGTATAAAGCGTGCAGGGCTGGCTCAGGGCGGCGCTTAAGCGAGGAAGCACGTCGGGCGAAAACCACAGAATATCCAGCCAGTCAAAATCAGCGGTGGTGTGGATCACCCGCTTGATAATGGCTTCGTGTAGCGGGCTGGCAAAGCGGTAGTCCGGGCGGGTCTGCGCAATAATGTCGCCAATAATGTCGAAGCTTTTCGCCTCAATCGCCTGCGGTTGCTGGATATAGTGCATTCATTTGTCCTCAGGCTGCGCCGACCAGCCAGAACCGGATCGCCATAAACAGCGCCAGCGCCAGGGTCGAAGACACCCACATCAGTCGAATCGTTCGGGAAATATCGTCTACGGAAACGTCGCGCGTCGCCTCGCCAATCCACGGCTTCTCCACGCGCTGACCAAAGTAATCGTTAGGGCCGCCAAGCCGGATGCCGAGCGCCCCGGCGACGACGGCCTCCGACCATCCGCAGTTTGGGCTGCTGTGGTTGTAGCGATCGCGCCAGCCGATGCGCAGCGCACGGCCACTCGCTTCACCACAGAGGAGAGCGGCGAGGCTGATAAGCAGCCAGCTCAGGCGAGCGGGGATAAAGTTGGCGACATCATCAAGGCGGGCGCTGACCATGCCGATGGCGCGGTATTTTTCGTGCTTATAGCCGACCATCGAATCCAGGGTGTTGACCGCTTTATAGGCCATCGCCAGCGGCGCGCCGCCGAGCAGCAGGAAGAAGAGCGGCGCGATAATCCCGTCAACGGTGTTTTCCGCGACGGTTTCCACCACCGCGCGATTAATCTGCTGCGGCGCAAGCTGCGTCGTGTCGCGCCCGACAATCCATGAGAGTTTGACGCGGCTTTCCGCCAGATCCCCCGCGCGCAGCGGGCGCTCGACGTCCCGCGCCGACTGCGCCAGGCAGCGTCCGGCCAGCACGGTGAAAATCATCCAGACCTCAACCAGCCAGCCAAGCCACGGATGAATCCTCTGCGCCAGCGTCAGCACGCCCCAGCAGACGCTCCACGTTAGTCCGACCACAACTATCCACATCACCCCGCCGCCGACGCGCAGGGCGACATCGCTACGGCAATAGCGGCGCACGCCGCGCTGAACGGCGGCGATCAGGCTGCCAATCCAGCGCACCGGATGCGGCCAGCTCTGCGGGTCGCCGATGATAAAATCGAGGAGCCAGGCAACGCCCCATGCCAGCAGCGTCATAGCGCGCTCCTTGCCGCAGCCAGCCAGTGGTTAAGCATGGTGGGGCGCTGCGCAAAGTGCAGGTGCAGATAGCTGGCGAACGTGTTGCCCACCTGCCAGCCGCCGGACCACTGCTGAAGGGTCATACCGTCGCGGACCTTGCGGCAGGCCAGAACCGCCGGGGACTCGGGAGTAAAATCCGAGTAGTGAAATTCATGCCCGCGCAGGGTTTCGCCGGGCGCCGCCAGCAGCGTTTGCCGCATCGCCCGCGCCTCGCAGTAGCCAAAGCGGGTAAGCCGTTTGCCCATCTTGCTGTGGCCGGGGATCAGGTTGGCCATCGGATAGATGTCGCCGCTGGCGTCTTGCAGGGAGCTGCCGAGATACATCAGACCGCCGCATTCGGCGTAAATCGCCACCCCGCGCCGGTGCGCCTCCCGCAGCTGCGCCAGCATCGGTGTATTGGCCGCCAGCGCGGCAGCATGAATTTCCGGATAGCCGCCGCCGAGCCAAATCATCTGGCACGGTGGCAGCTCGCTATCGTGCAGCGGGCTGAAGCGCACGATATTCACTCCGCAGCGTTCAAGCAGCGAGAGGTTATCCGGGTAGTAAAAGTTGAAGGCCTCGTCGTCGGCCAGCGCCAGCGTCAGGCCCGCGCCAGCATCAGGAGACGGCAGCGCCGGCCACTCCCCGGCGGGTAGGATGGAGAGCTGGCTGAGGGTAAGAAGCTGTTCAATATCCAGGGTTTGCGCCAGCGTGTGGGCAAAATCGCGCCACGGCTGCTGGTTAACCAGCGACTCGCGGGCGGTAACCAGTCCCAGATGGCGTTCGGGTAGCGCCACCCCTTCCACTCGCGGTACGTAGCCGAGCACCGGCAGCTCGCAGTAGCGTTCAATGGCGCCTTTGAGAAGCTGATAATGGGATTCGCTGTTGACGCGATTGACGATAACGCCGGCGATATTCAGGCTGGGGTCGAAGTGTTGAAATCCCATCACCGTGGCGGCGATGGAGGTGGAAACCGCTTTGCCATCTACCAGCAAAATGACCGGACAGCCGAGCTGTTTAGCCATCGCGGCGGTGCTGCAGTAGCCCGGGTCGGTACCGAAGCCGTCATACAGCCCCATCACGCCCTCAATGACCGCGATATCCGCCCGCTGCATCTGTTCGCAAAATAGCGCGTTAAGCACCGGCTCCGGGAGCATAAAGCTGTCGAGGTTGCGGGAAGCGACGCCGCTGACGGCGGTGTGCCAGCCGGTGTCGAGGTAGTCCGGGCCGACTTTGCAGGGCTGAACCCGCATGCCGCGCTGCTTCAACAGGCTGAGCAGGCCAAGCGTGACCGTAGTTTTACCACAACCGCTGCCGGTTCCTGCGAGAATAAATGCGTGCTGCCTGGCTGCCATACCCCGATCCTGTGCCGGGTGGTAGGGCTGCGTGCATTCCCAGTCTTTCGACTGTACGCATCTGAGCAACCCACTTCCCACCGAAGTTGTTGATTATTACCGACAGGCAGGTCTTCTGGCTTAGCGTCATCCTCTCCCATCCTTCCCAATCCGCTAAGCAGATCAGTGGTCATACCCGTCATACTTCACGTTGTATGTGCGTTGGCTTTACTTGTTCACCCCAGTCACTTACCTGTGTAAGCTCCTGGGGATTCACTCGCTTGCCGCCTTCCTACAACGCGAATTATTTAGCGTATATATGGGTTCGTCAGCATCACAGCAGCGGGGGCTGCGGGGGATTCACACCCCCTTCCCTGGCGCCTGTCGGTTTAGTCCGTCATGATTCGAGCGGGATGAAACCCACTTGAATGATTCCCGGAACATCTTACGGAAGCAGGATGGCTTCCGTCGTGTTTAATTTTTAAATACCAAAGCTATTTCATTACGCCGATGGCGCGCTGAAAGCCATTTCGGATATCACTCTATCCCATCAAATAAATAAAAACTGGTGCAGTTTATCGTTCTCTCATTATTATTTTGTTGCGCTATGACAATTTATTGCTGTGAATGAGATATTTTCATTTTAGAATGAGCAGGATACGCGGGTATAACAAAAACTGGCGATAACAAATTATTGTCATTTAAACTGACTCAGTTTGTGATCTGGCGTTAATTTGCTGGCGATAGGCCTGCGGAGTCACCTGATAGGCCTGGCGAAAAACTTTGCAAAAATAACTGGTTTGCGAAAATCCTAAATTCCGCGCAATGCTGGCGATGCTCCAGTCGCTGTGGCAAAGCAGCTCTTTGGCGCTCACCATCCGCTGATGGTTCACCCAGGCATTAAAGCCAATACCCTGATATTTTTTGAACAACTTACTGAAGTAATAGGGGCTGAGATAGACGTGAGCGGCGACGTCTTCCAGGCGAAGCTCGTCGGATAAATGGGCGTCAATGTAGCGCAGCGCCTTCTTCATTTTGCTGTCATGAGGGCTGGCGACCCGGCTGGCGCGCGCAGGTTCCGGCTGCTGGGGATTATCTTTAATCACCACAAAGTTGAGCTGTTTTTTCAGGCAGTTTTCGACGATGAGCTTCAGTAAATCAGCAGAAGCAATCACTCTGGCGTAGTCCATTTCCGGCACGTCGCGAAACGCTTTAAGCAGCTCAGGGTCGGCCTGCCAGCGGTCATCGACGTTGAGGATATCGACCAGTTCAACATCGTTGCTTAAGCGCACCTGGCCGCAAAGCACAAAGCCCACAAGGTGCCCGGCAATGACCAGAGGAATGGAGAAATCGGTTAACCCGGCGTGGCAGCGGTAGATACAGAGCTGATCGGTTTTAGACGCCTCAAGCCCGCCGCAGCGGTCGCTCATTCGACAGCGGGTGCTGTGCTGGGGATGCTGGCGCATCAGCTGGCAAAAAGGGGTGAAGTTAAACAGTTCAGATATTTCATCACCATGAATATTGACGACCACCACCGCCAGACTGGTGGCCTGCGCAAAATCCTGTGCGATTTTATTAATGAGTTCTGAGTTCAGTGTGCTCGCAGAAATCATGATAAAACCTCTCAGTTAATTTTTTGTTATAAATAAAACATTTCTTTAATATTTACTTCCTTTCATCATCCATTGCCGCCAACGATAAAAGAATAATACGATAGCAAAAGTCTCCCATCCGTGGGAGACGTTTTTGGCGAGTTCGTGATACCGGTTCATGAAAATTTTTGGCTATTTCAGCCGTGACCTTAATCCTCTAATTTACAGGTATTACACGGTAGATTATTACCAATCAGATAACGATAGATGGCCGCGCCGAGACAGGCGCCGATCAGTGGCGCAATAATCGGCACAATAAAGTACGGAATATCCCTTCCGCCGGTCATCGCGATATCGCCCCAACCCGCCATCCACGTAAACAGCTTCGGCCCAAAATCACGCGCCGGATTCATCGCAAAGCCGGTCAGCGGCCCGGTTGAAGCGCCAATGACCGCCACCAGCAGGCCGATCAGCAGCGGGGCCAGCGGCCCTTTCGGTACGCCGTTGCCGTCGTCGGTCAGCGCCATAATCATCCCCATCAGCATGGAGGTGATCACCACTTCAACCAGCGCCGCATGCCAGATGCTCAGCGATGCCGCCGGGTAGGTGCTGAAAATACTCGCCAGCTGCAGGCTCTCTACGCTGCCGCGAGCGATATGGTGGGCGGATTCAAACTCGGTGAACATCGTGCTGTACAGCACATAGGCCAGCACCGCGCCGCCAAAGGCGCCGGCAACCTGTGAAACGATATAGGGGAAAACTTTTCGGCCGGGAAAGCAGGCAAACAGCCATAACGCGACGGTCACCGCCGGGTTGAGATGCCCGCCGGATATTCCCGACGTCAGATAGACGGCAAGCGAGATCCCCAGACCCCAGATAATGCATATCTCCCACAGTCCGAGGCTGGCGCCCGCCACCTTTAACGCGCTCAGGCAGCCGATGCCGAAAAACAAAAACAGCCCGGTGCCCAGAAACTCGGCGGTACATTGCGCTTTTAACGAATCATTCATGGTGACACCTTCTTAGCAGAGTTCGTGTCCTGACCAGCCAACATCCTGCTGGCAGTAGAGTACAACGCGCACCACTATATGAACTCCCGTCCGCAAATTGTTGGCAACCTGCTGACGGCAGCCTCCGGAAAATTCGGGTATCAATAACAAATTATTGTCATTAAATAACGCAGAATTGCATTGCTCACGCGCGGATTTCGCCATTATGCCACCGCCATGGCATGCAAAAATATTGCTAAAACCAGTTCATCGTTTTCCAACAAACATCACAAATCAGTTTCTCGCGCATAGCAGATAAAATTAAAATCGTCATGAACAAATTTGTAAATATGGAATATACAAAACAAGATAATCACATCAGCGCAAATAAAAACAACAAATAAAATCAAATACTTAAATAAATAAACGACAATTTTATCTTATCCAATACCCACTATTTTTTCACCATCACATTGAAGTCAGCCATTCTTTTTCCTCGCATCTTCTTATAGTCCCCACTATCGGAACACTCCATGCGAGGTCTTTATGCAACAAGAAGCACTAGGAATGGTAGAAACCAAAGGCTTAACCGCAGCCATAGAGGCCGCTGATGCAATGGTTAAGTCAGCCAATGTGATGTTAGTGGGCTATGAAAAGATTGGCTCCGGGCTGGTAACCGTCATCGTGCGCGGCGATGTTGGCGCGGTAAAAGCGGCCACCGATGCGGGCGCCGCCGCCGCACGTAACGTGGGTGAAGTGAAAGCCGTACACGTCATCCCACGCCCTCACACCGATGTAGAAAAAATCTTACCGAAGGGAATTAGCCAATGAGCAGCAATGAGCTGGTTGAACAGATCATGGCTCAGGTGATTGCCCGCGTGGCAACGCCGGAACAGCAGGCCATCCCTACTGAAAACCATCCAATACGAGAGACGGCTATGGCAGAAAAAAGCTGCAGTTTAACGGAATTTGTCGGGACCGCTATTGGCGACACCCTGGGCCTGGTTATCGCCAACGTCGATACCGCCCTGCTGGACGCGATGAAGCTTGAAAAGCGCTATCGCTCCATCGGCATTCTCGGCGCCCGCACCGGCGCAGGCCCGCACATTATGGCGGCGGACGAAGCGGTGAAAGCCACCAACACCGAAGTGGTCAGCATTGAGCTTCCGCGCGATACCAAAGGCGGCGCAGGCCACGGTTCGCTGATTATTTTAGGCGGCAACGACGTTTCCGACGTTAAGCGCGGGATTGAAGTGGCGCTGAAAGAGCTCGACCGCACCTTCGGCGATGTTTACGGCAATGAAGCCGGACATATCGAGCTGCAGTACACCGCCCGCGCCAGCTACGCCCTGGAAAAAGCCTTCGGTGCGCCGATTGGCCGCGCCTGCGGCATTATCGTCGGCGCACCGGCCTCCGTTGGCGTGCTGATGGCCGATACCGCCCTGAAGTCAGCCAACGTAGAAGTCGTGGCGTATAGCTCTCCGGCGCACGGCACCAGCTTCAGTAACGAAGCCATCCTGGTGATTTCCGGCGACTCCGGTGCGGTCCGCCAGGCAGTCACCTCCGCGCGCGAAATCGGTAAAACCGTCCTTGCGACCCTCGGTTCTGAACCGAAAAACGATCGCCCGTCCTACATCTGATACCCACGAGGCTGATTCATGAGATCGAAAAGATTTGAAGCACTGGCGAAACGCCCTGTGAATCAGGACGGCTTCGTTAAGGAGTGGATCGAAGAAGGCTTTATCGCGATGGAAAGCCCGAACGATCCGAAACCGTCGATAAAAATCGTTAACGGCGCGGTGACCGAGCTGGACGGGAAACCGGTGAGCGATTTTGACCTGATCGACCACTTTATCGCCCGCTACGGCATTAACCTGAATCGCGCCGAAGAAGTGATGGCGATGGATTCGGTTAAGCTGGCCAACATGCTGTGCGATCCTAACGTTAAACGCAGCGAAATCGTCCCGCTGACCACCGCGATGACGCCGGCAAAAATTGTCGAAGTGGTTTCGCATATGAACGTCGTTGAGATGATGATGGCGATGCAGAAAATGCGCGCCCGCCGCACCCCATCCCAGCAGGCGCACGTCACCAACGTCAAAGATAATCCGGTACAGATTGCCGCCGACGCCGCCGAAGGCGCATGGCGTGGATTTGACGAACAGGAAACCACCGTTGCGGTAGCGCGCTACGCGCCGTTCAACGCCATCGCGCTGCTGGTCGGCTCGCAGGTAGGCCGTCCGGGCGTACTGACTCAGTGCTCGCTGGAAGAAGCCACCGAGCTGAAGCTCGGCATGCTGGGCCACACCTGCTACGCCGAAACCATCTCCGTCTACGGTACCGAACCGGTCTTTACCGACGGCGACGACACGCCGTGGTCGAAGGGTTTCTTAGCCTCCTCCTACGCCTCTCGCGGTCTGAAAATGCGCTTCACCTCCGGCTCCGGCTCCGAAGTGCAGATGGGCTACGCCGAAGGCAAATCCATGCTTTACCTGGAAGCGCGCTGCATCTACATCACCAAAGCCGCGGGCGTACAGGGCCTGCAAAACGGTTCCGTTAGCTGCATCGGCGTGCCGTCTGCGGTACCTTCCGGCATTCGCGCGGTGCTGGCGGAAAACCTGATCTGTTCGTCGCTGGATCTGGAGTGCGCCTCCAGTAACGACCAGACCTTCACCCACTCCGATATGCGTCGTACCGCGCGCCTGCTGATGCAGTTTCTGCCGGGGACCGACTTTATCTCTTCCGGTTATTCCGCGGTGCCGAACTACGACAACATGTTCGCCGGTTCCAACGAAGATGCCGAAGACTTTGACGACTACAACGTCATCCAGCGCGACCTGAAGGTGGACGGTGGTCTGCGTCCGGTTCGCGAAGAAGATGTTATCGCCATCCGGAATAAGGCTGCCCGCGCGCTGCAGGCCGTTTTTGCCGGAATGGGGCTGCCGCCGATTACCGATGAAGAAGTTGAAGCCGCGACCTACGCCCACGGTTCGAAAGATATGCCGGAACGCAACATCGTCGAAGACATCAAGTTCGCCCAGGAAATCATCAATAAAAACCGCAACGGCCTGGAAGTAGTGAAAGCGCTGGCGCAGGGCGGGTTCACCGACGTTGCCCAGGACATGCTCAACATCCAGAAAGCCAAGCTGACCGGAGACTATCTGCATACCTCCGCAATTATCGTCGGCGATGGGCAGGTGCTGTCAGCCGTCAACGACGTTAACGACTATGCCGGTCCGGCAACGGGCTATCGCCTGCAGGGCGAACGCTGGGAAGAGATTAAAAACATCCCTGGCGCTCTTGATCCCAACGAGATTGATTAAGGGGTGAGAAATGGAAATTAATGAAAAATTGCTGCGCCAGATAATTGAAGACGTGCTCAGCGAGATGAAGGGCAGCGATAAACCCGTCTCGTTTACTGCGCCAGCGGCCTCCGCGGCGCCCCAGGCCACGCCGCCCGCTGGCGACGGCTTCCTGACGGAAGTGGGCGAAGCGCGTCAGGGAACCCAGCAGGACGAAGTGATTATCGCCGTCGGCCCGGCTTTCGGCCTGGCGCAGACCGTCAATATCGTCGGCATACCGCATAAGAGCATTTTGCGCGAAGTCATTGCCGGTATTGAAGAAGAAGGCATTAAGGCGCGCGTGATTCGCTGCTTTAAATCCTCCGACGTGGCCTTCGTCGCCGTTGAAGGCAATCGCCTGAGCGGTTCCGGCATCTCTATCGGCATCCAGTCAAAAGGCACCACGGTGATTCACCAGCAGGGGCTGCCGCCGCTCTCTAACCTGGAGCTGTTCCCCCAGGCGCCGCTGCTGACCCTGGAAACCTATCGCCAGATTGGTAAAAACGCCGCCCGCTATGCGAAACGCGAATCGCCGCAGCCGGTCCCGACGCTGAACGACCAGATGGCGCGGCCAAAATACCAGGCGAAATCGGCCATTTTGCACATTAAAGAGACCAAGTACGTGGTAACGGGCAAAAACCCGCAGGAACTGCGCGTGGCGCTTTGATAAAGGATAACTCCATGAATACCGACGCAATTGAATCGATGGTGCGCGACGTATTAAGCCGCATGAACAGCCTGCAGGGCGAGGCGCCGACGGCGGCTCCGGCGGCAGACGGCGCGTCCCGTAGCGCAAAGGTCAGCGACTACCCGCTGGCGAACAAACACCCGGAATGGGTGAAAACCGCCACCAATAAAACGCTGGACGACTTTACGCTGGAAAACGTGCTGAGCAACAAAGTTACCGCCCAGGATATGCGTATTACCCCGGAAACGCTGCGCTTACAGGCTTCTATCGCCAGGGACGCGGGCCGCGACCGGCTGGCGATGAACTTCGAACGCGCCGCCGAACTGACCGCGGTACCGGACGATCGCATTCTTGAAATCTACAACGCCCTCCGCCCCTATCGCTCGACGAAAGAGGAGCTGCTGGCGATCGCCGACGATCTCGAAAGCCGCTATCAGGCGAAGATTTGCGCCGCTTTCGTTCGCGAAGCGGCAACGCTGTACGTCGAGCGTAAAAAACTCAAAGGCGACGATTAATTACAGGGGTATGTGATGCGATATATAGCTGGCATTGATATCGGCAACTCATCGACGGAAGTCGCCCTGGCGACTCTGAATGAGGCTGGCACGCTGACAATCACCCACAGCGCGCTGGCGGAAACCACCGGGATCAAAGGCACGTTGCGTAACGTGTTCGGTATTCAGGAGGCGCTCGCCCTCGTCGCCAGAGGCGCCGGGATCGCTGTCAGCGATATTTCGCTCATCCGCATTAATGAAGCTACGCCGGTGATTGGCGATGTGGCGATGGAAACCATTACCGAGACCATCATCACCGAATCGACCATGATCGGCCATAACCCGAAAACGCCCGGCGGCGCGGGGCTTGGCGTGGGCATCACCATTACGCCGCAGGAGCTGTTAACCCGCCCGGCGGACGCGCCCTATATCCTGGTGGTATCGTCGGCGTTCGATTTTGCCGATATCGCCAGCATGATTAACGCTTCCCTGCGCGCCGGATATCAGATTACCGGCGTCATTTTGCAACGTGACGATGGCGTGCTGGTCAGCAACCGGCTGGAAAAACCGCTGCCGATTGTTGACGAAGTGCTGTACATCGACCGCATTCCGCTGGGAATGCTGGCGGCAATTGAGGTCGCCGTCCCGGGGAAGGTCATCGAAACGCTCTCTAACCCCTACGGCATCGCCACCGTATTCCACCTCAACGCCGAGGAGACGAAAAACATCGTCCCGATGGCTCGCGCGCTGATTGGCAACCGTTCCGCCGTGGTGGTCAAAACGCCATCCGGTGACGTCAAAGCGCGCGCGATACCCGCCGGTAACCTTGAGCTGCTGGCCCAGGGCCGGAGCGTACGCGTAGACGTTGCCGCTGGCGCCGAAGCCATCATGAAAGCGGTCGACGGCTGCGGCAAGCTCGATAACGTCACCGGCGAGTCGGGGACCAATATCGGCGGCATGCTGGAACACGTGCGCCAGACCATGGCCGAGCTGACCAACAAGCCCAGCAGCGAAATATTCATTCAGGACCTGGTGGCCGTCGATACCTCGGTGCCGGTGAGCGTCACCGGCGGTCTTGCCGGGGAGTTCTCGCTGGAGCAGGCCGTGGGCATCGCCTCAATGGTGAAATCGGATCGTTTGCAGATGGCGATGATTGCCCGCGAAATCGAGCAGAAGCTCAATATCGACGTGCAGATCGGCGGCGCCGAGGCCGAAGCCGCCATTCTGGGCGCGCTGACCACGCCGGGTACCACCCGACCGCTGGCGATCCTCGACCTCGGCGCAGGCTCCACCGATGCCTCCATCATCAACCCCAAAGGCGACATCATCGCCACTCACCTCGCCGGAGCTGGCGATATGGTGACGATGATTATTGCCCGCGAGCTGGGGCTGGAAGACCGCTATCTGGCGGAAGAGATCAAGAAGTATCCGCTGGCCAAGGTGGAAAGTCTGTTCCATTTACGCCACGAGGACGGCAGCGTGCAGTTCTTCTCCACGCCGCTGCCCCCCGCCGTATTCGCCCGCGTCTGCGTGGTGAAACCGGACGAACTGGTGCCGCTACCCGGCGACTTAGCGCTGGAAAAAGTGCGCGCCATTCGCCGCAGCGCCAAAGAGCGGGTCTTTGTCACCAACGCCCTGCGCGCACTGCGTCAGGTCAGCCCCACCGGCAACATTCGCGATATTCCGTTCGTGGTGCTGGTCGGCGGTTCGTCGCTGGATTTCGAGGTCCCGCAGCTGGTCACCGATGCGCTGGCGCACTACCGCCTGGTTGCCGGGCGGGGAAATATTCGCGGCAGCGAGGGCCCCAGAAACGCGGTGGCCACCGGCCTGATTCTCTCCTGGCATAAGGAGTTCGCGCATGGACAGTAATTACAGCGCCCCGGCTATTGTGATCGCCGCCATCGACGGCTGCGACGGCCTGTGGCGCGACGTGCTGCTGGGTATCGAAGAGGAAGGCATTCCTTTCCTGCTCCAGCATCACCCGGCCGGGGATGTCGTGGACAGCGCCTGGCAGGCGGCGCGCAGCTCGCCGCTGCTGGTGGGCATCGCCTGCGACCGCCATACGCTGGTCGTGCACTACAAGAATTTACCCGCATCGGCGCCGCTTTTTACGCTGATGCATCATCAGGACAGTCAGGCCCAACGTAACACCGGTAATAACGCGGCACGGCTGGTCAAAGGGATCCCGTTCCGGGATCTGAATAGCTAAGCAACAGGAGAACAGCAGTATGAATAACGCACTGGGACTGGTTGAAACAAAAGGGTTAGTAGGCGCCATTGAGGCCGCCGATGCAATGGTGAAATCGGCCAACGTGCAGCTGGTCGGCTACGAAAAAATTGGCTCGGGTCTGGTGACCGTCATGGTTCGCGGCGATGTCGGCGCGGTCAAAGCGGCGGTAGATGCGGGCAGCGCGGCGGCAAGCGTCGTAGGCGAAGTGAAATCCTGCCACGTGATCCCGCGTCCGCACAGCGACGTTGAGGCCATTTTACCGAAATCAGCCTGATTGATGGCGAATAAGGAGCACCGCGTGAAGCAATCACTGGGATTACTTGAAGTTTGTGGTCTGGCACTGGCTATTAGCTGCGCCGATATCATGGCGAAATCCGCTTCTATCACGCTGGTCGCCCTCGAAAAGACCAATGGTTCAGGCTGGACGGTCATTAAAATTACCGGTGATGTGGCCTCAGTACAGGCGGCCATCACCACCGGTGCACAGTTTGCCGAACAGCGAAACGGTCTGGTGGCTCATAAAGTCATCGCCAGACCCGGAGAAGGGATCCTGCCCGCAGAGGCTCCCCCACCCTCCGTCATGGAACCTGAGCCTGAAGAGTCAGAGACGGCTAATGTCGTTTCTGAAGCGCCAGCAGAAGAGCCCCACCAGCAACAAGGCGTGGTCAGCTGCAACCTGTGCCTGGATCCAAAATGTCCGCGCCAGAAGGGCGAGCCGCGCACCCTTTGCATTCATCCCGGCAAGCGAGGTGAAGCGTAATGGATAAACAGCTTCTCGAATCAACGGTCAGTAAAGTCCTCGACGAGATGCGTCTGCGGCCCATTCCGCTGGGGGTTTCAAATCGTCATATCCACCTGTCGGCGTCGGATTATGAACGCCTGTTTCCTGGCCATCCCATCAGCGAGAAAAAAGCGCTGCTGCAGCCGGGACAGTACGCTGCGGAGCAAACCGTCACCCTGGTAGGGCCGAAGGGGCAGCTTAAAAATGTGCGTCTGCTCGGCCCACTGCGTTCGGTAAGCCAGGTGGAAATATCGCGTACCGATGCCCGAACCCTGGGGGTTGCGGCGCCGCTGAGAATGTCCGGCGATCTGAAAGGGACGCCGGGCATCCGTCTGGTCAGCCCCTATGGCGAACTGACGCTCTCGTCAGGGGTTATCGTCGCGCAGCGGCATATTCATATGTCGCCGCTCGATGCGCTGATCCTGCGGGTTTCCCACGGCGATAGGGTCTCCGTGGCCATTGAAGGCGACGAGCGCGGGCTGATTTTCAACAACGTGGCGATTCGCGTTTCACCGGATATGCGTCTCGAAATGCACATTGATACCGATGAAGCCAACGCCGCCGGCGCCGATAATCCGCAGGCCTTTGCCCGGCTGGTAGGCCCGCGATGAACGGCGAAGTTCTGCAGCGCATCGTGGAGGAAATCGTCTCCAGGCTGCAGCGTCGCGCTCACAGCACGGCGACGCTGAGCGTTGCGCAGCTGCGCGATGCCGACTGCCCCGGGCTGTTCAGCCAGCACGCCTCGCTGCGCATCCTGCTTGTCGACCTGCCGCTGCTGGGCCAGTTGACGGAGGCGGAAACAGACGATCCTGCGGCCCGGAAAATTCACGACGCGCTGGCTTTCGGCATCCGCGTGCAGCTCACCCTGCACAGCCAGCTGCTGCCGGTTATCCCGGTCAAAAAACTGGCGCGCCTGCCGACGATCTTCACCGACGAGCGCGGACTGCCGCTGATCCTGCACGCAGGATCGGTGCTGAGCTATCGCGACGTCGCGCAGCTGGGCCAGGGTCGCCTGGTTATCCACCGCAAATGCATCGTGACCGCGCTGGCGCGCGAAGCGGCACAGGCGCGGCATATTCAATTAATTAAGCAGGAGTAACTCATGCATCTGGCACGAGTCACGGGCGCGGTTGTCTCCACGCAAAAATCGCCTTCCCTGATCGGCAAAAAGCTGCTGCTGGTGCGGCGGGTCAGCGCCGATGGCGAGCTTCCCGCCTCGCCGACCTCCGGTGATGAAGTCGCCGTGGATTCCGTCGGCGCGGGGATCGGCGAGCTGGTTCTGCTCAGCGGCGGCTCCAGCGCCAGGCACGTTTTTTCCGGGCCAAACGAGGCCATCGACCTCGCCGTTGTCGGCATTGTCGATACGCTTTCACGTTAAGGAGCGAATATGGCGATTTATACCCGAACGGGCGACGCTGGCACCACCTCACTCTTTACCGGCCAGCGGGTGAGTAAAACCCACCCGCGGGTTGAAGCCTACGGCACGCTGGATGAGCTGAACGCCGCGCTGAGCCTGTGCGCCTGCGCCGCCGCGGATGAAAATCACCGCGCCTTACTTGAGGCCATCCAGCAGCAGCTTTTTTGGTTTAGCGCAGAACTAGCCAGCGACAGCGAACGGCCGTCGCCGAAACAGCGCTACATCAGCAGCGAAGAGATTTCCGCTCTGGAAGCCGCCATCGATCGGGCCATGGCCCGCGTCGAACCGCTGCACAGTTTTATTTTACCCGGCCGTTGCGAAGCCGCGGGCCGCCTGCATTTTGCCCGCACGCTGGCCCGCCGGGCCGAACGGCGACTGGTTGAGCTGGCGGCGGAAGTCAACGTGCGCCAGGTGCTGATGCGCTACATCAATCGCTTGTCAGACTGTCTGTACGCCCTGGCGCGCGCGGAAGATAGCGATGCGCACCAGAACAACATCATTCGTGAAGTGAGCCGGCGCTATCTGGCCGCCACTCTACCGAGCCGCAGCAAGGAGACGACGCCCGTGGCCCTCTCATTCCACGATCTGCACCAGCTCACCCGCGCCGCCGTTGAGCGCGCGCAGCAGCTTCAGGTGCCGGTGGTGATCAGCATCGTTGACGCACACGGCACCGAAACCGTGACCTGGCGGATGCCGGACGCCCTGCTGGTCAGCAGCGAACTGGCGCCGAAAAAAGCCTGGACCGCGGTGGCGATGAAAACGGCGACCCATGAGCTGAGCGAGGCCGTTCAGCCGGGCGCCGCGCTTTATGGCCTCGAAACGCATTTGCAGGGAAAAGTGGTGACCTTTGGCGGCGGTTACGCCCTGTGGCGCGACGGCTCATTAATTGGGGGTCTTGGCATCAGCGGCGGCAGCGTTGAACAGGACATGGATATCGCACAGACCGCCATCGCGGCCATTAACGTGGGAACTCATCAATGAATACTTCTGAACTCGAAACTCTTATTCGCACCATTCTTAGCGAACAGTTAACCCCGGGGCAAACGCCAAACCCGGCGCAGAGCAAAGGGATTTTTCAGTCCGTCAGCGAGGCCATTGATGCCGCGCATCAGGCGTTCTTACGTTATCAGCAGTGCCCGCTAAAAACCCGCAGCGCCATCATTAGCGCAATGCGTCAGGAGCTGACGCCGCATCTGGCCGCCCTGGCGGAAGAGAGCGCCAATGAAACGGGGATGGGCAACAAAGAAGATAAATTTTTGAAAAACAAAGCTGCGCTGGACAACACGCCGGGCGTGGAAGATCTCACCACCACGGCACTGACCGGCGACGGCGGCATGGTGCTGTTTGAGTATTCGCCATTTGGCGTTATCGGGTCGGTCGCACCGAGCACCAACCCGACGGAAACCATCATTAATAACAGCATCAGCATGCTGGCGGCGGGCAATAGCGTCTACTTCAGCCCGCATCCGGGAGCAAAAAAGGTCTCACTGAAGCTGATTAGCATGATTGAAGAGATTGTTTTCCGCTGCTGCGGCATCCGCAATCTGGTGGTTACCGTAGCAGAACCCACTTTCGAAGCCACCCAGCAGATGATGGCCCATCCGCGCATTGCGGTGCTGGCCATTACCGGCGGCCCGGGTATTGTGGCGATGGGCATGAAGAGCGGTAAGAAAGTCATTGGCGCCGGTGCGGGTAACCCGCCCTGCATCGTTGATGAAACGGCGGATCTGGTTAAAGCGGCGGAAGATATCATCAACGGCGCCTCGTTCGATTACAACCTGCCCTGCATTGCCGAGAAGAGCCTGATTGTGGTGGAGAGCGTCGCCGAACGTCTGGTGCAGCAAATGCAAACCTTCGGCGCGCTGCTGCTGAGCCCTGCCGACACCGACAAACTCCGCGCCGCCTGCCTGCCTGAAGGCCAGGCGAATAAAAAACTGGTCGGCAAAAGCCCATCAGCCATGCTCGAAGCGGCCGGGATCGCCGTTCCGTCGAAAGCGCCGCGTCTACTGATAGCGCTGGTTAACGCCGACGATCCGTGGGTTACCAGCGAGCAGTTGATGCCGATGCTGCCGATAGTGAAAGTTAGCGATTTCGATAGCGCGCTGGCCCTGGCGCTGAAGGTTGAAGAGGGACTGCATCATACCGCCATTATGCACTCGCAGAACGTGTCGCGCCTGAACCTCGCGGCCCGCACCCTGCAAACCTCGATATTCGTCAAGAACGGCCCCTCTTATGCCGGGATCGGCGTCGGCGGCGAAGGCTTTACCACCTTTACTATCGCCACGCCGACCGGTGAAGGGACAACCTCGGCGCGCACGTTTGCCCGCTCCCGTCGCTGCGTGCTGACCAACGGCTTTTCCATTCGCTAACCGAGGTCGCGATGAAGACTTTCTCACTACAAACGCGATTGTACAGCGGTCAGGGTAGCCTGGCGGTGCTCAAGCGCTTTACCAACAAGCACATCTGGATTATCTGCGATGGCTTTCTGGCGCGCTCGCCGCTGCTGGAAACCCTGCGTAATGCATTGCCCGCAGATAACCGCATTAGCGTCTTTAGCGAGATAACCCCGGACCCCACTATCCACACCGTGGTGCAGGGCATTGCGCAAATGCAGGCCCTGCAGCCGCAGGTGGTCATCGGCTTCGGCGGCGGATCGGCAATGGATGCGGCGAAAGCTATCGTCTGGTTCAGTCAGCAGAGCGGCATCAGCATCGAAACCTGCGTGGCTATACCGACCACCAGCGGTACCGGTTCAGAAGTAACCAGCGCCTGCGTAATTAGCGATCCGGATAAAGGCATCAAGTACCCGCTGTTCAACAATGCGCTCTATCCCGATATGGCGATCCTTGACCCGGAGCTGGTGGTCAGCGTGCCGCCGCAGATTACGGCCAACACCGGCATGGACGTGCTGACCCACGCGCTGGAGGCGTGGGTCTCTCCGCACGCCAGCGACTTTACCGACGCGCTGGCGGAAAAAGCCGCCAAACTGGTGTTCCAGTATCTGCCCACGGCGGTGGAAAAAGGCGACTGCGTGGCGACGCGCGGGAAAATGCACAATGCCTCAACGCTTGCCGGGATGGCGTTCAGCCAGGCGGGGCTGGGGCTTAACCATGCTATCGCCCACCAGCTTGGCGGGCAGTTTCATCTCCCGCACGGACTGGCCAACGCGCTGCTGTTAACCGCGGTTATCCGCTTTAACGCCGGTCATCCGCGCGCCGGAAAACGCTACGCGCGGCTGGCCAAAGCCTGCGGCTTTTGTCCGGCAGACGCCAGCGATAGTACGGCGATCAATGCGCTGATCCAGCAAATCGAACGGCTCAAGCAGCGCTGTGCGCTGCCGTCACTGGCGGTCGCGCTGAAAGAGGGACGTGCCGAGTACTCAGCGCGCATTCCGGCCATGGTGCAGGCCGCACTGGCTGACGTGACCTTGCGCACGAATCCTCGCCCGGCCAGCGCCGGGGAAATTCAGGAACTGCTGGAGGAACTGCTATGAGTACCGCCGTCAACGCTGTTGAAATGGCCAGAAGCGCCGAGGAGATCCGCGAGCGCGTTCGCGCAGCGGGCGTCGTCGGCGCGGGCGGCGCGGGTTTTCCCGCCCACGTGAAGCTGCAGGCGCAGGTGGAGATCTTTCTGGTTAACGCCGCCGAGTGCGAACCGATGCTCAAGGTCGACCAGCAGCTGATGTGGCAGCAGGCTGCACGTCTGGCCCGCGGCGTGCAGTACGCGATGACGGCAACCGGCGCGCGCGAAGGGGTTATCGCCCTGAAAGAGAAGTACCGCCGGGCTATCGACGCGCTCACCCCGCTGCTGCCTGCCGGTATTCGCCTGCATATTCTGCCGGATGTCTATCCCGCAGGCGATGAGGTGCTGACTATCTGGTTGGCTACCGGTCGCCGGGTCGCGCCCGCCGCGCTGCCGGCCAGCGTTGGGGTCGTGGTGAATAACGTACAAACGGTGCTCAACATGGCCCGTGCGGTTGAGCAGCAGTTTCCGGTGACCCGCCGCACGCTGACCGTTAACGGCGCGGTCGCCCGGCCGCTGACCGTCACCGTCCCCATCGGCATGTCGCTGCGCGAAGTGCTGGCACTGGCGGGCGGCGCGACGGTCGACGACCCCGGTTTTATTAACGGTGGCCCGATGATGGGCGGCCTGATGACTTCTCTCGATAGCCCGGTAACCAAAACTACCGGCGGCCTGCTGGTGCTGCCGAAAAGCCATCCGCTTATCCAGCGGCGGATGCAGGACGAGCGCACGGTGCTTTCCGTGGCCCGTACCGTCTGCGAGCAGTGCCGACTGTGTACCGATCTCTGCCCACGGCATCTGATCGGCCACGAACTCTCCCCGCACCTGCTGGTGCGGGCGGTGAACTTTCATCAGGCCGCCACGCCCCAGCTGCTGCTGAGCGCCCTCACCTGTTCGGAATGCAACGTCTGCGAAAGCGTGGCCTGTCCGGTGGGGATCTCGCCGATGCGCATCAACCGCATGCTGAAACGCGAGCTGCGCGCGCAAAACCAGCGCTATGAAGGGCCGCTCTATCCGGCCGACGAAATGGCGAAATATCGCCTCGTGCCGGTGAAGCGACTGATCGCCAAACTGGGGCTGAGCCCCTGGTATCAGGAGGCGCCGCTGGTGGAAGACGAACCGGCAGTAGAAACCGTGACGTTGCAGTTGCGCCAGCATATCGGCGCCAGCGCGGTAGCGAACGTTGCAGTGGGAGAACGCGTCACGCGTGGGCAATGCGTTGCCGATATCCCGGCAGGCGCATTAGGCGCGCCGGTTCACGCCAGCATCGACGGCGTGGTTGCGGCCATCAGCGAACAGGCCATCACGGTTGTAAGAGGTTAACCATGTCTCAGGCTATAGGAATTTTAGAACTCACCAGCATTGCCAAAGGAATGGAACTCGGCGATGCGATGCTGAAAAGCGCCAACGTCAATCTGCTGGTCAGCAAGACTATCTGCCCGGGTAAGTTTCTGTTGATGCTCGGCGGGGATATCGGCGCCATCCAGCAGGCCATTGAAACCGGCACTTCGCAGGCCGGCGAAATGCTCGTCGACAGCCTGGTGCTGGCGAATATCCATCCCAGCGTACTCCCGGCCATCAGCGGCCTGAACAGCGTAGACAAGCGCCAGGCGGTCGGCATCGTTGAAACCTGGAGCGTTGCGGCCTGCATCAGCGCCGCGGACCGGGCGGTGAAAGGCTCCAACGTCACCCTGGTACGGGTGCATATGGCCTTCGGCATCGGCGGTAAATGCTACATGGTGGTGGCGGGCGACGTTTCCGACGTCAACAACGCGGTTACGGTAGCCAGCGAAAGCGCGGGTGAAAAAGGGCTGCTGGTTTATCGTTCGGTAATCCCGCGACCGCATGAAGCCATGTGGCGACAGATGGTGGAGGGATAATGGAAAGACAGCCAACAACGGATCGCATGATTCAGGAATACGTTCCCGGGAAACAGGTCACCCTCGCGCACCTGATTGCCAATCCCGGGAAAGATCTCTTTAAGAAACTCGGCCTGCAGGATGCGGTGTCCGCCATCGGCATCCTCACCATTACGCCCAGCGAGGCGTCGATTATCGCCTGCGATATCGCCACCAAATCCGGCGCGGTGGAGATCGGTTTTCTTGACCGCTTTACCGGCGCCGTGGTGCTGACCGGCGACGTTTCCGCCGTCGAGTACGCCCTCAGGCAGGTGACGCGCACCCTGGGCGAGATGATGCAGTTTACTACCTGCTCAATAACCCGGACGTAGCGCGATGAAACGTCTGATGTTGATCGGCCCCAGCCAGTGCGGCAAAACCTCGCTGACCCAGGGCCTGCGCGGCGAAACGCTCCATTATAAGAAAACCCAGGCGATTGAATGGTCGCCGATGGCCATCGACACGCCGGGCGAATATCTGGAGAACCGCTGCCTTTATAGCGCTCTGTTGACCAGCGCCTGCGAGGCCGACGTTATCGCTCTGGTGCTGAACGCCGACGCCCAGTGGTCGCCGTTTTCTCCGGGTTTTACCGCCCCGATGAACCGCCCGACGATTGGCCTGGTCACCAAAGCCGACCTGGCCGACCCGCAGCGGTTATCGCTCATCGAGGAGTGGCTCAGGCAGGCTGGGGCGCAGCAGATTTTTGTCACCAGCGCGCTGAATAATCTGGGTCTTGATGCCGTGCTGGATTTTCTGAATTCGAAGGAACCTTTATGTCTTACAAAATAATGGCCATTAATGCCGGCAGTTCATCGTTAAAATTCCAGCTGCTGGAGATGCCTCAGGGCGATATGCTCTGCCAGGGATTGATCGAGCGTATCGGCATGGCAAACGCCCAGGTGACCCTCAAAACGCCGGCGCAAAAATGGCAGGAAACGGCGCCCGTAGCCGATCACCGTGAAGCCGTCACCCTGCTGCTGGAAAAGCTCCTCGACCATCGGATTATCCAGAGTTTGCAGGATATCGATGGCGTCGGCCACCGCGTGGCGCACGGCGGGGAGCGCTTTAAAGATTCGACGCCGGTGACCGATGAGACCTTAGCGGAAATCGAGCGCCTGGCGGAGCTGGCCCCGCTGCATAATCCGGTCAACGCGCTGGGCATTAACGTTTTCCGCCAGCTGCTGCCCGACGCGCCGTCGGTGGCGGTGTTTGATACCGCTTTTCACCAGACGCTGGACGAGCGCGCGTTTATCTATCCGCTGCCCTGGCGCTACTACAGCGAGTTGGGCATTCGCCGTTACGGCTTCCACGGCACCAGCCACAAGTACGTTAGCGCGACGCTGGCGGAAAAGCTGGGCGTACCGTTGAGCGCTCTGCGCGTGGTGTGCTGCCATCTCGGCAACGGCAGCAGCGTTTGCGCAATCAAAGGCGGGCGCTCGGTTAACACATCAATGGGCTTTACGCCGCAGTCCGGCGTGATGATGGGCACCCGCAGCGGCGATATCGATCCGTCGATTCTACCGTGGCTGGCGCTGCATGAGGGAAAAACGCCGGAGCAGCTTAATCAGCTGCTGAATAACGAGTCCGGCCTGCTGGGGGTTTCCGGCATCTCGCACGATTATCGCGATGTCGAGCAGGCGGCGGACAGCGGTAATCGTCAGGCAGCCCTGGCGCTCTCGCTGTTTGCCGAGCGCATTCGCGCCACCATCGGCAGTTATATTATGCAGATGGGCGGCCTGGACGCGCTGATCTTTACCGGCGGCATCGGCGAAAACTCCGCCCGCGCCAGGAGCGCCATCTGCCATAACCTGAATTTCCTCGGGCTCTCGGTCGATGAAGAGAAAAACCAGCACAACGCTACCTTTATTCAGGCCGAAAATGCGATGGTCAAAGTGGCGGTCATCAATACCAATGAAGAGCTGATGATTGCCCGCGATGTGATGCGCCTGGCGCTGCCGCAGGCGCACGAGCTGGCGGTGTCGGTATAAACGGCGCCTCTCCCCTTGCGGAGAATCATGGTAACCGGCGAATCGCCGTGCCACTATGCGCCCTGGCGAAGGTAAGCGGAAAGGTGAAAACGTGGCCGTTGCACAATGTCCCGCCTCGTGCGGAGAACTTATCCAGGGCTGGATCCTCGGCAGCGAGAAGCTGGTCTCCTGCCCGGTGGACTGGTACAGCACCGTCGAGGTCGAGACCGGCACGCCGCGAAACGATGAGCGGCCACTGTCGCGGGCGATGGTCGACCAGCTGCTGGCCCACTGGGGCTACCCGGCGGCGCTGAGTCAGCAGATCCGCATCACCCTGCACTCGACGATCCCGGTCGCCAAAGGGATGGCCAGCAGCACCGCCGATATCGCCGCCACCGCGGCGGCTACCGCCCATCATCTGGGCCACGCGCTGGATGAGCCGACGCTGGCGCGCCTGTGCGTCGCGCTGGAGCCCACCGACAGCACCCTGTTCCGCCAGCTGACGCTGTTCGACCATAATACCGCCGCCACGCAAATCACCTGCCCTGCGCCGCCGGCGCTCGACCTGTTAGTGCTGGAGAGCCCGCTGACGCTGCGCACCACTGACTACCACCAGCTGCCGCGCGAGCCGGGTCTGCTGGCTAACGCCTCCCGGCTGCAGCTGGCGTGGGAGAAAGTGCAGCAGGCCTGCCAGCGCGGTAGCCCGCAGCTGCTGGGCGAAGCGGCGACCATCAGCGCCATCGCCAGCCAGCGGCTGTTGCCCAAGCCGGGGTTTGACGCGCTGCTGGACCTGGTGGAAAGCGCAGGGCTCTATGGCCTTAACGTGGCGCACAGCGGCAGCGTCGTCGGCCTGCTGCTGGACCGCCGTCGTCATGACGTCGACTTTATAAAATGGCGGCTGGCAGACAGCGACATCGCCGCCCACTGGCCGCTGCAGCACTTGCTGGCGATGGTCCCGGGGGGCGTCACCCTGCAATAGGGCTCAGGCCAGCGCCCGGCGCAGCGCCGCCAGCAGCTGGTCGTTTTCGCCGGCGCTGCGGATCGCCACCCGGAAATAGCGGCTATCAAGCCCCGGGTAATTCGCGCAGCTGCGGATCAGCACATGCTGGCGCAACAGGGCATATTGCAGGTCAAGCTCTGGTCTGTCGCAGCGCAAGAACAGGTAGTTGGCGCGCCCGGGCCACACGGTCAGCCCGGCTATCTCCTGCAGCTGCGCGTAGAAACGCGCCCCCTCCTCCTGCAGCCACTGCCAGGTGGCCCGCTGATACGCCCGGTCCTGGAGGATGATCTCGCCGGCCAGCGCGGCATACGCATTGATGGACCACGGCATTTGTCCCTCGCGCAGTCGGGCTACCGCCTGCGCGTCAGCATTGAGCAGGTAGCCAAGACGCAGTCCCGGAATGGCATAAAACTTAGTGAGCGAGCGCAAAACCCAGACGTGCGGATACTGCGCCAGCAGGGGAATAAACCCCGGCTGGTCGGGGATAAAGTCAAGGAAGGCCTCATCGAGGATCAGGCTGATGTTCAGCGCCTGGCAACGCCGGGCAATGGCTTCCAGCAGGCCCCGCTCTGGCAGCAGGCCGGTGGGGTTGTTCGGCGTGCAGAGAAACAGGCAGTCCAGCGCCGGGGTGAGGGCATCGAGGATCGCGTCGGTCAGCTGCCAGCCATCGCACTCCCGAAGGGCATACTCCACGACCGCGCAATCCACGGTTTGCAGCGCCCGCCGGTACTCCGCGAAGCCAGGAATGACGATCATTGCCCGCCTCGGCTTAAGGCCGTGGGCGAGGGTGAAGATCGATTCGGTTTCGCCATTGCCGGCGAGGATATGCCCCGCCGGCAGCTGATGGTGGGCCGCCAGCGCCTGGTGCAGCTGTTGATATTCGACGTCAGGATAGCGCTCGGCGCAGCCGAGGTTATCGACGATCGCCTGCCTGAGCGAGGCAGGCATTCCCAGCGGATTGATGTTGGCGCTAAAATCCAGCAGCTCGTTGGGAGCAATGCCCAGCAGGGCGGCGGCCTCGCGGATATTGCCGCCATGGGCGCTTTTCAGTAAGGCCATATCCTTTTCCTGTGTGGTTATCCACGCCGGGCCAGCGTCGCGCCGTCGGCGAAGTACGCTTTAATCCCGGCAAGGATCGACTCGGCCACCTCCTGCTGGAATTTGGCCGTTTTCAGCTTCCGCTCCTCTTCCACGTTACTGATAAACGCCGTCTCCACCAGAATGGAGGGGATATCGGGCGCCTTGAGCACCGCAAAGCCCGCCTGCTCTACCCGATTTTTGTGCAGATTATTGATGTTACCCATTTTCTCCAGCACCGCCTTACCAAATTTGAGGCTGTCGGCGATGGTGAGGGACTGCACCATATCGAACATGGTGTGGTCGACATAGCGATCGCCGCTCTTGCTGACCCCACCGATCAGATCCGAGGCGTTCTGCGTCTGGGCGAGATATTTTGCCGCGGTACTGGTGGCTCCCTTGGTGGAGAGCGCAAACACCGAGGAGCCGCTGGGCTGGCGGCTGGTAAAGGCGTCGGCGTGAATCGATACGAACAGGTCGGCGCGCTGCTTCTGCGCCTTGGCGACACGCACCTTCAACGGGATAAACACGTCTTCGTTGCGGGTCATATAGGCCTTCATATTGCCTTCTTTGTCGATCAGCGCCCGCAGGCGACGGGCAATCTGCAGCACCACGTCTTTCTCGCGGGTGCGATACTTGCCCACAGCGCCCGAATCTTCGCCGCCGTGGCCGGGATCGAGCATAATGACAATCGGCCGATCGCGCCCGGCTTTGCCCGGCTGCGGCCCGCTTTGCGCCGGCGGTACCTGACGCTGCAGATCGCCTTTGTTGTAATCCTCGAGCAGCGCCAGCAGCGGATCCTGCACATCGGTGGCGTTGGCGGGGTAAAGATCCATCACCAGACGCTCTTTAAAGCCGGCCACCGGCGCAAGGGCAAACAGCTGCGGCTTAACGTTCTGCTTGAGCTCGAAGACCATGCGCACGGTTTGCGGATCAAACTGGCCCACGCGGGCGGACTTAATAAAGGGATCGTCATCGCGGATCTGCCCTCCCATGCCTTTCAGCACCGAGTTCAGATTAACCCCTTCCAGATCCACCACCACCCGTTCTGGATTACTGAGGGCAAACTGCCGGTATTTCAGCACATGATTCGATTCCACCGTGACGCGCGTGTAGGTCGATGCTGGCCAGACGCGAACGGCAACCACCCGCGCGGCGGCGGCCAGCCCAACGGGGCTCACGCTCATTAACCACATGGCGCCCGCGCCCTGCAGCAGACGGCGACGGCTTAATCCAGAGTTGTTTCCCGACATGCCACTCCCAAGCAATAAAACGCATTTATACCCAAAACAAACAGATTGACCAGAAACTTTAACGAAAGGCATATAACCTGTCATCTATAAAAGGGTAAACATTCATTGACACCCTGCGCCGGGTCACATGTTTTTCAGGGCTTAGCCTCAAATTGGGGCTTGCGTTTAACGGCAAAACAGAATAAAAATACAATAATTACGAATAATCATGCATTGAGGGTTTGTCATGGTGAAGGAACGTCGCACTGAACTGGTAGAAGGATTCCGCCATTCTGTTCCCTATATTAATGCCCATCGGGGAAAAACGTTTGTCATCATGCTGGGCGGCGAAGCCATTGAGCATGAAAATTTCTCAAATATTGTCAATGACATAGGGTTATTGCATAGCCTGGGCATTCGCCTGGTGGTGGTCTATGGCGCCCGCCCGCAGATTGACGCTAACCTCGCCGAGCACCATCACGAGCCGGTCTATCACAAGCAGACGCGAGTGACTGACGCCAAAACGCTGGAGCTGGTTAAGCAGGCGGCGGGGATGCTGCAGCTGGAGATCACCGCCCGCCTGTCGATGAGCCTCAACAACACCCCGCTGCAGGGAGCCCATATCAACGTCGTCAGCGGCAACTTTATCATTGCCCAGCCGCTGGGCGTTGATGACGGCGTTGATTATTGCCACAGCGGCCGCATTCGCCGCATTGACGAAGAGGCGATTCATCGCCAGCTCGACAGCGGCGCCATTGTGCTGATGGGGCCGGTCGCGGTGTCGGTCACCGGCGAAAGCTTTAACCTGACTTCGGAAGAGATCGCCACCCAGTTGGCTATCAAGCTGAAAGCAGAGAAAATGATCGGCTTCTGTTCTTCGCAAGGGGTTTACAACCAGGCCGGGGAAATTGTCTCCGAACTGTTCCCCAATGAAGCGCAGGCCCGCGTCGAAGAGCTGGAAGCGGACGAAGATTATAACTCCGGTACCGTGCGCTTCCTGCGCGGGGCCGTGAAGGCCTGCCGCAGCGGCGTGCGGCGCTGCCACCTGATCAGCTATCAGGAGAATGGCGCGCTGCTGCAGGAGCTATTCTCACGCGACGGCATCGGCACCCAGATCGTCATGGAGAGCGCAGAGCAAATCCGTCGGGCGACCATCAACGATATCGGCGGTATTCTCGAGCTGATAAGCCCGCTGGAACAGCAGGGCATCCTGGTGCGCCGCTCCCGCGAGCAGCTGGAGATGGAGATCGACAAATTCACTATTATTCAGCGCGATAACACCACTATCGCCTGCGCCGCCCTCTATCCTTTCCCGGAAGAGAAGATCGGCGAAATGGCCTGCGTGGCGGTGCATCCGGATTACCGGAGCTCGTCGCGGGGAGAGGTGCTGCTGGAGCGTATTGCCGCCCAGGCCAGACAGATGGGGCTGAGCAAGCTGTTTGTGTTAACCACCCGCAGCATCCACTGGTTCCAGGAGCGCGGCTTCACGCCGGTGGATATCGACCTGCTGCCGGAGAGTAAAAAGCAGATGTATAACTATCAGCGCCGGTCGAAGGTGCTGATGGCCGACCTCGCTTAAGCCCTTCTTCGCTGTTGCTAACGGCCCGGGATAAACCGGCGTTTATCGCTCCCCGGGCCAGTCCCCTGCTACGCCTGGCCGGCACGCTGTCTGCGGCTCGCGGGTAGAATTCTGCTTTTCGCGTAGACCCTTTACCTCGCTGGCTCACCGATATGCGCCCAGCCGTCGAGGAGCGTCGTCACGCTACCCGTCGCCCAAACGCGGCATCTCAGGGGGCTTCGCGCCCGGCGAAGATCTCCGTCAGGCCGCTTCGCCGCTCGGTTCGCGTCACAATGGCCTGGGAGAGCACCTGCTCGTCGGCATAGAGCGACAACCGCTGTTTCGCGCGGGTGATCGCGGTGTAGACCAGTTCGCGCGTCACCAGCGGGACGCTGCGCGCCGGCAGGATCAGCGCCGCATGGTCGAACTCCGATCCCTGCGATTTATGCACGGTCATCGCCCAGGCGGTATCATGCTCCGGCAGGCGGCTCGGCTGCACCGACTTGATGGCGCCGTCGGGCATCAGGAACCACACCCTCAGCTCGCCGTTGCGCTCCAGCGCTATCCCGATATCGCCGTTAAACAGTCCCAGCGTGCTGTCGTTGCGCGCGATCATAATCGGCCGGCCGTCATACCAGCGGGAGTGGCGCGGCAGGGCGATCGCCCGCTGACGGTTGAGCCGCTGCTCCAGCCGCTCATTGACGCCGCTCACGCCGTACGGCCCTTCCCGCAGCGCGCACAGCAGCTGAAATTCGCTGAAGGCGGCCAGCATCGCCTGCGGTTCCGCCCGCTCGCGGCGCAGCTGCAGGTAGCGCTCATAGCCCTGCTGTGCCGCGCCGAGCATGGCTTCGTACTCTTCGGTCGTGCTGAGGGGATGAAGCGCGATATCGTCAAACGGCTGGCGCAGCGTGGCCTTCACCTCCGCGCGCGCGCCAGCGTTCACCGCCCGCGCCAGGCTCCCAATGCCGGAGTGACTGCCGAAGCGATAGCTCTTTTGCAGCAGGCACAAGCTATCTCTCAACGCGCCAGCGATAGCCCCCTCGCCCGCCGGTACCGGCGAACCGGTCAGCCGGGTCAGCTCCTGCGCCCGCGCGGCGGTATAGCCCGAACTCGCCCAGGCGCAGATATCCCCCAGCACCGCCCCCGCTTCCACGGAGGCCAGCTGGTCGCGATCGCCGAGAAAAATCACCCGCCCGTGAGCCGGCAGCGCGTCGATGAGCCGCGACATCATCGGCAGGTCGATCATCGAGGCTTCATCCACCACCAGCACGTCCAGATGCAGCGGGTTGCCGGCGTGATAGCGCATGCGCTGGCTGCCGGGCTGGGCGCCCAGCAGACGATGCAGCGTGCTGGCCTCGGTGGGAATCAACGCTTTCTGCGCGTCGGTCAGCGGCAGTTTTCTCAACGCCGCGCCCAGCGATTCGGTCAGGCGCGCCGCCGCTTTCCCCGTCGGCGCCGCCAGGCGAATACGACAGCGCGGACTGTCTTCAATCTGGATTAGCGCCGCCAGAAGTTTGGCCACGGTGGTGGTCTTCCCGGTCCCGGGACCGCCGGAGATCACCGAGATGCGGCGGGTCAGCGCCACCGCCGCGGCCACTTTTTGCCAGTCGGTTTCGCCGGTGGCAGGGAACAGAGCGTTCAGGGTTGACGCCAGCCGGGCCTCATCCATCTCCAGCACCCGGTTGGCTTCGTTGAAGAAGCGGGCGACGGTCAGCTCGTTGCGCCACATCCGGTTCAGATAGAGCCGTTCGCCGCATAAGATCATCGGCGCCGGGGCATCGCCGCAGCTCACCGCCGACGAAGCGAGCAGCAGCGCGGGCCAGTCTTCCGGCGCGCCGGCTTCGTCCAGCAGCCGATCGCGGATCTCCCCCGCTTTCCCGCCGAGCGCCTCGTCGCCGCTCAGCCGCGAGAGCGGCAGGCATACGTGCCCCTCGCCGGCGTCCCGGCTCAGCAAGGCCGCCGCCAGCTTGACCGCCGGCGGGTCGTTTTGCGCCACCATCAGAGCAAACTGGACGTCCAGCGGCCGCAGCAGACGCTGCTCCACCGCCGCCAGCAGTAGTTGTTCGAAAGTCATGAGGCCTCCTCCTGAGTTTCTCCGGCAAAAAGCTGATCCAGACCGTCAATCAGCGGTCGCACCGGCCGGGTGGTGAAGATCCCTTGCCCCCCCTCCTGCCCGTCCATGCCGCGCAGGAAGAGATAAATCACGCCGCCGAAGTGGCGGTCATAGTCGTAATCGGCCAGCCGGTGGCGCAGATAGCGGTGGAGCGCCAGGCTGTACAGCTGATACTGCAGATCGTAGCGGTGAGCCCGCATCGCCTGCTCCATCGCGGGCCGGGTATAGGCCTCGCGATCTTCCCCCAGCCAGTTCGATTTGTAATCCAGCAGGTAATAGCGGCCTTCATGGCGGAAGACCAGATCGATAAAGCCCTTCAGCATGCCGCGCACCTGGCGGAAATCCAGCGGCGGCGTGTCGGCGGAAAGGGGATCGTACTGGCGGATAAGCGCGTCAAGGCGCTCCGCCGTCAGCAGCTGGGCGATGGGCAGATAAAATGCCATCTCCACCTGTTTATCCCGCGCCGCCAGCTGATTGAGCGCGATATCCGGCCCCGGCAGACGGGTCTTCAGCACGCCCCCCAGCCAGTCGGTCAGCACCGGCGCCCACTGCGCGTCAAACCCGCTCAGCTGCAGTTTCTCCGCCATCCACCCGTCCGGCACCGGCTGGGTAAAGTCCAGCTCCTCAAACAGACTGTGCAGGAAGGTTCCCGGCGCGGCGCCGCGCGGAAACTGGTGCGGGGTCAGCTGCGGATCTTCCACGACTTCGCCGACGCCGGCGGCATCGACATCCAGACGCGGCAGCAGATCCTGTCCGCCGCTGAAACCATGCTGCTGCAGCCCGGAATAGCTGGTCACCCGCCAGTCGTCGGCGATGCGGCGCTGCAGCTCGCGCGCCGACAGCGGAGGAATGCTCGCCGCCGGCGCCTGCCACGGGGTCAGATCCAGCTCGCCAGGTCTCTGTAATGCAATATCGCCATGGCAGAAGTCCGCTAAACGCGCGGCCAGCCCGGCGGCATCCATGGCTTCGCCCGCCTGCAGCAGCCGCCCGAGGGCGCTCAGATGAAAATCGCTGTTGCCGGACTTTCGACTGCTGAGGGGCGCCACGCCAAGGCTGCAGTGCCAGACCGCGCGGGTGAGAGCGACGTACAGCAGGCGCAGATCTTCCGCCAGCCGTTCCGCCTCCGCCAGCTCGAGGCTGGCCTCATCCTGGCCCAGATCCAGTACCGCCGCGAACGTCTCGCGATCGTGATAGAACGCCTGGTCTTGTTTGCGAAACCGGGCGATAAACGGCAGCCAGACCAGGGGATATTCCAGTCCTTTTGACTTGTGAATAGTGACGATTTGCACGAGGTGCTTATCGCTTTCGAGACGCATCTGCTGGCTGGCGGCGTTGCTGTCCGGCTCGGCGATATGCTGCGTCAGCCAGCGCACCAGGGCATGCTCGCTTTCCAGCTGGCTGGCCGCCTCCTGCAGCAATTCGCTGATGTGCAGTATGTCGGTTAAGCGCCGCTCGCCGCCCCGGGTCGCCAGCAGGTTCTCGGCGATGTGCCGGGCCGTCATCAGCGCCCGCAGCATCGGCATCACCCCGCGCTGACGCCAGATCTGGCGGTATTCGCTGAACTCCTCCACCAGCGCGTCCCACGCCTGCTCATCCTGGTTGAGGTTTTCAATATCCAGCGCGGTCAGGCCAAACATTGAGGTCGCCAACGCGCTGCGCAGGGTATTTTCCCGCTCCGGGGACAACACCGCCTGCAATAGCCAGAGCAGCTCCTGGGCCTCCAGCGTCTCAAAAACGCTGTCGCGGTTGGAGAGGTAGACCGAGGGGATGCCCAGCGTCTGGAGCGCTCCACGCACCTGCGCCGCCTCCAGCCGGTTGCGCACCAGCACGGTAATATCCGAAGCCTGCACCGGGCGCGAGGTTTCCCCACGCCACAGCCGTGCGCGCCCCTGCTGACCGGCGCTCAGCCAGTCGCGGATCTGCGTGGCGCAGAGCTGGGCCATAAACGTCTGATAATCGCCGGCGCCAACGGTGTCGCCGGGCATCAGCCAGACGTTCATCGCCGGGACATCCGCCGCGTCAACGGTAAAGCGCAACCCCTGGTTCTTCGCCGCCGACTTCACCGGCAGGAACGGTATCTCACGAAACATGAAGGGGTTATCGCTGAGGCTGAACAGCCGGTTGACGCTACCCACCATGCCAGGGGAGGAGCGCCAGTTGGTGTCAAGCGTGTAGTGCGCGGCAACGTCGCCGCGCGCTTTCATATAGGTAAAGATATCGGCGCCGCGAAAGGCGTAGATGGCCTGCTTCGGATCGCCGATCAGCAGCAGCGCCGTCTCCGGACGCTGGCGCCAGATACGGCGGAAAATCCGGTACTGCTGGGGGTCGGTATCCTGAAACTCATCGATCATCGCCACCGGAAAACGCTGGCGAATGGCGCTGGCCAGCGCCTCGCCGCTGTCGCCGCGCAGCGCCTCGTCAAGCCGGCTGAGCATGTCGTCAAACCCCAGCTCGCCGCGGCGGCGCTTTTCGCGCGCGACCGCATCACGGATCTCGACCATCGCTCTCGCCAGCACCAGATCGGTGAGCGTCAGCGACGAGGCCAGCAGCGATTCGACGGCGCTAAACAGAGGATGCACGGGCGGTTCGCCACCGGCTTTGGTACGCTCAAGCAGAAACGACTGGGCAAATTTCTCCAGCGCGTCGGGCAACTGATAGCTCAACGTCTCTTCCTGCGCCCAGGCGGTCACTTTCTCAAGCCATTTGCCCTGGTTGCCGCGATTGAACTTCCGCCGGTCAAGGCCGGAATCTTCAAGCACGCCTTCGATCTCCCCCACCTGCTCGCGCCACTGCTGCTTGAGCGAGTCAATGCGGCCGATGATTTGCTGATGGCGTTCGGCCAGCGTCTCGTCGGCGGCTGGCGGCGACTTGAGCTGCGGCGCTTCGCCCTGCAGCCAGCGGTCAAGGGACTTCAGCAGGTCGCGCGGCCCTTTCCAGACATCATGGATCACCGCCGCGATATCGCGGGTCAGTGGATAACAGTGACGGCGCCAGAAGTCGGCGCAGGCCTGATAGCGCAGGCGGGATTCATCCTCGATCAACTGCTGCTCGAACAGCATGCCCGACTCGAAGGCGTTAAGGCTCAGCATCCGCTGGCAAAAACCGTGGATGGTGAACACCGCCGCCTCGTCCATCTGCCGTTCGGCCAACAGCAGGGTCTTCGCGGCATCGTCTTTATCGGCGATCTCCGCCAGCAGCGCGCTGTAGAGCGGGTTGTCGGATTCACCGCGCATACAGGCGATGCGCAGTTCATGGATGTTGCTGCGGATACGTCCGCGCAGCTCTTCGGTCGCCGCCTCGGTAAAGGTCACCACCAGCAGCTCTTCAACGCTGATGGCGCGGGGATAGGCGGCCTCGCCGCCCAGCCCCAGCAGCAGCCGCAGATACAGCGCGGCGATGGTAAAGGTTTTTCCGGTGCCCGCAGAGGCTTCTATCAGGCGCTCGCCCCTCAAGGGCAAGCGCAGGGGATCCAAAGACTCAGCGGTGTCGGTCATTCATTCTCTCGCATCAGGGGTAAGGATTGCTGCAATGCGCTGACGTTTTCCCACACTTTGCCGCCTGCCGGCTGGGCGTAGTCCGCTTTGCCATTCTGGCTACCGGAAATCTGGGACAATATCGTCATGCCCTGCGGATCCACCACCGTCTGATGGAAGAAATCGGCAAGTTTTTGCGGCGTCAGCAGTTTAATCTGAGCCACTACTTTATCACGTGAATCAAAACGCATATTACCGCGATCGAAATCTTTGCTCAGTTTCGATGCCTCTTCGCCCAGCGTCTGTGGCGCCTGCAGCATCTGGCTTATCACCGCCTGCTGGAGTTGGGCAAACTCTTCCGGCTTCATCGCCCGCAGCTTCGCCTCCGCGGTGGGGAAGAAGGCCTGGAACCGCTGCCAGAGGAAAGCCGGCTGCTTATCGCTACTCTGCAGCAGGAAGCCCATGCCCCACTGGCGCCCCACGTTCATCGGGAAGGCAAAGACCGCGTAGCCGAGCTGCTCTTCGGTGCGCAGCTGGTTGTAGAACCACGGCTGAATAATCTGTCCCAGCAGGGTGCTGGCGGCGGTGCTGCTGAACTCATCCACGTTGGGCGGCGCAAACACCGCGGCCAGCGCGGAGTCGGTGCTGTTGCCCGCTTTGTTGAAGATCGCCAGCTGCTGCCGGTTCACCACCACGTCTTTATTGCGGCACCATTCGTTGCCGTCAGCGCCCAGCTGCTGCTGGATCTGGCGAGCCAGCGTCGTGGCGGCATCGGCGGACATATTGCCGATCACCATCAGTTCAGGGCGCCCCTTGGTTTTCAGGTTGGCGCGGTAGTCGAGCACTTCCTGCAAGGTGATGGAAGGCAACAGCGCCCGGCGTACTTCGCGCTGGAAATACGGTACCTGGGAGACCATCTGGATCGGCATTATCGCCTGATCGTAGGCTTTGCCCTTCTCAGCGGAGTCCATCATTTGCGCGTACCAGGATTTGGCCTGCTCCAGCTGCTCCTCGGTCGGCGTATAGCTGAAGTATCCCTGCAGCAGGTCGCTGAACAGCGCCGGCAGGTGCTGGGTGTAGCCGTTGGCATTGACCATTAACCCGTTATTGGCGCCGGTGGAGAACGAAATGCCGCCGACCGCCGCCTGGTTACTGAGCTGATCGAGGGCGATGCCGGCGAGATAATCGTTGAGGGCAAACATCACCTGCCGGCGAGCGCTGTCCATCGCCTGGGGATTACGCAGCACCAGGGAGATATCCGCCTTCGGCTCGCTGGCGAAATACTGGCTCGGGGCATAAACCACCCGCAGGGTCGGCTCATCGAGGATCAGCTGAGGGTGCGGCCAGGCTTTATCGCTTTTGATGAGGGTGAAATCATCCGGAATATAGGGGTTGAGCGCCGGCAGCTGCAGCTTGATCGCCTGCGCTTTTTGCTGCCAGTCAGCGAACGTCTGCTCGCCGATCTTATCCACCTGATACGGCGCATCGACAAAATAAGCGGTCTTGTTATGCGGTTCCTGCGGGCTGATATACCAGATGCGCGCGTTCTGCGGAGTCATCATCGCCAGCCGGTCTTTGATCGCCTGCGGGTCGTAGCGATCGGCAATGTTGACCACGTCCAGCGCATGCTCGACCGGCACCCGGATCATGGTATCCGCCAGCCATTCCACGTAATCCATGTCGCGGTTGATCGACGGATAGCGGAAATCCAGCGCCAGCACATGCGCCAACTCGTCAAAGTAACGTTTGTCGACACCCTGAGTACGCAGGAGGTTGAGGTAGCTGAATATGGCCGCCGTCACTTCGTCGCGGTGCGCCAGGCCTTTATCGGTGAGGGTGGCCGAGATCGCCAGCACGCCGCTGTTGCCGTTCACCACCGGATCAGAATCCGCGCGGATACCTTCCGCCAGTCCCTGCTTTTGCAGCCAGTCGGAGAGCGTCCCCGGGCTGCGGTTGCCGATCAGGTAAGTGACCAGTTCATCCGTTTTGCTGCGGAAACGATCGCTGTTGTTGTCGATGCGAAACTCGACGCGCAGCACTTTACGCGGCATCGCCGGCACATAGTGAATAATAATGCCTTTTTGCGCATCGGTTACCACCGGGACGCTTATTTCCGGCCTGCTGATGTGACGATTCGGCACGCGGCCAAAGGTGTCAGCGGCCATGCGCGCCAGCTCCGGCAACGGCTTGTTGCTGTAGATCACCGCTTTCATCAGGTTGGCGGAGTACCAGCTATCGCGGAAGGTGTGCAGCGCATCAAGAACCGGGTTGCCAGGCTTATCGCTGAGCGTCTCGAGGTTGCCGCCAGAGAAGTGGGCCGCCGGGTGAGCCGGGTTAATGGTTTCTGCGCTGACCTGGGCCATGCGCATCCCGTCTCGCGTCCGGGCCATCGTCAGCTCGGCGTTGACCGCGTTACGTTCGCGGTCGGCATATTTTTTATCCAGCAGCGGCGCAGCGATGGCGTCGGCCAGCCGGTCTACGGCCCCGTCCAGCGCATCATTCTCCACTTCGAGATAGAACGCGGTGCGGTAGGGCGCGGTGCTGGCGTTATGGCTGCCGCCATGCAGCTTAAGAAACTCTGCAAGGCTGTCAGGCTGGGGATATTTTTGCGACCCCATCAGCGTCATATGTTCCAGAAAATGCGCCAGCCCCTGATGATCGGCCGGATCCTGCAGGGATCCCACCGGCACCACCAGCGCCGACAGCGATTTCACCGCCTGCGGATCGGAAACCAGCAGCACGACCATGTCGTTATCAAGACGGATCGCCTGATACTGACGCGTATCTTTTTCGCTTTTGCGGATCGTCTCCTGAACAGGCTGCCATCCGGTGTCGGCTTGACTCAACGGCGCCCAGAGGGCGGCCAGCACTACAAAAACCTTGAACCATAAACTGCGGGGCATTCACGAACCTCATCATTAACAAACTTGCGCTGCACGGCGTGCAGCCTTTTATGTCCATCAGTCCGTGATACGTTGCGCATAATAAATGAACCGCCATTCACTGCGCAATTTTTATACTATTTAAATTTGTGTGGACTGATGGTAACGATATAGCGGTAACAGATAACGCTGCGTCTGGGCAATGATTTCTTCGTAATGCGCCGGCTCCAGCGAACGCCACAGGCGTTGATACCAGATATCGGCGCCCTCCCCGCTGACCACCATGTTACCTTCGTAGGTCTGCAGGAATTTGCTCCGCGCTTTCTGCTGCGTCTCTTCGTCCATTACGATGACATCCTTTTCGGCGTCATAACAGGCTTTCAGCCAGGCGCCACCGCTTTCCGGCAGCAGCAGCAGCGGCTGCGACATCCCCAGCAAATAGCCATCCACCAGCTCATTAAGGTACGCCTGCGCCTCGGCGGGCGCCAGCGGCGGAAAACGCCACTCTCCCTCTTTACGCACAAACAGCCGGCTCTCGCCGGTGCCGCCGCTGGCACAGTAGACAAGGTGTTCCAGCCAAAGTTGCATCCCCTGGGAGACGCTCAGCAGCGAAGGCCGCCAGCGCAGCAGCCCGTCCGGCTGCACCTGCTGCAGCCAGCCGGTCAGATTTACGCCGCCGCACTGGAGATCGATCTCCATGCTCTGCGCCTGCTGGCGCTCGGCTTTCACCCGCTCGGCCAGGGCCTGCATCTCCAGACGCTGCGTCTCCCACACCAGTTCGCCAAAGGCGCCATACGGCAGCTCGCCGGCGGCGCGGAAGCGGCGGAACATGGCCGAGGCGTCCTGTTCCTCGATAAGGGTATTGAGCAGTTGCTGGTTCAGTTGATAACGGCTCAGCCCTTCCAGGGTGAAGGGCTCGTCATCGGGAATATCATCCTCTTCCGCACGGAAATTGACCCGCAGACGCTGCTGAAAGAACGCGCGAACCGGATGCTGCCAGAAGCGCAGGAGCTGCTCGAACGGCAGGCTGTCTATCAGCGGTGGGGTAAGCGGTTGAATGAAGTCGCTATGCGCCTCACCCTGCTGGCCGGCGGCAGCCAGCCATTCCCGGGCGTAGCTCTTGTTCTCGTCCTCCTGGAAATTGGCGATGTCGAACGGCATGCGGGTATGCAGGTGAGTGATGTGGGCCTTAACCCGCGCCTCGCTGGTGTCGCAATCAAGCTCCTCGTCGCCGGCGAGACAGTGGCTCTGGCCGATGTAATCCACCAGCTCCTGCACCAGCACCGAGGGAAAGCGCTCGCTGTTGTCCTGGATAGAACGGCCGATGTAGCTGATATACAGCGTCTGTTCGGCGGACATCAGCGCCTCAAGGAACAGGTAGCGGTCATCATCGCGCCGGCTGCGGTCGCCGCGCTGCGGCTTCTGGCTCATTAAATCAAAGCCCAGCGGCGGCAGCGTTCGCGGATAAACCCCATCGTTCATCCCCAGCAGGCAAACCACTTTGAAAGGAATAGAGCGCATCGGCATCAGGGTGCAGATGTTGACCGGGCCGGCGAGAAAGCGCTGGCTGATCCGTTGTTGATCGAGGCGCTGGGCCAGCTCATCGCGCAGCAGCGTCAACGGCACCTGGTCGTCATACTGCGCTTCCAGACCGCTATCAATCACCGCCAGCCACTGCTGCTCAATCAGCGCCAGCGCCGCTTCGGTCTCGCTGTCCGGCAGGAAAAAGTCATTCAGCAGATCGCGACAGACCGGCAGCCACTCCGCCAGCGGCCGCTGCTGGGCGAGACCGCGTCGCCACAGGTTAAGCTGCATCAGCAGCGATGCGAGGTTACCCACCAGTTCGGCGATCAAACCACTGGATTCGTCATAGGGCAGCACCGACTGCCATTCGCCCTCCCGGCTGTCCATCGCGTAGCCCAGCAGCATGCGGGTAAGGCCGAACCGCCAGGTGTGCTGGCCGGTCGCCGGCAGGTCAAGCTCACGGACGTTGTCGTCATCCATTCCCCAGCGGACCCCGGACTCGTTGACCCACTGGCGCAGGTAGCGCAGCCCCTCTTCGTTGATGTTAAAGCGCGCCGCCAGCACCGGCACGTCCAGCAGCGCCAGCACATCTTCGCTGGCGAAGCGGCTGTCGGGCAGCGAGAGCAGCGTGATAAACGCCTGCAGTACCGGGTGCGACTCCCGGGCGCGGCGGTCGGAGATCGCCCACGGCAGCCAGCGGTCGCCGCTGGCGGCGCCAAACACCGCCTGTATATAGGGGCTGTAGCTATCGATATCCGCCACCATGACGATGATATCCCGCGGCGTGAGCGTCGGATCCGCCTCCAGCATCGCCAGCAGCCGATCGTGCAGAACCTCCACCTCACGCTGCGGACTGTGGCAGACGTGAATGCTCAGGCTGCGGTCGTCCTGCGCCAGCGGACGTTTGTCGCGACTGTGAGCGAACGCCTCTGCGCTCTGCCCGGCCACCGCCGCGTTGCGCAGTTCGAGGATATCCGACTGCAGGTTATGCAACAGGTTATCAGGAACGATATCGACAAAGGCGTCCAGCTCCTCATAGCGCTCCAGCCCCGCCAGCAGGTAGATATAGTCGCGTCCCAGCTTGCCCCAGGAGGCGAGCAGCGGGTTGCCGACATCCTGCTCCCCGGCGTCATTAAACAGCCCTGGCGCCTGCCCGGCGTCGCGGAACAGGGGCAGCGCGCGCGCCTCGCGGTGATGGCGTCGCTGACGCGACAGTAGCTTCGCCAGAAACGCCGGATCTTTAATATCTCCCCAGTAGTAGCGGCAGGGGTTGGTGAACAGCACATAGACATCGACATGCTTACCCAGCGCCTGCAGCGCCTGCAGGTAGACCGGCGGCAGCGCGGAAATTCCACAAATAAAGACGCGCGACGGCAGCCCGGCGGGCGGTTCATCCGCCTTTTCCAGGGCGCTGATAAAGCGCTGATAGAGATTGGCGCGGTGCCACTGCGGCTGACCGAGCTCGGCGGTATAGCGCACCAGCGCTTTCCACAGCGGCGCCTGCCACTGCTGGGCGTCGCCGAGGCCGTCAACCCGCTGGTCGGCCTCCCAGCGCATCAGCCATTCCGGGCGATAGACCAGATACTGGTCATAGAGGTCCGCTACCCGGGCGGCCAGCTGAAACAGCTTGCGTTTGTCGCCGTCATCGCTCAGATACTGGCGCAGCAGGATAAAATCGTCTTCTTCCAGGTGCTGCGGCAGGAGAGTCATCAGCTTCCAGCTCATGCTCTGCTTGCTGAAGGCGCTTTCGCCAGGGATATCTTTCAGGACGCGCACGAACATATCCCAGATAAAGCTCGCCGGCAGCGGAAACTCGATGTTGGCGGCAATTCCGAAGCGCGAGGCCAGGGTCATCTGCAGCCACTGCGCCATACCGGTACTCTGCACCAGCACCATTTCAGCCTGAAAAGGGTCATCCAGCCGCTGGCGCTCGACGATAAACTCCATCAACGCCTCGAGAACATCCAGCCGGTTTGAGTGGTATACCCTTAACATAATTGCTCCTGACTACTGGCTGACCGGGCAATGCAGCCGGGTCATCTGCGCCCGCTTTGCAACGGGCATACTGATCGTTACCGTGATGCTGACACATCTTTGCGTCGATGTCTGCATACGGCTTACCTGCTCGCCTGCCGGCGGAGGCGGCGCGGAGAGCTGGCTATAGCGCCAGGCGTCGCGCCATAGCTGACGCGTCTGGTTCAGCTGGTGGACCCCTTGCGCCATTCCGCGCTGATAGCCGCCCAGCGCGGCGACCGTCAGCACCATCAGCGCCATCGCCAGCACGGTCTCCGGCAGGCTAAAACCCCGCTGGCGCTTCATGGCATTTGACATAAGCTCACCTCCCTGAGCGGGCAAAAATCGCTCCAGCCATGGGCGGAGAAACGCACCTGCCCGCCGCGCACCTCGCCGGACTGCCAGACCTGCACCTCGCCGCTGGCGCTGCTGAGCAGCAGCGAACCGTCGTCGAAGATGCGCAGACAGGCTCGCCAGCCCTGCTGCGCCTGCTCGCGGCAGGCCAGCGGCGCCAGTGTCGACCAGGCCTGCTGTTTTCCCCACTGTAGCGCCGAATGGGCCACAGCCGTATCGCGGATCGCCTGCGTTTCGCTGGCGGTTTGCGCCAGCAGCGCCCGCTGCTGCAGGTTAAGCCCCTCAAGCAGCAGGCTACCGAGAGTCAGCAACAGGAGCACCATCAGCAGCGACGACATTCCACGCTGGCGGATCACAGGTTATACCCCGTCACCCGCTGCTCCACCTCGGCCGCCAGACCCGCCTGCCGGGCAGAGCGCGCCGCCAGCGTCACGATCAGCTCCGGCGCGAAGCCCTCGGTCAGCAGACGCTGCGCCGCAAAGCGCGTCACCACGATAGCGGCCGGATTGGTGATTTTCTCCCATCCGCTGCCGCGGCAGTCGCTGGCTCCGCGCAAAGTCTCCAGCGCGCCGTCGCGCAGGCGAAAGCCGGTGCTCTCCGCCGCTGCCGCAGGGGAGGTTTCCCATGTCCCATTGCTGTTCGCGTCCCAGCGCACAATCAGGCACTCGCCGTCGGCGGCAAGCTCCAGTCCGGCTCCGCCGCACGCTCCCCGGCAGTATCCGGCGCGCTGCAGATGTTTACCCACGGCATGCACCCGCTGCCACAGTTCGTTCTCCAGGGCCAGCTGTTCGCCCTGGCGCAGAATATGGCGCTGCAGGGCGGGTAGAAAGCGGCAGGCGCCAATCAGCAGCAGCGAGCCTATCGCCATGGCGATAAGCGCCTCCGCAAGGGAAAACCCGCGGCGGCTCACTGGCACCCTCCCGCGCTGTCGCTGCGGCATAAACGAATCCGCCCCCAGTGTGAAATCACAATGCTCCAGCTGCCGGCCTCGCTCTGCAGCCGCAGATTCCCTGCCCAGGCGGTGCTGCGCAGTCCGTAGAATCCCAGGCCAGGCGTGACGCCTGCCAGCGAGATCCCCGGCCAGCGCGGGCGCAGCGTTAAGGTCGACGCGGAGGCGCACGCCGGCGCCTCCCCCTGCGCACTCAGGCACCAGCCCTCTTCATCCTGGCCGACGCGAAGCACGCGGTCCCGGTTGTAGGCGTTGGCGTCATCGCGCAGGAAGACCAGGAAATCCCGCACCTGGACGGCGGTTTGCCACAGTCGTTGCTGCTGCTGCCAGCGCTGCCAGCCGTACAGGCCGCCGACGCTGAGGATCATCATTAACGTCAGCGTCACCAGGGTTTCCATCAGGGTATAGCCATGTTCTCTGTTCATGCCGCAGAGTATGCCGCGGCGGTTAGCCCTGGCGCGACGACGGAAAATAGCTTTCCCGGCCAGACACGCAAAAAAGATTTGTATGATCAACAGCAGAACATTTTTTTGCGAGCCTCTTTCCAACATTCCCGCCCACAACCGCCTGTGGCCAGGGGCGGGATGAAGCGTTCCAATCCTAATGGCGACGAGGGCTGCCACTCATTCAGGTGGTGAAAACGGCATAAAAAAACCGGCGCCATTGGACGCCGGTTGGTCATATCTGCAGAGGGGGTTAAATCGCCACTGGCGCTTTGATTCCCGGGTGCGGATCGTAACCTTCAATCTCGAAGTCTTCAAAGCGGTAGTCGAAGATCGACGCGGGCTTGCGTTTGATGACCAGCTTCGGCAGCGGACGCGGTTCGCGGCTCAGCTGCAGATGAGTCTGCTCGAGATGGTTGCTGTACAGATGGGTATCGCCACCGGTCCAGACGAAATCGCCGACCTGCAGATCGCACTGCTGCGCCACCATATGCACCAGCAGCGCGTAGCTGGCGATGTTGAACGGCAGGCCGAGGAAGACGTCACAGGAGCGCTGATACAGCTGGCAGGAGAGCTTGCCGTCGGCGACATAGAACTGGAAGAAGGCGTGGCACGGCGCCAGGGCCATCTTATCCAGCTCGCCGACGTTCCACGCCGAAACGATGATCCGGCGGGAGTCCGGGTCGTTTTTCAGCTGGTCCATCACCGTACTGATCTGGTCGATATGCCGACCGTCCGGCGCAGGCCAGGAACGCCACTGTTTGCCGTAAACCGGCCCCAGGTCGCCATTTTCATCTGCCCACTCGTCCCAGATGGTGACGTTGTTGTCGTGCAGATAGGCGATGTTGGTGTCACCCTGCAGGAACCACAGCAGTTCATGGATGATGGAGCGTAAATGACAGCGCTTGGTGGTCACCAGCGGGAAGCCTTCCTGCAGGTTAAAACGCATCTGATGGCCGAAAATAGAGATCGTGCCAGTGCCGGTGCGGTCATTTTTTGGCGTGCCCTCGACGAGCACTTTCTGCATCAAATCAAGATACTGTTTCATGGTTCCTCAAGAATTCAGTTGCTGCGGACGGTGGCGGTAAGCCCAAACCATCATGATGATACCCGCAAGCACCATCGGGATCGAAAGAATCTGCCCCATGCTGATGTACTGCACCCAGCCGCCGGTGAACTGGGCGTCGGGCTGGCGGAAGAATTCCACGATAATGCGGAACAGGCCGTAGCCAATCAGGAACAGGCCGGAAACGGAACCGGTCGGGCGCGGTTTACGGATAAACAGGTTCAGGATCAGGAACAGCACCACCCCTTCCAGCGCCAGCTCGTACAGCTGCGACGCGTGGCGCGGCAGCGCGCCATAGGTATCAAACAGCGATTGCCATTCCGGGTGGGTCGGCAGCAGCGCCAGGTCTTCAGCACGGGAGCCCGGGAAAATCATCGTGTAGTGGAAGCTCGGGTCCACGCGGCCCCACAGCTCGCCGTTGATAAAGTTGCCCAGACGCCCGGCGCCAAGGCCAAACGGGATCAGCGGCGCGATAAAATCGGAGACCTGGAAGAAGGTCCGTTTGGTGCGTCTGGCGAAGATAATCATCACCAGGATCACGCCGATCAGGCCGCCGTGGAACGACATGCCGCCGTCCCAGACGCGGAACAGATACAACGGATCGGCAAGAAAGACCGGCAGGTTGTAGAACAGCACGTAGCCGATACGGCCGCCCAGGAAGACGCCGAGGAAGCCCGCGTAAAGCAGGTTTTCCACTTCATTTTTCGTCCAGCCGCTGCCCGGACGATTCGCCCGACGGGTGGCCAGCCACATCGCAAAGACAAAGCCCACCAGGTACATTAAACCGTACCAGTGGAGGGAGACCGGGCCTAGAGAAAAAATGACCGGATCGAACTCCGGAAAATGCAGGTAGCCACTATTCATCTGTCACCATAAAGACTTGTTATTCCGCCGAAAGTGGACAGCGGTGATGATCCATGCCCGATTAAAACGGGCACGCCGAAGGAGGCGAATCATAGCATAAGCCAGGTGTGCGATCCGCGCCGGCGTGTAAAAGATATGTATACGGATGCTAATAGAATGCCGTTTTCCCGGTGGTATCCTATTTTGCCGGAGGGTGCGAACAGAGGATTCCCGGGTTACGGCTTACGCCTCACCCGGGCTACCGCTACCGCCCGCCGCGGATCAGGCCGCCGAGACCGCGCCGCTCCATAAAGGCCGCCACCTGATGGCGCACCTCAGCGGTCATCTGGGCTTCGAGGCTGCGACGCGACAGCTCCTGCGCCTCTTCGATATCGATGCGGCGCAGCAGATATTTCACCCTCGCCACCGAGCGGCCGTTCATCGACAGATGGCGATAACCGAGACCGATGAGGATCGTCACGCACATCGGGTCGCCTGCCATCTCGCCGCACAGTCGCAGATCGATGCCAAAGCGCTCCGCGTCATGGGCGATCATCGCCAGCGCCCGCAATACCGCAGGATGCAGGCTGTCATACATGCTGGCGACCCGGGTATTGTTACGGTCGACGGCCAGCAGGTACTGGGTCAGGTCGTTCGTGCCTACCGAGATAAAATCGATCCGGCTGGCCAGCTGCGGCAGCATAAAGACCATCGACGGCACCTCCAGCATCACCCCCAGACGCGGACGCGGGATGGCGTAGCCGATCATCTCTTCCACTTCCCGGCTGGCGCGGTCGATCAGCCGACGGGCCTCATCGACCTCTTCCAGACTGGTAACCATCGGCAGCAAAATGCTGAGGTTGCCGGTGGCGGCGTTGGCGCGCAGCATCGCTCGCACCTGGATCAAAAAGATCTCCGGCTGATCGAGGGTGATGCGGATCCCGCGCCAGCCAAGGCACGGGTTCTCTTCACTGATCGGCATGTACGGCAGCTGTTTATCCGCGCCGATGTCCAGAGTACGCAGGGTCACCGGTTTGCTGTTAAACATCTGCAGCATGCCCTGATACTGGGCGACCTGCTCCTCTTCTGAGGGGAAGCCGCTCTGCAGCATAAAAGGAATTTCGGTACGGTACAGACCAATACCGTCAACAAAGCTGCCGAGCTTCTCTTCGTGCTCCGGGCTTAAGCCGGCGTTGAGCATGACTTTCACCCGTTCGCCGCTTTTCAGCTCCGATGCGCGCTGGAGATCGTCCTCCGCCAGGCGGCTGAGCTCGTTCTCTTCGCTGATAAGCCGCTGATATTCCTGCAAAAGAACAGGTTCAGGATCCACCAGCAGCTCGCCGCGATAACCATCGACAATCAGCGTATGGCCATGCAGCAGCGAGGGCTGAATATCGGCGCCCATCACCGTTGGGATGCCAAGGGCCCGCACCATAATGGCGGCATGGGAGTTGGCAGCGCCATCGCGCACCACCACGCCGGCCAGACGATCCTGCGGCACCTCGGCGAGGGTGGTGGCCGACAGCTCGTCCGCCACGAGGATAATGCGCGCCGGCCAGGTGTTAGGTCCCTGAATACTGTCGTCGAGATGGAACAGCAGACGCTGACCCAGCGTGCGCAGGTCGCCGGCCCGCTCTTTTAGATAGCCGTCGCTCAGCGCGGCAAACTGTTCGGCGAACTTCTCGATGATCTTTTTGACCGCCCACTCGGCGACGGCGCCTTTGTCGACTTCGGCAAAGAGCTCGCGACGCAGGCGGGCGTCGGAGAGCAGGTGCGAGTAGAGATCGAAGATCGCCGCCGTCTCTTTTTGCGCGCCGGCGGCGTAGCGTTTGCTGTAGCGACGAAACTCGTTGGCCGCTTCTTCCAGCGCGCCGGTCAGGCGTTCACGTTCCGAGGCGGTGTCCAGCGTCGAGGCTTCATACACCTGCTCCATCAGCGGCAGGCTGACGTCCATCCAGCCCTCGGCGATCGCCACCCCGGAAGAGGCCGGCAGAGCGCGAATGCGCGTCTGACGATACTGACCGAACAGGGCGTTCAGCTGGGACTGGGAGAGGATCGCCGCCATCTGGGTGGCGAGAGTGACGAGGAAAGACTCTTCGCTTTCATCAAACTGGCGCAGCTCACGCTGCTGGACCACCAGCACGCCCAACAGCTGGCGGCGCTGGATGATCGGCACGCCAAGGAAGGCGCGGAAGCGGTCCTCTTTGACGGCGGGAATATACTTGAAGCTGGGGTGTTTTTGCGCATCGGCGAGGTTGATGGGCTCCGCCAGGCGGCCAACCAGCCCCACCAGGCCTTCATCGAACGCCAGCGCAACGGTGCGCCCGCGAGGTTTTTTTAACCCGCGGGTAGCCATCAGGTAATAGCAGCGTCGATCATTGTCAGCCAGGTAAACCGAGCAGACTTCCGTCTCCATCGCCTGGCAGACATCCGTCACCAGAATATCCAGCGCCTCGTTTAAACGCGGCGCACTCGCGACCTTCTCGACTATTTCTCGCAACCGAGTGAGCATAATGTGCGTGGCTTAACCTCTTTTACGTCGATAAGCAGGCGCGCTTTGCGGCTTAGGTGCGCTCTCCGCCAGCGACATAGTGACGCTGGCGAACTCTTTCATCACCCGGCGGTAGACGTCGCGTTTGAACGACACCACCTGACGCACCGGGTACCAGTAACTCACCCAGCGCCAGCCATCAAATTCAGGTGTGCTGCTGGTTTGCATATTGATGTCCGCGTCGTTACCGATCAACTGCAAAAGAAACCACTTTTGTTTCTGGCCGATACAAACCGGCTTTGTGTCCCAACGCACCAAACGTTTAGGCAACTTGTAACGCAGCCAGTTACGGGTTGAGGCAAGGATCCGCACATCTTTACGGCTTAACCCGACCTCTTCAAACAATTCCCGATACATCGCCTGCTCTGCGGATTCTCCTGGATTTATGCCCCCTTGCGGGAACTGCCACGAGTGCTGACCATAGCGTCGGGCCCACATGACCTGGCCCTGACGATTACAGATTACAATACCGACATTTGGGCGGTAGCCATCGTCATCAATCACCGGACTACCTCAAGATAAGCTTCAATGTGAATGATTGTTTCACACTCGTCGGAAACGGTAAACCACTCTGTTCGCACACTGAGAACGGATAACATTTGAATAACTCACAGTAATTGCCAGAGTTATAAACAGCGAAAGCGCCCGATGTCCGATTTTATTCACTTTTTCTGTGGATAGAGTTGTGAAGAAGTACGGAATTAACCCGGGAAAACCCGGAGTAATCTGAACATCGCACTGCTAGCACCTTATAATAATGATAGCATATTCATTAAGTTAGAATATATTCCTTTCACTTATTACAGCATAACGTGACGATCATCACACATGCGATCCGCCGACTGATGAAAGATCGAGCAATGTCGATTTTATCCACAGATTACGCGCAGGTCGCGGGCATATTTTCTCTAAAAATTCGATTTTCGTCGCACGTCAAGGCTGTAAATCGAACCAGTAGTGGGGCTTTTCCCCAGTTATCCCACTTTTCTGTGGATAACATGGTGTAAGATCCTGTTTATTGTCAGTGACCAGTTCTGGAAAACCTGTTTTCATGGTTTTCACCTGCCGCGTAATGACCTTAAAAAATCATATAAATCATGGGATTGGTATAGTTACTCAGAAAACGATAAACTCTATCCACAACGCGCAAAATTAGCGCTCATTTTTTAACCAAAGGTGTCGCCCTATGCCCGCTATCGCTCCGCTCTCCTCTCCGCCGCAAAGTCAGGAACAGCTGTTGGCCCAGGCCCGCCAGCTGGCCGGCTATACGCTGGGTGAGCTGGCGGCGCTGGCCGGGATCCCCATTCCCCGCGATCTGAAACGTGATAAAGGCTGGACGGGCATCCTGCTGGAGCTGTGGCTGGGGGCCAGCGCGGGCAGTAAACCCGAGCAGGATTTCGCCGCGCTGGGGGTGGAGCTCAAAACGATCCCTATCGACAGCCGGGGCCGTCCGCTGGAGACGACTTTTGTCTGCGTCGCCCCGTTAACTGGCAATAGCGGCGTCACCTGGGAGAGCAGCCATGTGCGGCATAAGCTGCAGCGAGTCCTGTGGATCCCTGTGGAGGGAGAGCGCGCCATTCCTCTGGCGGCGCGGCGCGTCGGCGCACCGCTGCTGTGGAGTCCGGACGAAGAAGAGGAGCGCCAGCTGCGCATGGACTGGGAAGAGCTGATGGATCTTATTGTCCTCGGTGAGGTGGAGCGCATTACCGCCCGCCACGGCGAGGTGCTACAGCTAAGACCGAAAGCGGCCAACAGCAAGGCGTTGACCGAAGCCATCGGCGCCCGCGGGGAGACGATCCTCACGCTGCCGCGCGGCTTCTATCTGAAAAAGAATTTTACCGCCGCCCTGCTCGCCCGCCATTTCTTGTTACAACACGATTAATTTTTTGTTCTGCGTTGGGGCTTGCATATAATTGCTGCTTTCTATTTTGCAGGACTTTGAACAATGTTATTTGCATGGATAACCGATCCTAACGCCTGGCTGGCGCTGGGCACCTTGACGCTGCTGGAGATCGTGCTCGGGATCGATAATATTATTTTTCTCTCTCTGGTCGTGGCCAAGCTCCCCACCGCCCAGCGCGCCCACGCGCGACGGATCGGTTTAATGGGGGCGATGGTCATGCGCCTGGCGCTGCTGGCCTCTATCGCCTGGGTCGTTAAGCTGACCAACCCGCTCTTTACCGTCCTCGGTCAGGAGATTTCGTTTCGCGATCTGATCTTGCTGTTTGGCGGACTGTTCCTTATCTGGAAAGCCAGTAAAGAGATCCATGAATCTATCGAAGGCGAAGAGGAGGGGCTGAAAACTAACGTTCACTCCTTCCTCGGCGCCATCGTGCAGATCATGCTGCTGGACATCATCTTTAGCCTCGACTCGGTGATCACCGCCGTCGGCCTGTCGGATCATCTGTTTATTATGATGGCGGCGGTTGTGATTGCGGTGGGGGTCATGATGTTCGCCGCGCGACCTATCGGCGATTTTGTTGACCGTCATCCGTCGGTGAAAATGCTGGCGCTGTCGTTTCTGATCCTCGTCGGCTTTACCCTGATGCTGGAAAGTTTCGACGTCCATGTGCCGAAGGGATACATCTACTTCGCGATGTTCTTCTCTATTGCGGTGGAGAGCCTTAACCTGCTGCGCAATAAGAAAAACCCGCTGTAAACCACAAAATTGCAGCCTGGTCACAGGCTGCAACCCTTTTTCAGACTTTACTGCTTTTTATGTCTCACAAATCAGGCTATTAATAGACAGGTATGGGGTGCAGCTACTCAAGAGGTGATGACGATGAAAAAATGGGCAGTATTGATTTCCGCCGTAGGACTGGCGTTCTCGGTTTCCGGTTGCAGCAGCGATTACGTCATGGCGACCAAAGATGGGCGAATGATCCTGACCGACGGTAAACCCACCGTGGATGACGATACCGGTCTTATCAGCTACGAAGATCAGCAGGGTAATAAAATGCAGATCAATCGTGACGACGTTTCACAAATCATTAAGCGTTAATTTTTCCCCGTCGGCCCCAGCCTCTGTTGACGCTGCGCTTACCGACAACCAGTCTTCTGAGAAGAGTCGGGACACACCAGGACACCGCGGGTTTCACCCACCGCTCCTCCTCGTCACCCGGCTTTTTTGATTTTTTTACTTCCTCTTTTTCTCACCCTCTGCCATGTTGATACTCCTTTGTCGGGGAATGCCTGACCTTATAAATAAAAAGGAAGCTGGCTATGCAGTATCACCGTATCCCACACAGTTCACTTGAAATCAGCACCCTCGGGCTGGGAACCATGACCTTTGGCGAGCAGAACAGCGAGGCCGATGCCCATCAGCAGCTCGACTATGCGGTCGCCAACGGCATCAATCTGATCGATGTCGCTGAAATGTACCCTGTCCCGCCGCGCCCGGAAACTCAGGGGCTGACCGAAACCTACGTCGGCAACTGGCTGGCGAAACGCGGCAATCGCGAAAAGCTGGTGCTCGCCTCGAAGGTCAGCGGGCCCGCGCGTAATAACGACAGCAGTATTCGGCCAAACCACGTCCTGGACCGGAAAAATATCCGCGAGGCGCTGCACGCCAGTCTGAAGCGTCTGCAGACCGATTATCTCGACCTGTACCAGGTACACTGGCCGCAGCGCCCCACCAACTGCTTTGGCAAGCTGGGCTACACCTGGGCCGACGCCGCCCCCGCGGTGACCCTGCTGGATACCCTCGAGGCGCTGACCGAGTTCCAGCGCGCCGGCAAGATCCGCTACATCGGCGTGTCGAACGAAACCGCCTTCGGCGTGATGCGTTATCTGCACCTGGCGGATAAGCACGACCTGCCGCGGATCGTGACCATTCAGAACCCCTACAGCCTGCTGAACCGCAGCTTTGAAGTCGGCCTGGCGGAAGTGAGTCAGTTCGAAGGCGTGGAGCTGCTGGCCTACTCCTGCCTGGCTTTCGGCACCCTGACCGGGAAGTACCTCAACGGCGCGAAGCCGGCGGGGGCGCGCAATACGCTGTTCAGCCGCTTTACGCGCTACAGCAGCGAGCAGTCGCAGAAAGCGGTGGCGGCGTATGTGGATATCGCCAAACGCCACGGCCTCGATCCGGCGCAAATGGCGCTGGCCTTTGTGCGTCGGCAGCCGTTTGTCGCCAGCACCCTGCTGGGGGCGACGACCATGGCGCAGCTGCAGGCCAACGTGGAAAGTTTACAGCTTGAGCTGAGCGAAGAGGTATTAGCGGAGATTGAAGCGGTGCATCAGGTTTATACCTACCCGGCACCGTAGCACGACCTGTCGACGCCGGCTTCTGGCGTCGCGTTGTTGCCCGGTGGCGGCTACGCCTTACCGGGCCTACGCTACCCCGGTCGGGTAGCCACCTCAGCAGCCGCGGTAGCCCGGGTCAGGCGCAAGCCGCAACCCGGGGTTTCCCTCTGCCCGCGCGCCTGGCAGGGGTTACGATTTCGAGTCAACCGCGACGAGAAGTTATTTACGCCGCCCCCAGACCCACAGCGCGGCGATGGCCACGGCAAACACCGCGCCAAAACCTATCCCCACGGCGACCGGCGGAACGCCGACGCTCACCGCCAGGGAATAGAGCCCCAGCATCAGCAGCATCGCCACGTTTTCGCCCAGGTTCTGTACCGCAATCGCGTTACCCGCCCCGACCGAGTGTTTCCCGCGCTCCTGCAGCAGCGCATTCAGCGGCACGATAAAGAAGCCGCCGAACACCCCGAGCAGCAGTAGCAGTCCGAACGCCGGCAGCAGCGACTGCTGCACCGCAAACGCCATTACCGCAATACCGATCAATATCCCGGCCGGCATACAGCGCGACACCGTCTCCAGAGTCACCAGCTTCGCCGCCGCCCCGGCCCCCAGCACAATCCCCACCGCCACCATCGCATTAAGATAGGTGGGCATGGCGTTGCTGGTAATGCCCAGCGCTACCGGCACCCAGATCACCAGCAGGAAGCGCAGGGTCACGCCAGCGCCCCAGAACAGGCTGGTGCCCATCAGCGAAAAGCGGGTTTCGCCGTTGCGCCACAGCGTGCGGCAGGCGCTGAAGAAGCTGTGCGTCATCGGCTTAAAACGCCATGACTGCCCCGGACGCGCCGCCGGCAGCCTGGGTATCCACAGGTTAGCCACCACCGCCCCGCCGTAGACCAGCGCGCAGACGATCAGCGCCGCCAGCACGTGCCAGTCGGCGAGGATCCCGCCGGCCATGGAGCCCAGCAGGATCGCCGCGATGGTCGAGGACTCCATCAGTCCGTTAGCCTTCACTAACTTATCGCCGGTGGTCAGTTCGCCGAGAATGCCATACTTGGCCGGCGAATAGGCGGCGGCGCCAATCCCCACCAGCGTATAGCCGATAAACGGATTAACGCCGAAGCAGATGCAGCCGGCGCCGAGCAGCTTCAGGCCGTTGGCCACCATCATCACCCGGCCTTTGGCAAAGCTGTCGGCGAACTGGCCGACAAAGGGGGCAAACAGGATGTAAGCGCCCACAAACAACATCTGCAGGACCGGCTGGCTCCACTCCGGATAATAAAGCTGCTTCATCAGCGCCAGGGTGGCGAAGAGAAGCGCATTGTCGCCGAAGGCCGACAGGAACTGGGCGCAGATCACCGCCATCATCCCTTTCGAATACAGCGAAGGGTTAGTATGCACTGACTCACTCATGGGATGTTTCCGCCTCGTCGACCATGTTTTTCAGGGTGACATAGTCTGGCTTGCCGCTGCCGAGCACCGGCAGCTGTTTCAGCCAGCGTATATCGCGCGGCACCGCCAGCTCCGGTACGCCGTGCTGGCGAGCGTAGCGCAGCAGGGCTTCGCGAGTCAGTTCATTATCGGTGGTAAACAGCACCAGCGCCTCGCCTTTGCTGGCGTCCTGTTTAATCGCCGTGGCGTGCATTTTGTCCGGCGACGCGCCGAGGGCCACCTGCTCCACCATCTCAAGAGAGATCATTTCGCCAGCGATTTTGGCGAAGCGCTTCGCGCGGCCCTGGATGCGGACATAGCCCTGCTCGTCGAAGGTGACGATATCGCCGGTGTCATACCAACCCGCTTCCTTTTCGCCGTGCTGATTTTCCGCCGTCGGCGCTTCCAGCACCCCGGGATTTTCCACCCGCAGGTAGCCTTTCATAATGTTCGGCCCTTTCAGCTGCAGCCGCCCCCCTTGCTCAATGCCAGGCATCGCCAGCAGGCGGGCGTCCATCCCCGGCAGGATACGCCCCACGGTGCCGACCTTCGCCGCCATCGGCACGTTGATCGAGACCACCGGGGCGCACTCGGTCACGCCATAGCCTTCGAGAATGCGCAGGCCGAATTTATCCTGCCACAGCTGTTTGGTGCTCTCCTGCAGCTTCTCCGCCCCGGCGACCACATAGCGCAGACGATAGAAATCATAGGGGTTAGCGAAGCGGGCATAGTTGGCGAGGAAGGTCGAGGTGCCGAACAGCACTGTGCAGTTGCGATCGTAGACCAGCTCCGGCACCACGCGATAGTGCAGCGGGCTGGGATAGAGAAACACCTCCGCACCGGTAAGCAGCGGCGTCAGCAGACCGACGGTGAGGCCAAAGGAGTGGAACAGCGGCAGCGCCGACATAAAGCGATCATTAGCGGTAAAGTCGGCAATGGTTTTGATCTGCTCGACGTTGGCCAGCAGACTTTTATGGCTGTGCACCACCCCTTTCGGATTGCCCTCCGAGCCGGAGGTGAAGAGGATCATCGCCGCGTCTTCCGGCTGCTGCTTAACCTGCGCCAGACGCGGCGCCAGCAGATGGCCGAAAATCCACAGTTTGTCCGCAGGGGTGATATCGCCTTTGAGATCTTCCAGGAACACCCAGCGCACCTGAGTCAGTTGCTCCGGCAGGTGCCAGAGCTTGCCTTTATCAAGGAAGGTGCGCGAGGTAAAAATGGTGTTGAGTTCCGCGGCGGCGATGGCGCTGCTGAGCCCTTTCACCCCGGCGGTATAGTTCATCATCGCCGGAATGCGCCCGCGGGCGATCGCGCCGAAAATCACCGCCGCGCTGATGCCGGCGTTGGGCAGCATCAGGCCGATCTTCTCGCCCCGCTGGCTGTATTTTTCCAGAATGCGGGCGACAAACAGGGTTTTGGTCAGCAGCTTGCGATAGGTATCCGGCTGGAAGTTGATATCCTCCACGCAGGGTTTGCGCGCGCCGAAGCGGTCCTGCGCCGCCAGCAGCGACTCATACAGGGTTTCCCGCGGACGCACCGCCATCCGGGCTTCCATCATGATCTGATGCAGCATTTCTCCGGCGATTTTGCGCCGGTCGCGGGCGCGCGGCGCCTCAGGCATCGGCAGATGGGTGGGCGGCAGCAGATGCAGCTGAATACGCGGGAACAGGCGACGTTTCACCAGCCCCTTCAGCCGGCTGAAGGGCGTCAGCTCAGCGCCTTCAATGCGCAGCGGCACGATGGTCGCCTGCGATTTGGCGGCGACAAAGGCGGCGCCGTCATAAATTTTCATCAGCGAGCCGCTGACCGAAATTCGCCCTTCCGGGAAGATGACCACCGGCCGCCCCTGTTCAATCAGGCGCACCAGATGTTTGATCGACATCGGTTTGGTCGGGTCCAGCGGCACAAAATCGATAATCGGCGTCAGCGCGCGCATAAACCAGCGCTGGCTGATTGAGGTATAGACGGCAAAAACCGGTCGGACCGGCAAAAACAGCGCCAGCAGAATGCCGTCGAGGAACGAGACGTGGTTCGGGGTAATTAAGACTTTTTGCTGGTGCAAAGCCTGCGTGTCGCCGGTCAGTCTGACCCGGTATAACCCCTTGAACAGCAGTCTGAAAAATCCCAAAAGCATAACAACTCCATGTGACCGGTGATGAGTCAAAGCAGGTTACACGAGAAGGCGTGGGAAAGCAGTGCAGCGGGGGGATTTTCAGAATAAAAAAAACCTGCGCATCCGCGCAGGCTGGTGTAAGACGTCCAGTACGAAGAGCGTACCTGAGAAACTCACCTATCAATACCTCTGGGATCTCGATTGTCGCGTTTTTCGCCCGCTTCGGGCCAGCGGGAAAACGCAAGGGAGTGAGCCTAAGTGCAACCAGTTATTACGATTTTCGCTATCTGTAACAACGTCGGCGACGGGCAAAAAAAAACCTGCGCATCTGCGCAGGCTGGTGTAAGTAAAGTGGTCAACATGATGTTGACTCCACCTATCAATACCTCTGGGATAGCCAGAATATCAACCTGCTCGGCGGACAAACCAGCGAACATTCGCAACAGCGCATCGCAAAGTGTAAGCAAAGGTTTGTATTTCCCCGAGCCGGTTTCAATTACTGATAGCGTCAATGTAAACAGGTCACCGATAAGCCCGCTCTGAATCACATTTGCGCCATTCCTTCGCCGCCGCGCCTTGAATCTGCCGCTCTTTCCCGTAACATAGCAGTATGTAAACGCTTACCCTATAAAAGGCATGGTATGGCGACAATTAAGGATGTAGCCCGACTCGCAGGAGTCTCCGTCGCTACCGTCTCCCGCGTCATCAACAACTCTCCCAAAGCCAGCGAAGCCTCGCGTCAGTCCGTGGGCGCGGCGATGGAAACCCTCAACTATCACCCCAACGCGAACGCCCGGGCGCTGGCCCAGCAGTCCACGGAAACCGTCGGCCTGGTGGTAGGCGATGTCTCCGACCCCTTCTTCGGCGCGATGGTCAAAGCCGTCGAACAGGTGGCCTATCGCACCGGCAACTTTTTGCTGATTGGCAATGGCTACCACAACGTGCAGAAGGAGCGCCAGGCGATAGAGCAGCTGATCCGTCACCGCTGCGCGGCGCTGGTGGTACATGCCAAAATGATCCCCGATGAGGAACTCGCCGGGCTGATGAAGCAGATCCCCGGCATGGTGCTGATCAACCGCATCCTGCCCGGATATGAAACGCGCTGCGTAGCGCTGGACGATCGCTACGGCGCCTGGCTGGCGACCCGCCATCTGATCCAGCAGGGGCACACGCGTATCGGCTACCTGTGCTCAAACCACGATATCTCTGATGCGGAAGATCGCCTGCAGGGGTACTACGCGGCGCTGGAGGAGAGCGGCCTGCCGTGCAACGACCGGCTGGTCACGTTCGCCGAGCCGGATGAAAGCGGCGGCGAACAGGCGATGACCGAACTGCTTGGCCGCGGCCGCCACTTTAGCGCCGTCGCCTGCTATAACGACTCGATGGCCGCCGGCGCGATGGGGGTGCTGAACGACAACGGCATCGACGTCCCGCGGGAAATTTCGCTGATCGGCTTCGACGATGTCCTGATTTCGCGCTATGTTCGCCCGCGGCTGACCACCGTCCGCTACCCGATCGTCACGATGGCGACCCAGGCGGCCGAGCTGGCCTTAGCCCTGGCGGAGCAGCGCCCGGCGCCGGAGATCACCCACCTGTTTAGCCCGACGCTGGTACGCCGTCATTCGGTGGTGGCCCCGCAGGAAGGCGATAAGTCGTAGCGATAGAGATGCACGGCGGTGGCCGGGTAATCCAGCCCCTCGCCGATGTAGCGCCAGCCGAAGCGTTCATAAAAATCGCGGCAGGCGGAGTAGAGATAAAGCTCCCGATAGCCCGCGCGGCGGGCATAATCGATCACATGCCGCTGCAGTTGTCCGGCCAGCCCCTGACCGCGAGCGGCGGGCGCGACGTACAGCGCCGCCAGCCAGGGAAACAGATCCTGGCGGCTGATCAAATCGCAGCGCCAGAGGCCAATCGTTCCCAGCAGTTGCTCCCCTTCCACGGCAATAAAGGTCAGCGGCAGCGCCTCCGCCGTCTGGCTATGCTGCACAATGCTGGCGAAAAACTCCCGCGGCAGCGCCTCGCCGCCAAAGGCCTGCCACAGCCAGTCGGTCACCTCCCGGGCGAACTGCGGCGCGGCGTACAGCGGCAGGATCGTCATACCAGCTTCCCCTGAAAAATCGGCACCGAGTCGAACAGATAGCCGTCAAAGTCCGGGGCGTCTTCATCGGACAGCTCCAGCAGACTGTTTTTAACGTTTTCCAGATGCTGCCACATCGCCTGCCAGGCGCCCATCACATCGCGACGCCGCAGCGCGGCAAGCAGGGTCTGCCGGTCGCCGAGCCACTTCAGCCGCCAGGCGCGGCTGGCAATATGCACATTAAACTGCTGCCACAGCGGGCTGCTGTCCATCTGCAGCCAGATCCGCTCCACCGTCGCTAACAGCATCTGGTTCTGCGTCGCCCCGGCCAGCACCAGATGGAACAGACGAGCGTTATCCTGGGCGGTGTCGTTGAGGGCGATTGCCCGCTGCTCCTGCTCGATAATCCGCTTCAGATTATCGATATCGGCGCGGGTGGCCATTTTCGCGGCAAAGGCGGCGATATTGCTCTCCAGCAGCTGGCGCGCCTGGAGAATTTCAAACGGACCAACGTCGCTGCTGAGCAGCTGCTCTTCTTCGCTGTCGTTTTCGTGCGGGATACGCATGACGTACACCCCGGATCCCTGACGGATATCCACCGTCCCCTGCAGCTCCAGCATCAGCAGCGCTTCGCGCACGATGGTCCGGCTGACGCCATAGGTTTCGGCAATATGGCGTTCCGGCGGCAAGCGCGACCCGATCGGGTAGCGCCCCTGCGCGATCTGGGCGCGCAGGTCATCACCAATCTCCTGATAGGGCTTCTTTTCCGGCGGAATTATCGCTTTTTCCACAAAATCACCTGTGCGTTACATGCCTGCGAGTCAAACACGGCGCTATCTTAGCAAATATTGCCCCCGGCTAGCGGTATTCATCATCGATATCCAGAACCAGTTCACGCCGTTCGCCGAGCTGACGAAACCAGTGCGCCGAGGCTTTGGGTCGCCGGGCGCGATGATTTTGCAGATCGATTTCGATAAGCCCGTAGCGGTTTTTAAAGGCGTTCATCGGCGACACGTTGTCGGTAAACGCCCACAGCATATAGCCCTGGCAGTTGGCCCCTGCCTCGCGGGCGCGCAGGGTGTGCCACAGATGTTCGCTGATAAAACGAATGCGGTAGCTGTCGTCAATGGCGCCTTCGCGGTTACGGAACTGGCCTTCGTTTTCCACCCCCATCCCGCTCTCCGCCACGAACCAGGGAATGTTGCGATAGTCATTTTTTATCCGCATCGCCATATCAAAGATGATTTGCGGGTAGATTTCCCAGCCGCGGGAGGCGTTCATCCGCCGGCCGGGCAGCTCAAACGGCTCATAATACCAGGCCGGATGGAACGGGGTATGCGGATGCCAGGCCCGCGACGGGGCTTTGACCCGGTGCGGATAGTAAAGATTAATCCCCAGCTCATCGACGGTGTGCTCGCGGATAATCGCCAGATCCTCCGCGCTGGCCTCCCACGTCACCTGATGCTGCTCAAGCAGCGCGAGAAGCGCCGGCGGCCAGACCCCGTGCACCAGCGGGTCGAGAAACATACGGTTATAGAACAGATCGTAGATCTCCGCCGCGCGCAGGTCATGCGGGGCGCGGGAGCGCGGGTAGGTCACCTCCGGATTGAGGATACAGCCGACGGTCCCGGGATAGCCTAGCTCGCGAAATCGCTTCACGACGCAAGCGGTCGCCAGCACCTTATGGTAGTTCCACTGCATCCAGGTGCTGGTGTTCTGCTCATAGGGCCAGCGCAGGGCATCAAGATAGACCCGGGTCTGCACCACGATCGGCTCATTAAAGGTAAACCAGCGGGTCACCTTCGGGTGGTAGCGGGCAAAAACCTGCTCCGCGTAGCGCACAAACAGCTCGACCACCGTTTTCGACCCCCAGCCGCCATACTTTTCCAGCAGATAGCCCGGTAATTCGTAATGCTCAAGGCAGATCATCGGCGTGATGCCGTTGGCCAGCAGCGCATCGAACAGCTGGTCGTAATAGGCCGCATACTCCTCATCCACCGTGACGTTTTCATAGTCGGTCAGAAAGCGCGACCAGTTGATCGAAGTGCGGTAGTGGGTCAGCCCGGCCAGCTTCATCAGCTGCACATCTTCCTGAAAGCGGTTGATAAAATCGGTAGCCACCGCCGGGCCATAGCCGTTATGCCAGACGTGACGGTCGTTTTTGTACCAGAGATCGGGCCAGGAGTCCTGCCCCGGTTTTTTCCCGCTCCAGCCCTCGGTCTGCCAGGCGGAAGCCGCCGCGCCAAGGATAAAATCATCGGGAATAGTCATCCGTACGGTAGTCATAGGCTCCTCAGACAGGGTTGGCGGTCTGTTGATTGTCTGCCTGACGCTGCGCGGCATCGGCACGGCGGGAGGCGATTTTGACGAAAGGCAGATAGATAAGCACCGCGGCCACGATGCAGATCAGCTGGGTGACCACCGCCCCCATCGAGCCGGCGGTGGAGAGCCAGGCGTTGATCAGCGGCGGCGTGGTCCAGGGCACCATCACCACCGCCTTGCCGGCGAAGCCGGTCAGGGTGGCGAAATAGCCGATGCTGCCGGTCACCAGCGGGGTGATGATAAACGGGATGGCGAGGATCGGGTTGAGCATGATCGGCATCCCGAAGATCACCGGCTCGTTAATATTGAACAGCCCCGGGCCTATCGACAGCTTGGCGATCTCTTTCATCTCTTTGCGCCTGGTGGCGATCATCACCGCAATCAGCAGGCCGATGGTCAGCCCCGAGCCGCCGATGCTCATGTAAACATCCCAGAAGGGCATGGTGATGATGTTCGGTACCTCTTTCCCCTGCTCAAAGGCGCTCATATTGACGGTGATCGCCCCCAGCAGCAGCGGCTCGCGGATCGGCTTGATCATCTGGTTGCCGTGAATACCGATCACCCAGAACAGCTGGGCGACGAACATCAGCAGCAGGATCCCCGGCAGGCTCTGCACCACCCGCTCCAGCGGCTGCTGCACCACCTGGTAGACCGCATCGTAGAGATACATTCCCGTCAGCTGGTGGAAGAGAAAACCAAAGGTGGCGATCGCGGTGGTGGTGATGATCGCCGGGATCAGCGCCGAAAAAGAGGCAGAGACGTTCGGCGGCACGGTATCCGGCATCTTGATCTTCAGTCCCTTGCGCCCCTCCAGCCAGCAGTAAATCTCGACCGACAGAATGGCGATGAACATCCCGAGGAACAGGCTGCGGGTGTCGGAGAACTGACGCAGCAGGACATCTTTCACCACGTGCATCTGGCCATCGACCATCATCTCCACCGTGGTCGGCGTGACGCAGATAAAACAGATCACCGCCAACAGGCCGGGAAACAGGCTTTTGATGCCGTTGATCCGCCCCAGCTCAATGCCGATCAGAAACACGGCGCCGATATTGAGGAAGTTGAGCGTGGCGTAGTTCAGCGCGCTGGTGATCGGCTTCAGCGCGGCGAGAAAGGAGAGCGAGGAAAAGCTGGCGAGCCCATTCTTTGGATCCAGCACCATATTGGAGATCAGTACCGAAAAGGCCCCGACGATGATCACCGGCATCAGGGTAATAAACGCCGATTTGATCGCCATAATGTAGCGATAGCTGTTGAATGTCGTCGCGAAACGCCCCAGCGCGTCGATCAGTTTGTCCTGTAATGCCATAAAAGAGTACCTCAGAGTAAAGGGCTTATTGCGGCCAGGTGGACAGCCAGAGACTTTTGGCATACCAAAACATAGTTGCCAGGTAAAAATTGTTCTGTGACAGCGCTCGCAACCCGCTGCGTGGTATCCCAAATATCGATAATAAAAGCTATTGGCATACCAGATAGCGCCGGTTGGTCAGTTCCTGCTAAAAGCGTGATCGCGATGGTTTTTCCGCCCCGCCCCGTCGATATGTCCCTTTTCGGTCTGTGATAAACTGCGCCTTACCACGTGAAATCAGGAATCGATGAATGGCTACAATGCTGGATGTCTCAATTCGCGCAGGCGTCTCGAAAGCGACGGTTTCCCGCGTGTTGAACGGCACAGGTCAGGTGAAAGAGAGCACCCGCCAACAGGTCTTTAAAGCGATGGAAGAGCTGGGCTATCGGCCGAATTTCCTTGCCCGCTCGCTGGCCAATCAGACCAGCAACAGTATCGGGCTGGTCGTCTCCACCTTTGACGGCTTCTACTTTGGCCGTCTGCTGCAGCAGGCGTCACGCCAGACCGAAGCCTGGGGAAAACAGCTTATCGTCACCGACGGCCATGATACGCCGGAGCGCGAAGAAGAAGCGGTGCAGATGCTCGCCGACCGGCAGTGCGATGCGATCATCCTCTATACCCGGCATATGAGCGAGAAGGCGATCATGTCGCTGATTAACTCGATCGCCATGCCGCTGGTGGTGATTAACCGTGATGTGGCGCAGGCCCGCGAACGCTGCGTGTTCTTCGAACAGCAGGAAGCCGCCTTCCAGGCCGTGGAGTATCTGATTACCCAAGGCCACCGCGATATTGCCTGCATCACCGTCCCGATGCACACCCCCACCGGCCAGGCGCGCCTGCAGGGCTATCGCAACGCGCTGATAAAACATGGTATTGAGTGGGATCCGAGCCGGGTGAAATACGGGGACTCGACGATGACCCGCGGCTACGAGCTGTGCCGGGAACTGCTGGACGAGAAAGCCCGCTTCAGCGCGCTGTTTTCCTGTAACGATGATATGGCGCTGGGGGCGTCTAAGGCGCTGCATCAGGCGGGGCTGCGTATTCCGCAGGATGTGTCGCTGTTTGGCTTCGACGATGCGCCAAGCGCGAAATGGCTGGAGCCGGGGCTGTCGACGGTCTATCTGCCGATCGACAACATGATCACCACGGCTATCGATCAGGCGATCAAGCTTGCTAACCAGCAGCCGATCGAAACGATCCCGCCGTTCACCGGCACGCTGGTGTTGCGTGAGTCGGTGACGACGGGACCTTTTTTTAAATAAGCTCTAAGGCCAGCAGCTCCTGGATGGTCTGGCGACGGCGGATCAGCCGCGCCTTGCCGCCATCAAACAGCACCTCCGGCAGCAGCGGACGGCTGTTATAGTTGGATGACATCGAGGCTCCGTAGGCGCCAGTGTCATGGAGCACCAGATAATCCCCTGGGGCCACCGCCGGCAGCAGACGGGTCTCAACTTTCCCCCCTTCCTGCTGGGTAAAGACGTCCCCGGACTCGCACAGCGGCCCGGCCACCACGGTCTCCACCTGCGGCGCGGCGCTGAGATCGCGGCCATCCGCCGCCAGAGCGGTGATATGATGATAGCTGCCGTACATTGCCGGGCGCATCAGGTCGTTAAAGCCAGCGTCAATCAGCACGAAGTGGCGGCTGCCCATCTCTTTCACGCTGCGCACCTGCGACACCAGCACGCCGGACTCGGCCACCAGGAAGCGTCCGGGTTCAATCTCCAGTTTCACCGGGTGACCCAGATGGGTGGCGATCTGCTCCCGGGCGCGGTTCCACAGGCCATAATAGTGAGCGGTGTCGATGGCCTCTTCGCCCTCGCGGTAAGGAATAGACAGGCCGCCGCCGGCGGAGATGGCCTGCAGATCCTGACCAAAGTCGACAACCTGGCGCACCATCGCGCCGCACACCTGCTCCAGGTGACCATAGTCGACGCCAGAGCCGATATGCATATGGATCCCCACCAGCTGCAGCTGATAGCGACGCATCACTTCCAGCGCCGCCGGCAGGTGGCTGTACCAGATGCCATGCTTGCTGTTCTCACCGCCGGTATTGGTTTTCTGGCTGTGGCCGTGGCCAAAGCCCGGGTTGACGCGCAGCCAGACGCGATGGCCCGGCGACACTTCACCCAGTTGGCTCAGCATGTCGATCGAGCCGGCGTTCACCGGGATCTGTAACGCCTTGACGCGATCGAGGGTCGCCTCGTCGATCAGATCGGCGGTGAAGACAATATCCTCTGGATTCTGCTGCGGATCGTAGCCCGCCGCCAGCGCACGCTCGATCTCCCCCAGCGACACCGAGTCCACCTTCACCCCCTGCTCGCGCATCAGACGCAGAATATGGATGTTAGAGCAGGCTTTTTGCGCAAAACGCACCACATCAAACTGGCTGAGCTGGGCAATCTGGCGGCGAATAATCTGCGCATCATAGACCCAGACCGGGCAGCCAAATTCCGCCGGCAGGCGCAGCAGATTGTCCGCGGTCAGATCGGTATCGGTGGCGTAAAGCGAGTGTGGCATAAGAACTCCGGTGTAGTGCGTGTGTTGGTCGCTGTTTTTTCTGATTACGCCACAGCGCCGGACGAATAAAAAATATCGTTTTATCGCGACTCTATGCAAAAATGATATAGTTCCAGCCGAGCCTCAGGGAGACCGCATGCCAGCCGTCAATTTGCGTCATATCGAAATCTTTCATGCGGTGATGACCACCGGCAACCTGACCGAAGCCGCGCGGATGCTGCATACCTCCCAGCCCACCGTCAGCCGCGAGCTGGCGCGCTTTGAGAAGGTGCTCGGCCTGCGGCTGTTTGAACGGACCCGCGGTCGCCTGCAGCCAACCGTGCAGGGCCTGCGCCTGTTTGAGGAGGTTCAGCGTTCCTGGTACGGCCTGGACCGCATCGTCAGCGCCGCCGAGAGCCTGCGCGAGTTCCGCCAGGGCGAGCTGTCGATAGCCTGTCTGCCGGTCTTTTCCCAGTCCTTTCTGCCGCTGCTGTTGCCGCCGTTCCTCGCCCGCTACCCGGAGGTCAGCCTGCAGATCGTCCCCCAGGAGTCGCCGCTGCTGGAGGAGTGGCTCTCCGCCCAGCGCCATGACCTTGGCCTGACGGAGACCCTGCATACCCCCGCGGGCACTGAACGCACCCCGCTGCTGACGTTGAATGAAGTCTGCGTCCTGCCCGCCGGCCATCCGCTGGCGGCGCAGACGACGCTGACCCCCGCCGATTTTCAGGGCGAGAACTACATCAGCCTGTCGCGCACCGACAGCTATCGCCAGCTGCTCGACGCCCTGTTCCTTGAGCATCAGGTCAAGCGGCGGATGGTGGTCGAAACCCACAGCGCGGCCTCGATCTGCGCCATGGTGCGCGCCGGCGCCGGGATCTCGGTGGTTAACCCGCTGACCGCCCTGGACTATGCCGATAGCGGCGTGGTGGTGCGCCGCTTCAGCGTCGAAGTGCCGTTTACCGTCAGCCTGATCCGCCCGCTCCATCGCCCGCGATCGGCGCTGGTCGACGCCTTCGTGACGCACCTGCAGCAGAGTCTGCCGCAGATCCTCACGCCGCTGGCGTCGGTTCTGCAGAGAGCATAAAGTTGACCGCGTCCTCAGCGTGGATCGCCGCGGTGTCAAAGACCGGCAGCGGGCTGAGCTCGGCAGGCACCAGCAGGCCAATTTCCGTGCAGCCGAAAATTACCCCTTCCGCCCCCTGCTCCGCCAGGGCGGCAATCACCTGCAGATAATAATCCCGCGACGCCTCGCTGAAGGTGCCGAGACAGAGTTCGTCGAAAATGATCTGATTGATCCGCGCCCGATCGTCGGCCTCGGGGATCAGCGTCTCGATGGCAAACTGCGCCTGCAGACGACCCCGGTAAAAGGTCTGCTCCATGGTATAGCGGGTGCCCAGCAGCGCGACCCGCCGCTGGCCCTTGGCGGCAATCGCCCTTCCGGTGGCGTCGGCGATATGCAGAAAGGGAACCTGGCAGCGGGCGGCGATGGCATCCGCCACCTTGTGCATGGTGTTAGTGCACAGGACAATGCCCTCGGCGCCCGCCTGCTGCAGCCCAACCGCGGCGTCGGCAAGGATCGCGCCGGCGCGATCCCAGTCGCCGATGGACTGACAGGCTTCAATCTCGTGAAAATCGACGCTATGCAACACCAGTCTGGCGGAGTGCAGCCCGCCCAGTCGCGCCTTCACGCCTTCATTAATCAGGCGATAGTAAGGGATCGTTGACTCCCAGCTCATGCCGCCTAACAGGCCAATGGTTTTCATCTTTTGCTCCTTATGTTGTTTCTGCCAGTGAAACAAACTTGTGATCAACTTTCCACTTCTCTGGCCGCGTATTTCTTTTTCATGAAGAGTGAGATAACTTAAGTGAAACAATGTTTCATTTTAACAACAGGATCGGCAGATGTTTATTTTCCATAAAGACACCACCCTTGAAGACCTTGGCAATGGCGTAACCCGCCGCATTCTGGCCCATGACGGCAAAATGATGGCCGTGGAGGTAAATTTTGCCGCCGGCGCCGTCGGCCCAATGCATAACCACCCTCACGAACAGCTCACCTACGTGCTCTCCGGCGAGTTCGAATTCACCATCGGCGAGGAGACGCGCGTCGTCAGCGCTGGCGATACGCTGTACAAGCAGCCGGGGATCATGCACGGCTGCGTCTGTCTGCAGCCCGGCACGCTGCTCGATACCTTTACCCCCATCCGCGAAGATTTCCTCCAGGGTTAATCCCTGTCGGGGGGCGCTTGTCGCCCCCGGTTATCTATCTGTACCTTCGAATAAAATATACCAGCAAAATCATTACCCTGATAATAATATTCCCCGCCTCGCTTACGCTGATATTTCATACTTTTCAGCCCCTCACAAACGCCTAAAATGCTTACCATCTCACCTTTTTGAAACATCGTTTCGACTTTGATCACATTTCCATCCAGATCTGCATGACGCGGAAATAAATCGCAATAAAATGAAATTAAAACGGTGTTTTATAAAAAACAGATCAGCATAAAAAAAGAGCCTGACGGCCCCTCCACGCTGGGCCACTTAAAACCTAATCCATTCATTAACAAGGATATGTTAACCAGAGGAAGCGTTCAGACTTTTTTGCGTGGTTCGCGGCCAAAGGCCGACAGCGCCGCGTCACCGGATCCGTATTACAACTCGTAAGCCAGGTAGGTATGTATGAATGAAAACAAGCTGCTGGGATTGGCATGGATATCGCCCTATATCATCGGGCTGATTGTCTTTACCGCTTTTCCTTTTGTTTCATCTTTCTTTCTCAGTTTTACTGAGTACGACTTGATGAGTCCGCCGGTATTTAACGGCATTGAAAACTATCGCTATATGTTGACCGAGGATAGCCTGTTCTGGAAATCGATGGGGGTGACCTTTGCCTACGTCTTTTTAACCATCCCCTTAAAACTGGCTTTCGCCCTCGGCATTGCCTTTGTGCTCAATTTCAAACTGCGCGGTATCGGCTTTTTCCGCACCGCCTACTATATCCCGTCGATCCTTGGCAGCTCGGTGGCGATTGCCGTGCTGTGGCGCGCCCTGTTCGCCATTGACGGCCTGCTGAACAGTTTTCTCGCCGTCTTTGGCATCGATGCCATCAACTGGCTGGGGGAACCCTCGCTGGCGCTGATGTCGGTCACCCTGCTGCGCGTCTGGCAGTTTGGTTCCGCGATGGTCATCTTCCTCGCCGCGCTGCAGAACGTCCCGCAGTCGCAGTATGAGGCGGCGATGATCGACGGCGCCTCGAAGTGGCAGATGTTTATGAAGGTCACCGTGCCGCTGATCACCCCGGTGATTTTCTTCAACTTTATTATGCAGACCACCCAGGCGTTCCAGGAGTTTACCGGCCCGTACGTGATAACCGGCGGCGGCCCGACCTATTACACCTACCTGTTCTCGCTCTACATCTACGATACCGCCTTTAAGTACTTCGACATGGGCTATGGCGCCGCGCTGGCGTGGGTGCTGTTCCTCGTCGTGGCGGTCTTTGCGTCGATAGCCTTTAAGTCATCGAAATACTGGGTCTTCTATTCCGCCGATAAGGGAGGCAAAAATGGCTGATATTCAACAGATGGCGCCGGTGATAAGCGACGCCGATCGTGAGGTCGCCCGTACGCTGCGCCGGGAAAAGGTGAGCCGGGTGGTGCGCTACGTCGTGCTGGTGTTCGTCGGCCTGCTGATGCTCTACCCGCTGGCGTGGATGTTCTCCGCCTCGTTCAAGCCGAACCATGAGATCTTCACCACCCTCGGGCTGTGGCCGACTCACGCCACCTGGGACGGGTTCATCAACGGCTGGAAGACCGGCACCGAATACCATTTCGGCCACTATATGCTGAACACCTTTAAGTATGTGATCCCGAAGGTCGTGTTAACGATCATCTCCTCCACCATTGTGGCGTACGGCTTCGCACGCTTTGAGATCCCGTGGAAGAAGTTCTGGTTCGCGACGCTCATCACCACCATGCTGCTGCCGAGCACCGTCCTGCTGATCCCGCAGTACCTGATGTTCCGTGAAATGGGGATGCTGAACAGCTATCTGCCGCTGTATCTGCCGCTGGCCTTCGCCACCCAGGGATTCTTTGTCTTCATGCTGATCCAGTTTCTGCGCGGCGTCCCACGCGATATGGAAGAGGCGGCGCAGATCGACGGCTGCAACTCCATCCAGGTGCTGTGGTATGTGGTAGTGCCGATCCTCAAGCCGGCCATTATCTCGGTGGCGCTGTTCCAGTTCATGTGGTCGATGAACGACTTTATCGGTCCGCTGATCTACGTCTACAGCGTCGATAAGTATCCCATCGCGCTGGCGCTAAAAATGTCTATCGACGTCACGGAAGGCGCGCCGTGGAACGAAATTCTGGCAATGGCGAGCATCTCCATTCTGCCGTCCATCATCGTCTTCTTCCTGGCTCAACGCTACTTCGTGCAGGGCGTGACCAGCAGCGGAATCAAAGGTTAAGAGGGAAATATCATGGCTGAAGTGATTTTCAACAAACTGGAAAAAGTTTACTCAAACGGGTTTAAAGCGGTGCATGGTATCGACCTGAAGATTGCCGATGGCGAATTTATGGTGATCGTCGGCCCTTCCGGCTGCGCCAAATCGACCACCCTTCGCATGCTGGCGGGTCTGGAGACCATCAGCGGCGGCGAGGTGCGGATCGGCGATAAGATCGTCAACAACCTGGCGCCTAAATCCCGTGGTATCGCGATGGTGTTCCAGAACTACGCCCTCTATCCGCATATGACGGTAAGGGAAAACCTCGCCTTCGGCCTGAAGCTGAGCAAGCTGCCCAAGGCGCAGATTGATCGGCAGGTGGAGGAAGCGGCGAAAATTCTTGAACTGGAGGAACTGCTGGAACGTCTGCCGCGCCAGCTCTCCGGCGGCCAGGCGCAGCGCGTGGCGGTGGGCCGGGCGATCGTCAAAAAACCCGACGTTTTCCTGTTCGACGAACCGCTCTCCAACCTGGACGCCAAACTGCGCGCCTCGATGCGCATCCGCATTTCCGATCTGCATAAGCAGTTGAAAAAATCCGGTAAACCGGCGACCACCGTCTACGTTACCCACGATCAGACGGAAGCGATGACCATGGGCGACCGCATCTGCGTGATGAAGCTCGGCCACATTATGCAGGTCGATACCCCGGACAACCTCTACCACCAGCCGAAAAATATGTTTGTCGCCGGCTTCATCGGCGCGCCGGAGATGAATATTCGCCCCAGCCAGCTGGTTGAACACGACGGCCGCCTGTGCCTGACCCTTGGCGACCAGCACCTGCCGTTGAACGACCGTCTGGCGGAGAAAGTCGGCGCGTATCAGCATCAGGAGGTGTTCTACGGGGTCCGCCCGGAATTCGTGTCGCTCTCCGACGCGCCGTTCGCCGAAGGCGGCTGCATGGGCGAGATGGTGCGGGTGGAAAACATGGGCCATGAGTTCTTTGTCTATCTGCAGGTCGCGGGCTACGAGCTGACCGCTCGCGTGCCGTCGGACGATGCGAAGCCGATGATAGCTAAGGGACTGAATCGAAAAGTCTATTTCACCTTTGATCTTAACAAGTGTCACATCTTTGACGCCAAAACCGAACAGAACCTCTCTCTGTGAACCCTGGAGCATAACAATGAAAAACGTGCTGATAAGCGCCACCCTCTCCGCCACCCTGGGCCTTAGCGCCTTCTCCTCGCTGGCGCAGGATGTCGACCTGCGTATGTCCTGGTGGGGGGGCAATGGCCGCCATCAGGTGACTCTCAAGGCGCTGGAGGCTTTTCACCAGCAATATCCCGATATCAATGTCAAAGCGGAATATACCGGCTGGGACGGCCATCTTTCGCGCCTGACCACCCAGATAGCCGGCGGCACCGAGCCAGACGTGATGCAGACCAACTGGAACTGGCTGCCGATTTTTTCGAAAAATGGCGAGGGTTTTTACGATCTCAACACTCTGAAAGACGAGATCGATCTCAGCCAGTTCGACGCCAAAGAGCTGCAGTCCACCACGGTCAATGGCAAGCTCAACGGCATCCCGGTGTCGGTCACCGCCCGGGTCTTCTACTTTAACGACGAAGCGTGGAAAAAAGCGGGCATCCCCTTCCCGAAAACCTGGGACGAACTGCTGGCGGCGGGGAAAACTTTCGAAAGCAAACTCGGGAAACAGTACTACCCGGTGGTGCTTGAGCACCAGGACGTGCTGGCCCTGCTCAACTCTTACATGGTGCAAAAATACAACCAGCCGGCCATCGATGAGAAAGGACGCAAATTCTCCTACAGCAAAGCGCAGTGGGCGGACTTCTTCGGCATGTATAAGAAGCTTATCGACAGCCATGTCATGCCGGATACCCGCTACTATGCCTCCTTCGGCAAGAGCAACATGTACGAGATGAAGCCGTGGATCCAGGGTGAATGGGGCGGGACCTACATGTGGAACTCCACCATCAACAAATACTCCGACAACCTGAAGCCGCCGGCGAAGCTGGTGCTGGGGGAATACCCGATGCTCCCCGGGGCCACCGATGCCGGACTGTTCTTCAAGCCTGCGCAAATGCTGTCGATTGGCAAATCGACGAAAAACCCGCAGGCGGCGGCGAAAGTGATTAACTTCCTGCTGAACAGTAAAGAAGGGGTGGATATTCTCGGACTGGAGCGCGGCGTGCCGCTAAGTAAAGCGGCGGTCGCCTACCTGACCGAAGACGGGATCATCAAAGCCGACGATCCGGCGGTGTCCGGTCTGAAGCTGGCGCAATCCCTGCCCACCACTCTGCCGGTCTCGCCGTACTTCGACGACCCGCAGATTGTCGCCCAGTTCGGCACTACCCTGCAGTACATCGACTACGGTAAAAAGTCGGTGGAAGAAGCGGCCGAGGACTTCCAGCGCCAGACCGACCGCATTCTGCGCCGCGCGATGCGCTAACCTGCCCGTCGGAAACCTCCCGCGGCGTCCGCCGCGGGAGAGCCTGCCTGAGTATCCTGTCAGAAGAAATATTTAAAGCGCACCCGGGCGCCGTAGCGTTCATCGGGATTCCCACTCTTCGCTGCCGTGGAATCGAGCCACGAGGCGTAGGCGCCAAGGTAAATATTGAAGTTCGGCATCGCCATAATATTCGGCAACTGCCAGGAAGTATGCACGGTGTGGATATCATAGCGCCCCGGCGCGAGGATTGCGCAGTCGTCATCGCACTCGCTGCTCACCCCGGCCATGTTGAACTGGTCGATTTTGTTATGCGCGTAGATATAGCCCAGCTCCACGCGATGCCACAGGGCGTTGATCCCGGCGCTGAAGTCGGTTTCGTCCGCCGCGTCCAGCAGGGCGGTACTCAGATTGACCACCGCCCCGTCCTGCGGATCGCTTTTCAGGGTGTTCCAGCTCATGGTCATCCCGTAGCCGGTACGGTTTGACTGGTCGACCCAGCGCCCGCCCTGGTTCTGATAGCCGTAGGCGTTGTTGACGAGGTTGCTCTCTATCGCCGCCGCCGCCGACCACGCGCCGGACTGCCACACCGCCACCGGCCGCACGTACACCACGTTTTTGCGGTTTTCCAGCGCATTACCGTGATAGTTCTGATCGACAAACAGCGAACTGCCATCCTCCACCAGGGTGTTAACCTCGAAATACCAGTTATCCACCGTTTTGCTGAACAGGAGGTTGCCGCCGCTGCTGCTGCGCCCGCGCCCCTCTTTCATCATGTAAATATAGCCATAGCCGTCGGAATAGAGGTCGTTGGCGGTATTTCCTGAATATTCAATAAAGGTATCCTGATTCAGGGGGAACATATCCCAGGCTTCAAAGCGGCCTATTTTTATTTTCCAGTCATCCTGCTGACCAAAGAAAAATACCGCATCATCGAGATTCATTTTGCCATCCATATCCGCCAGGGGCTGCACGCTGAATCCGGCATATTTCCCGTCGGCGCCATTACGTCGGCCATCGAAACCCAGCAGAATACGGCCATTAATATCCCAACGCTCTTTATCACCGGGCGCCCAGCTTTTATTCGCGCTGGTTTTGACCGACGTCAGGCTGCCGGTGCGGCTGGCGCCATCAAGATTAAATTCGACATCGCCATAAAATTTTAATTCGCCATTGTCGTTTAGCTGCAGGCGCGGCGTAGCCGGCGCCGCGCGGGCGACCGTCGTGGCCTGCTGTTGGCCTTTCAGCGTCTTAATCTCCGCCTCTGCGCTGGCGGCGCGCGCCTCCGTCGCCTTCAGCCGCTGCTCCATTTGCGCCAGCCGATCCTCCAGCGATAACGGCGCCTGCGCCATCGCCTGTGGCAGAGAGAGAGACGTGAGAAAACACCCGACCCAGATTTTATTCATCGGTAAACCCTTTTATTATGGAATGAACTCAATTTGTTATTAATGGGTAATGCACGACGATGCAGGCAATAATAACCCGCCCATCGTCAAAGACGGGTTATTAACGACAACAGCCTTATTATTATTCGAGCTGCCAGGCTCCGGCTTCAGTTAATGCCGCTGAGCCGCTCCAGGCAAATAACGCTAATTCACGGCGGGGAGCCTGCGGATAGATACGGCTGCTCAGGCAGGCTTCGCCGTCATTGACAAACACCTCCACCGAAGAGCTATCGAAAAATATCCGCAGATTGAGATCCGCCCCCGCGGTCAACGGCACGCTGCGCGTCCCGCACAGGCCATGCTGCGGATAATGCCGCTCCAGCACCAGACGCTGCTGCTGGGCATCTACGTAGAGGCGCAGGCCATCGCCAAAGCGCAGACCATACTGCTCGGCGCTGCTGCGGGCGCAGTTCCAGCGCAGGTTCACCTCCATCGCCTCGCAGTTGTCGACCATCGTGGTCTGCTGATTGTTCAGGGTGCTTACCGGCCACGGGAACCAGGCGCCGCGCAGACTCTCCACTTCTTTCGCCGGGCGCATCTGCAGGCGGTTATCCGCGCTCAGGCTCAGCTCGCGCGGCAGGGAGAGCATGCCCGCCCAGCCGTCCTGCTGCTCCGGCAGCGGTGATTCCCACATATCCAGCCAGCCAATCACGATCCGCCGGCCATCGGGGGTGGCGAAGCTTTGCGGCGCATAGAAATCGTGGCCGTGATCCATCTCTCTGAACTCGCCGTGGCGGACGAATCGCTGCCCCGGCTGCCACTCGCCGATCAGATAGCCGCTCTGGAACAGGTTGCGGTTGCGGAACCCCTCGGCCTGCATCCCCTGCGGGGAAAACATCAGAACGCGTTTGCCGTTGAGGGTGAAGAAGTCCGGGCACTCCCACATATAGCCCATGGCGCTTTCCGCTTCATCCAGCACCCCCACATCCTGCCACTGGCGCAGATCGGCTGAGCGGTACAGCCGCACCTGGCCGGTATCGCCTTCGCGCGCGCCGACGATCATGTACCAGCTGTCTCCTTCCCGCCAGACCTTCGGGTCGCGGAAGTGGTGCATACCCGGCGGGGTGTCGACCACCATCCCCTGGCGCTCGAAGTGGATCCCGTCCCGGCTGGTGGCCAGACACTGAACCTGATACAGATTGGCTTCGTCGCCCGGATCGCCGTGGAATTTATGCCCGGTGTAAATCAGCGCCAGGGTATCGCCATCGACCACCGCCGAGCCGGAGAAGCAGCCGTCTTTATCCTCCGGCCCCTCCGGCGCCAGGGCCACCGGCAGATGCTCCCAGTGCACCAGATCCTTACTCCGCGCGTGCCCCCAGTGCATCGGCCCCCACTGAGTGGAGTACGGGTGATGTTGATAAAAGGCATGGTACCAGCCGTCGAACCACACCAGACCGTTTGGGTCGTTGATCCACCCGGCGCGGGCCGCCAGGTGATAGTGCGGATACCAGCGCAGATTGAGCGCCTGGCGTTGTGTCTGGAGTACCTGTTCAGCCCTGGAGATTGTGTAAGTCATCATTTTCACTCTTTTTGATTCAGACAGCGGTAGGTTGCGACACCAGCGGATCGGCGGAGGATTTGCCGGAGCGCAACAAGAAGATGGAAATAAAGGTGGTGCAGAACACCAGCAGGCCCATGATCAGATAGGACTGGGCGAAGCCATATTTTTCATAGCTGTAGCCCGCCAGCGGCGACAAAACGCTGGCGATAATCGAGCTGGTGCAGGCGAAGCCCACCAGATAGAGGGTGGAGGAGAGGCGTTTATCGAAGTTGATGCTGTTGTACTTAAAGATAGCCACCAGCAGTATCGGCAGCTCCACCGCGTGCAGCAGTTTAGTGATGGAGATCAGCAGCGGCCCCTCCACCAGGCCGGAGGCCACCATGCGCATCGCCATCACCATGCCGGCGAAAATCAGACCATTTTTGGCGCCGATGCGGTTCACCAGCCACGGCGCGCAGAACATGCCGGCCGCCTCGAGGAACACCTGGAAGGAGTTGAGGTAGCCATACATCTCATTGCCTTCCTGCAGGGTCGCGAACTGCGATGAGAAATAGACCGGGAACTGCTGGTCATAGACGCCGTAGATGCAGGTGCCGATGACGAAGAAGACCAGCGCCCAGAAGCGCGGCAGCGTCAGCAGGCGCAGCGCATCTTCCAGGGTCACCTTGCCGCCCGAAACCGCCTCCTGCATCGCATGCGGCGCCGAGGAGACGCGCAGCCGCGCCAGCAGGATAAAAAACACCAGTCCGGAACAGCTGGCGACGAGGAAGTTAAGCTGCGGATTGATGTTAAACAGCAGACCGGCGAAGAAGGTGGCCACCGCCCAGCCCAGCGAGCCCCACATCCGCGCCCTGCCGAATTCAAACTGGCTCTGGCGCGCCACGCGCTCGGTATAGGATTCCAGCACGCCAATGCCGCCGTTAAAGGTCAAGCCGATGTAGATCCCGCCGAAGATGCTGCCCAGCAGGACGTTAATTTTCAGCAGATGGCCGAACAGCAGATACGCCGGACCGGAGAGGATCAGCAGCGCGGTGATATACCAGAGCAGATGTTTGCGCAGCCCCAGCTTATCCTGGATAAAGCCATAGCAAACTTGCGCAAACAGCGCGGAAACCGACAGAACGGCGTAGATGATACCGGTATCGCCGGCCTTCAGCCCGACCTCCTGGTGCAGCCAGATGGAGAGCAAGGAGCCGGATGACGACCAGGTCACGAAAAAGAAAAACAGTAAGGCACTGAGCAACGGGTAGCTGTGTGAGTGATGCGCTTTCATCATGACATTCTCGTGTTAGAGGAATGCAATTATGGTAACGTTAACAAAAAACAAAGCGCAGGGGGATTCGCTGCGATACATGATGTTAATCACAAAAGTTAACGTTAACATAATGAAGATGCGATCGCGATCAAATATTAACCGCGGCAGCGTGGAGGACGAGGCTAGCATAAAATCGTTTCACGCTTTTACATCAGCGACTTAGTTGTATAGCCTGTACTCTGCAGCTATGGCGGAGGAAAAAATGGCGTCCCTGAAAGATGTAGCAAAACTGGCGAATGTATCTCTGATGACCGTCTCTCGGGCGCTGAACACCCCGGAGCGGCTCAAGCCGGAGACGCTGGCCCGCGTGCAGGCCGCCATCGCCGAAACCAACTATGTCCCCGACCTGTCGGCGAAAAAGATCCGCGGGGCGCGGGCCACCCCCAGCACCATCGGCGTGCTGGCGCTGGATACCGTCACCACCCCCTTTTCGGTGGAGATCACCCTCTCGATCGAAGAGACCGCCCGCGCCCACGGCTGGAACAGCTTTGTGGTCAACATGTTTTCCGACGATCGGCCGGAAGCGGTGGTCGACCTGCTCCTCTCCCACCGTCCAGACGGCATTATCTTTACCACCATGGGCCTGCGCCAGGTGCCGCTGCCGGACAAACTGCTGACCCTGCCCTGCGTGCTGGCCAACTGCGAAAGCCTCAGCCAGCCGGTGGCCAGCTATATCCCGGACGATGAGCAGGGTCAGTACGACGCGGTAAAAGCCCTGCTTGCCGCGGGCTATCGTCGTCCGCTGTGCCTGCACTTACCCGCCAGCCAGCTGGCGACAATCCGCCGCCGTCAGGGGCTGGAGCGCGCCTGCCGGGAGGCGGGCATCGAACCGGACAGCCTGACCCACTCGTATATGGCCCAGGGCGATGAGCATTACCACGATATTCCTGGGGTGGTGATGGCGCATATCCGCGAGGGTAAACCCGGCTTTGACTCGGTGATTTGCGGCAACGATCGCATCGCCTTTATGGTCTATCAGACGCTGCTGGGCCAGGGGCTACGCATTCCACAGGACGTGGCGGTGGTGGGATACGACAATATGGTGGGCATTGGCGATCTGTTTCTGCCGCCGCTCTCCACGGTGCAGCTGCCGCACTACGACATCGGGCGCCTGAGCGCCCTGCATATCATTCACGGCGACAACCATCGGGAGACGCGCAAGGTCGCCAGCCCGTGGCTGCCGCGCGCCTCACATTAACGGTTACCGATGTTGCGCAGCTTCTCGCCCGCCATCAGGTTGCGCTCAATGTGCTCGAGGGTGACATTTTTGGTCTCCGGGATCAGCCAGAAGGTGACGCCGATAAAGGCCACGTTGAGCACCGTGTAGAGCCAGAAGGTCCCGGCGGCGCCGATCGCGTCAAGCAGCGTCAGGAAGGTGGCGCCGATGATCATGTTCGACACCCAGTTGGTGGTGGTGGAGCAGGTGATGCCGAAGTCGCGGCATTTCAGCGGCTGGATCTCAGAGCAGAGGATCCACACCACCGGCGCCGCGCTCATCGCATACCCGGCAATACACATCATGGTCATGCCGACGGAAAGCCAGGAGAGGCCGCTGGAGGCGGTGCCATTGTCGAACTGCATCAGGCAGTAGCCGAGCACCAGGGTGCCCAGCGCCATCACGCTGAAACCGATTTTCAGCGCCGGCTTGCGGCCCGCTTTATCCACCGTGAACACCGCGATAAAGGTGGCAAACATAAAGGTCAGGCCCACCACCAGGGTGGCGATCATCTGCTGTTCGGTAGTGGTAAAGCCCGCCATTTTGAAAATACGCGGGGCGTAGTACATGATGATGTTCATGCCGGTGAACTGCTGCATCGCCTGCAGCAGCATGCCAAGGAACACCGCCCGGCGCACGTTACGATTGACCTTGAACAACGCCCAACCGCCCTGCTTCAGCTTCAGGCTTTCGCGGATCTCGTTAAGCTCATCGCGCGCCTTCTCCGAGGTATCGCGCAGCATCCGCAGCACCTCTTCCGCTTCGATATGGCGCCCTTTCTCCGCCAGCCAGCGAGGGCTGTTCGGCAGAAAGACGACCAGAACGATCAGGATCACCGCCGGCAGCGCCAGCACGCCCAGCATGGCGCGCCAGTTACCGCTGTAGCTAAAGGCGGTATCGGAAAGAAACGCCAGCACAATGCCGAGGGTCACCATCAGCTGATACATACTGATCATTTTTCCGCGCACGTTCTCGCTGGCCATTTCGGAGAGGTACAGCGGCGCGGTATAAGAGGCGATCCCAACGGCCACCCCCAACACCACGCGGGCCACCAGCAGCACTTCCACGCTGGCGGCAAAAGCGGAGCCGATAGAGCCGGCGACAAAAAGCACGGCCCCCGCCATCAGGCTGTATTTGCGGCCAAGGCGGAACGACAGCCAGCCGTTAAACAGCGCGCCTATCGCCGCCCCCAGCATCATGCTGCTGACCACCCACTCCTGAAGCTGGCTGGATAAGGTGAAGTGGTCGGTTATAAAGGGCAGCGCCCCGGATATCACGCCGATATCCAGGCCAAAGAGCAACCCCGCCACCGCCGCGGCGATAGAAACAAACCAGTTCATCCGCCGGGTGTCACGTTGCGCCCGCGGCGTTAATGCAGAGTCGTTACTGATTGAAGTCATTTTTATTCCTGCCACACAGAGAAAGACATAGGACGAAAGTACGTGACTGGCGGAGGAGTTTGTCAGGCGGGATACGCCAAAGATATGGACTATTTTGCTGGCAAGATGGGTTTTGTGATGGACATTAAACTTTCAAAGTAACAAAAAATTCGTTTCGCCTAGTTAATAACCCTGTCCATACAGGGCGGTAACATTCATTCTGCACTCTGGAATATGGACGATCCTCATTTTACGGTATGGACAATAATTGCTCAGACGGCCGGGGCGATGAGTGTCGCGCCGGCCGTCGCCGACGGTTAGCGCGCCAGCCAGCCGCCGTCCACCGCTACCGTGTAGCCATTGATGTAATCGGAGGCTGGGGAAGCGAGGAAGACCACCGGCCCCATCAGGTCGGACGGCAGGCCCCAGCGCCCGGCGGGAATGCGGTCGAGGATTTCGCTACTGCGCTGCTCGTCAGCGCGCAGCTGCTGGGTGTTATTGGTCGCCATATACCCCGGGGCGATGGCGTTGACATTGATATGGTGTTTAGCCCACTCGTTGGCCAGCAGGCGGGTAACGCCCATCACCGCGCTTTTGGACGCGGTATACGACGGCACACGGATCCCGCCCTGGAACGACAGCATCGAGGCGATGTTAATGATCTTCCCGCCGCTGCCCTGGGCGATAAAGTGCTTCGCCGCCGCCTGAGACATGAAAAATACGCTCTTGATATTGAGGTTCATGACGTCGTCCCAGTCCTTTTCGCTGAACGCCAGCGCGTCCTCGCGGCGGATGAGGCCGGCATTGTTGACCAGAATATCAATATGGCCAAACTCCGCCACCGCCCGCTCCAGCAGCTGAGGGATACCGTCGATCTGGCGCAGGTCGGCGGTCAGGCTGAGAAAGCGGCGTCCCAGCGCCGTCACCCGCTCGATGGTTTCCACCGGCTCGACAATATTGATACCGACAATATCGCAGCCCGCTTCCGCCAGCCCGAGGGCCATCCCCTGACCTAAACCGGTATCGCATCCGCTCACGACGGCCACTTTTCCCTGCAGGGAGAATGCATCAAGAATCATAATGTGTTCCTTAGTCGTTCAGAGCCTGCAGTGTGCAGGCAAGGTTCTCTCGGCCCGGCTCGCGCCGGCGGCGCGACTGAGCGTAGGGCGAACTCACGGGCATAGCCCATCATAAAAATAAAACAGAGTTCCGTTTTACTAATGGGTGCCATCTTAGCCCCGCTCCCTGTCATTTTCAATGATATTTAAAACGTCGTTTCATTTTTTATGACGTCGATTACAAAAAAAGAAAAAGCGAACGGATGCGGCAACGCGCGCCGAACAGGAAGCGGTTTTAAAAGGATGATGATTCAACCGGTTGCCTGGAGAGACGGTCGAAGTGGGGCCAGCATGCCGCGGAAGATGCGGGAATTGCGCTGAACTGCGTGAGACATCACAAATAATGAAACGTTGTTTTGATAAATTAACACCCATCTTTTAAAACACATCACTCAGCGACACGCCTCTGGTCCAGCGGCATCGCAGGAAAGAAAGGAGCACTACATGGCTAAAGGCATGCGGGTCAAACTGAACTATCACGTCAGCCGCGATCCGGATACCGGGGCGGAAGTCACCCGCTTAACCCCCCCGGAGGTTACCTGTCATCGCAACTACTTCTATCAGAAGTGCTTTTTTAACGATGGCAGCCATTTACTGTTCGCCGGCGAGTTTGACGGCCACTGGAACTACTATCTGCTGAATATCGCCAGCGCCGAAGCTGTCCAGCTGACGGAAGGCGCCGGGGATAACACCTTCGGCGGCTTCCTCTCCCCGGACGATAAGTCGCTCTATTACGTGAAAAATGACCGTACCCTGCTGGAGGTGAACCTCACCACCCTCGCCGAGCGTGAAGTTTACCGCGTCAGCGAGGAGTGGGTCGGCTATGGCACCTGGGTGGCGAACAGCGATTGCAGCAAACTGGTAGGCATTGAGATTGCGAAAAGCGACTGGACGCCGCTCAACGACTGGCAGATTTTTCATGACTTCTTCCACAAAGGACCGCACTGCCGCCTGCTGCGCGTCGACCTGCGCAGCGGAGAGAGCCAGGTGATCCATGAAGAAAAAATCTGGCTGGGACATCCGATCTATCGTCCCTTCGACGACCATACCGTCGCCTTCTGCCATGAAGGGCCGCACGATCTGGTTGACGCCCGCATGTGGCTGGTCAATGAAGATGGCAGCAACGTGCGTAAAGTCAAAGCGCATGCCCCGGGCGAAAGCTGCACCCATGAATTCTGGGTACCGGACGGTTCAGCGCTGATCTACGTCTCCTATCTGAAAGGCCAGCAGGGGCGGACGATCTATCGCTTTGATCCGGAAAGCGGCGTCAACGAGGCCCTGATGACGATGCCCGCCTGCTCGCATCTGATGAGCAATTTCGACGGCACGCTGCTGGTGGGCGATGGATCGGGCACGCCGGTCGATGTCAAAGATACCGGCGGCTACTCCATTGATAACGATCCTTATCTCTACGTCTTTAACGTGGCGGAGAAGCGCTACTTCCGCGTCGCGCGCCATGATACCTCGTGGGCGACAGTGGCCAACAGCCGGCAGGTGACTCACCCGCACCCCTCGTTTACGCCGGATGACAGCGCCATTCTGTTCAGCTCCGATAAAGACGGCAAGCCGGCCATCTATATCGCGAAATTACCTGACCATCCGCCGATGCTGAGCGCCTGAGCCCGGCGAACGTTTTTCTGTAACTGGCCTTGCCCTCCTTCGCGGAGGGCTTTTTTTGTTCCCTCGCTTTGGCGCATAAAAAACCCCGGCTGACGGCGCCGGGGAAGAGAGACGATGAGGGTCTGGCGGAAATCAGAACGAGTAGGCCACCCCGACGCGGAAACGGGTCTGGCGATCGCTGCGGTCATTCACGCCGACGTTGCCGATTTCACCATACGGCGACCAGTTGTTATCCAGCTTATAGGCTACCTTCACGTTATATTCCTGTGAGTAGGGTTTGTTGTCGTTGCGGTTCACCCCTTCCGAACTGCGGGCATAGACATAGTTCAGCTCGGTGCGCCAGTCGCCGAGGGCAAACCCGGCCCACGCGTCGCCGCGATTCACCTTGTCATCATCTTTACCGGCATCGTTCGGATAGCGGGTGTACTCATAGCGATAGCGAGCGGCGACATAGAAGCCATTGTCGAAACTGTACTGTACGTGCAGATGCGGCTTGTAAATGGAGCGGCTGTCGTTGCTCTCTATGGTAAACCCGGGGGTGAGGAAAAGGTTCGACGTCGCTTTCCAGCGCCAGCTGATGGTGTCTTCATGGCCGTTGCCCACCACGTCCGAATAGGGTTGCGAACCGTTGTCGCCGCCTGAACGCCATTTGGCCTCCACGGTAAAGCCTAGCCCGTTGGCGAAGCGGTGGGATACCGAGACGCGGTCGGCATTGCTTTTATCGCTCTTGCCGCCATCAATAAATTCATGACGTAAATCTATCGTGACCGCGGTTGCCGCAAAAGACATACCGCAGAGGGCGGCCAGAACCAGAGATCGTTTTAACATAGGGTACCCCTTATAATAAATAAAATGTCATTTCGTTTTTATGAAACGTTATTTTATTTTTTAAGCACCTCAGTTTTAGTGACCAGGATCGTAGTTATTTGTTTCAAAAAAGGTGGCACAACAAGACGTGACGGAGCTCAATAAATTGACGATGGGGAGAAGGGAAATACGGCAAAAAAGAGGGGGGTCGGCAAAGCGCGGCGCATAAAAAAGGCCTCCCGCAGGAGGCCATGGAAATCGACATTCAGCGCTACGCGCGCTCTACCGCCAGCGCCACGCCCTGACCGCCGCCGATGCACAGCGTCGCCAGCCCTTTACGCGCATCGCGCTTGATCATTTCATGCACCAGCGACACCAGAATCCGGCAGCCGGAGGCGCCGATCGGGTGGCCGAGGGCGATCGCGCCGCCGTTGACGTTGACCCGTCGCTCATCCCACTCCAGTACCCGGCCAACGGAGATAGCCTGAGCGGCAAAGGCCTCATTGGCTTCGATCAGATCGACGTCGTCCAGCCGCCAGCCGGCCCGTTCCAGACAACGGCGGGTGGCGTGCACCGGGGCGATGCCCATCAGCGCCGGATCGACGCCGACGCTGGCGAAGGCGCGGATCCGCGCGAGGATCGGCAGCCCCAGCTCCTCGGCTTTCGCCTCACTCATCATCATCACCGCCGCCGCGCCGTCATTGATGCTGGATGCGTTGCCGGCGGTCACCGATCCGAGACGATCGAAGGCAGGCTGCAGGCTGGCCAGCCCTTCCGCGCTGGCATCCACCCGCGGTTGTTCATCGGTATCTACGGTGCGCGCCGCGCCGTTATGCTCGGTAACGACCGGGACAATCTCATCGCGAAAGCGTCCGGAATCAATCGCCTTGCGCGCCTTATGCTGCGAGCTGAGCGCCCAGGCGTCCTGCAGTTCGCGGCTGATGCCGTATTCCCGGGCGAGGTTTTCCGCCGTGACGCCCATATGGTAATCGTTGAAGGCGTCCCACAGGCCGTCATGGACCAGACTGTCAATCAGCTGGCTGTTGCCCAGCTGGGCGCCGGTGCGGCTGTCGGTGAGGACATGCGGAGCGCGGCTCATGTTCTCCTGGCCGCCGGCGATCACCACGTCCGCCTCCCCGCACTGGATGGCCTGGGTGGCGAGGTGCAGGGCTTTCAGACCTGAACCGCAGACGTCGTTAATGGTGATAGCCGATACAGTGTTGGGCAACCCGCCGCGAATAGCGGACTGACGGGCCGGGTTTTGCCCGGTTCCCGCGGTCAGCACCTGGCCGAGGATCACCTCATCCACGCTCTGCGGATCGATTCCCGTCTTCTCCACCAGCGCCTTCACCACCACGCTACCCAGCTCAACGGCTGAATGGCGCGATAGCGCGCCCTGAAAGCAGCCAATCGGCGTTCGCAGCGCCCCGACGATCACGACATCCTTCATCCTCTACCCCTGCCCGTGCTTTTGCGCAAAGAAACAGCGATATACTAGATAATTGTTATCAAAAAACTTTGTAATTGTTTAAAAAAAGTGAGGCCAATCACAAAGAATTAGCCATTCGTTAACGTTCACGCCGCTGCAGATGCTGACGCAGCCAGCTGCCCGCCGCCCCGGGCGGCGCTTTCTTATTCCACAGCAGATCCACCGAAATCGCCCGCGGCCAGCCGGGGATATCGAGCGCCACCAGCCCGCCCTGCGGCGCAAACTCCGCCACCAGGGCGCAGGGCAGAATGCACCAGCCGAAGCCCTGCACCGCCATGCTGAGCAGCAGCAGGTAGTTTGGCGCCGACCAGACCTGCCCGGCGGCAGGCTCCGTGGCGCTGGCCAGAAAGGTGCTCAAACGCAGCTCGCGCCAGCTGCGCAGCTCATCCCAGACAACCTTGCCCTGCGCCGCCAGCGGATGGTCATGCGCCACGTAAATGCCCATCGCCGTCTGCAGCGGCAGGCGGGTGCTACCGATATCGGTCGGGTAGCGCTCTCTCGCCTCAATCAATCCCACCTGGGCGCGGGATTTTTGCAGGAGATCGATCACGTCCTCATCTTCGCCAATCAAACACTCAAACTCGGTATGAGGGAAGCGGCGGTCAAACTGCACCAGCAGATCTTCCAGCACGTCCGGGTGCAGGGTGTCCGAGAGCACAAAGGTCAGTCGCGGCTCCGTCTCGCCGGACAGCGACACCGCCAGCTCATCCAGCCGCTCGCTGGCGGCGAGGATCGCTTTGACATAGCTCAGCACCTGCTCCCCCTGCGGCGTCAGCGTCGGCTGCCGCGTTGCCCGATCGAAGAGGGTCACCCCGAGGTCAGCCTCCAGGTTGGCGATAGCGGTACTGATCGTCGACTGGCTTTTCCGCAGGCGACGGGCTGCGGCGGAGAACGACCCGCTGTCAACGGCCTCGACAAAGGCGGTTAACGCTTCCGGTGAATAACGCATGATGTATCTACTTTATCGATGGTTTCTATCTTTTGTTTATCATATTTTTCCATAAACTGCCGGGTAATTTCCTGTTCAGGCTAAAACTGGAGGTAGCTCGCCATGCAACAGACCCCGCATCAGCGCAAGACGCTCACCGAACGCGTTATCCACGCCATCACCTTCGAAGGACTGGCGACGCTGATCCTCGCCCCCACCGCCGCCTGGCTGATGCAGCGTTCGGTGGTGGAGATGGGCGGGCTGAGCATTCTGCTCGCCACCCTGGCGATGGTATGGAACATCATTTATAACGCGGCTTTCGATCGCCTGTGGCCGGTCTCCCGCGTCCCCCGCCGGCTGAAAGTGCGGGCGCTGCACGCGATCGGCTTCGAGACCGGCTTTGTTATCATCGGCGTCACCATGGTGGCTATCGTGCTGGGGGTATCGCTACTGCAGGCGTTTATGCTGGAGATCGGCTTCATGCTCTTCTTCCTGCCCTACACCATGGCGTTTAACTGGGTCTGGGACACCCTGCGCGAGCGCGTGATCCGTCACCGCCGCCCGCGCCAGGCGGCACGCGGCTAGCCCCGCGGCGGATCCTTCGCGATCCGCCGCGGCTTTATCACCAAAAACTATCGCAACAGATGAACCATAAATATGGTAAATTGCACTCCTTTTTTTTGGTTTGACGGTTGATAAAGTCGCATAATGTCTAAAATTTGGTCTAAAGAAGAAACTCTATGGAGTTTTGCCTTATATGGCACTGCAGTAGGCGCTGGGACGCTATTTCTACCGATCCAGCTGGGTTCGGCTGGCGCCATCGTCCTTTTCATCACCGCGCTGGTCGCCTGGCCGCTCACCTACTGGCCTCACAAAGCGCTGAGCCAGTTTATTCTCTCGGCCAATATCGCGCCGGGAACCGGGATCACCGGCGCAGTCAATCACTACTATGGTAAGAAAATTGGCAACCTGATCACCGGCCTCTATTTCCTCGCCTTCTTTGTGGTCGTGCTGATCTACGCCGTGGCCATCACCAACTCGCTGGCCGAGCAGGTGGCGCATCACACGCCGATGACGCCTGCGCTACGCGCGCTGCTGAGTCTTGGCGTGGTGCTGGTCCTTAATCTGATCTTTCTCATGGGCCGGCAGATCACCATCAAGGTGATGGGCTTTCTGGTCTTTCCACTTATCGCCTGCTTTCTGTTTCTCTCCCTCTATTTAATCCGCGACTGGCATCCGGAACATCTCACCAGCCAGATGCAGTTCAGCTCGCAGACGCTCCACCAGGTCTGGATCTCCATACCCGTGATGGTTTTCGCTTTTAGCCATACGCCGATCATCTCGACTTTTGCTATCGACCAGCAGGAGAAACACGGCGACCTGGCCATGGGTAAATGCAAAAAAATCATGAAGGTGGCCTACACCATCATCTGCGCCAGCGTGCTGTTTTTCGTCTTCAGCTGCCTGCTGGCTATCCCGGCGACCTATATTGAGACCGCCCGCGATCAGGGGGTGACCATCCTCTCCGCCCTGTCGATGGTGCCCGGCGCGCCGGGCTGGCTGGCGGTGACCGGCATTATCGTCGCCGTGGTCGCCATGTCGAAATCCTTTCTCGGCACCTACTTCGGGGTCATTGAAGGCGCCAGCGAAATCGTCAAAAGCTCGCTGGGCCTGATGGGCGTGCGCAAGAGCCGCGCCTTCAACCGCGCGATGTCGATCATGCTGGTCTCCGCCTTCACCTTTGCAGTGTGCTTTATCAACCCGAATGCGATCTCGATGATCTACGCCATCAGCGGACCGCTTATCGCCATGATCCTGTTTATCATGCCCACGCTGTCAACCTGGCTTATCCCGGCGCTGAAGCCGTATCGCTCGGTGGGGAACGCCATCACTCTGGTGGTCGGCCTGCTCTGCGTCTCCGTGATGTTCTTCGGCTAAACCGCCTCCGGCGACAGCGGCTTGCCTGAGCCGCTGTCGCACATTCTGACAACATTCTCGCCCTTCCCTTCCTTGTGAGCGCATTACACTTACGGCTTAGCCACCGTGAGGAGAGTTCCTATGTCCAGTGTCACCTTATCCGGTCGCGGCACGCTCGGCGATCGCCAGGTCTATCGGTTGGGTTACGGGTCCATGCAGCTGGCCGGCCCCGGCGTCTTCGGCCCGCCGAAAGATCCTGAAGAAGCGGTGCGCGTGCTGCAGGCCGCCGTCGAAGCTGGGGTAAACCATATCGATACTTCGGATTTCTATGGCCCCCATGTGACCAATCAGCTGATCCGCAAAGCGCTTCACCCCTACCCCGACGATCTGTGCATTGTCACCAAGGTCAGCGCCCGCCGTGACGAGAAAGGCAACTGGCTGCCGGCCATGTCGCCCGCTGAACTGACCCAGGCCGTCGAGGACAATTTGCGTCACCTGGGGCTCGACGTGCTGGAGGTGGTGAACCTGCGCAGTATGCTGAGCCCCCACGGCCCGGTGGAGGGGTCGCTGGAGGCGCCGCTCGCCACCCTGCTGGAGCTGAAGGAGCGAGGGTTGATCCGCCATATTGGCCTTAGCAACGTGACGGCAAAGCAGGTGGCGGATGCGCAGAAAATGACGCCTATCGTCTGCGTGCAAAACCTCTATAACATTGCCCATCGCGCCGACGACGCGCTGGTGGATGCGCTGGCCGCCCAGCACATCGCCTGGGTCCCCTTCTTCCCGCTGGGCGGTTTTACCCCGCTGCAGGCGCAGGAGCTGAACGAGGTCGCGGCCTCGCTTGAGGCGACGCCGATGCAGGTCGCCCTCGCCTGGCTACTCCAGCGCGCGCCCAATATTCTGCTGATCCCCGGCACCTCATCCCGCACGCACCTGGCGGAAAATATTGCCGCCGCCGGGCTGGTTCTGCCAGCGGATGCGCTACGCATCCTGGATAATATCGCCAATCGCGCGCATTCCTGACCCTTCAGGCTAAATGGAGGGAACGACTTCCCTCCTCAATATTTGCCTGGAAAAACCTCAACACTGCTGGCACTATAGATCCTACAAATGGGGCATGATCGACGATCGTTTTCTCATTATCCCCGTTAATTAAACTTAAGTTTTTATCCTTCGACCGGTCTCCAGCTTGGAGGCCGTTGTCGTTTTTGTCATGACCAAAATTTGAAACTCTTGATTACAGGAAACACAATATCGAATTCCAAGTTTATACATATCAATCTGGCTGTAAAGATAGTCAATAACATCAAACGCTCATAAAAACATCTGATTAACCCAATCAGAATGTTGCTATTGCTATAAGAAAAATCAAACGCCTCACGACAACTATTTACAAGGGAAGCCTATGACAGAGGGAACGATAAAGACCAGTAAGTATGAAATTATTGCTATTTTCAGAGAGGAGTTGCGCAAACGTACTGAAATTGAAATATTTTTTAACAACACCAGTATCATAACCCAACTGACGCGCGTGGACTTTGCCGAGTTCCATATTCAGACCCACCGCAAAATCCCACCGGGTCATAAAATTCGTTTTCTCCTGCATAGCGATTCAGGGAAAATAGAGTTTAATGCAGCCCTGACAAAACATGACAATAGCGGTGTCGATAAAGGTATCCGCTACGCCTTTTCCTTGCCTGAATGCCTGCAGGTCGTGCAGCGTCGCCGCGATCCCCGCTTTCGTTTACGCCACGAGCATGACTTTTATTGCCGCGGGCGCCATAAAAATGGCGAAAACTATCTTTTCGACATCAAAGACATTTCGGACGGCGGTTGCGCGCTGATGACCAAAACGCCGAACCTGAAATTTCTCAGTCATAACGCATTGCTGAAAAATGCCGTACTGATGCTGGCGGAATATGGCGAGATCACCATCGACCTGGTGGTAAAAAATGTCATTATTATCACCCTCGACAACCCCAATGAAGAGAGCGAAAGCTACTATCAGATATCCTGCCAGTTTAAGTTCCGTCATCTCGACGACCAGCGCAGAATAGAGAAGATTCTGCTGGACCTGATCTTAGAAGCCAAGCGCAAAAAGAGAATCTGATACCCTTGGAAAGTATATTGCTGTACACCAATGATAATCTCATTGGCCACTCAATCTATCACTACCTTATTGATAGTCATGAAAATGCCACCCGTTTTGGCTATGACGATGTTTTCCTGAGAAAACATCTGCCTGTGGCCCAAACGGTTATTTTCAATTTAATTAATAAGGATATTTCTGCCATCAGAATCCTTGATCTGCTGAATGCGCTCCGCCTTTCCCTGCAGCGCTGCCAGCAGCCGGTGCTGATGGTAAAAAGCGACATTGCCGGGCTATGCCGAGAGTTGATAACTGTCGATAATGCCATGATTATTAGCGAAAAATCACCGCTATCTATGTTTACTTCTATTATCCAGCGCGCGAAGGGCGCCAGCGAACACCCGCCGCGACGATTGCGCAAACAGCTGTCGCCGCGGGAGTGCCAGATCCTCGAACTGCTGATTGCCAACAATAATAATAAGCGTATTGCCGCCCTGCTCGGCATTGCCCATAAAACGGTCCACAGCCATCGTATCCATATCATGCAAAAGCTGGGCATTGATAATTCCCGCACGATGAACCAGCGTATTGCCGCCCTTCATCAATGTTAAATTATGCAGCGGTAAATCAATAGCGGATAAAGCGTACTTATTCGCTGTTGATTTACATTTCCTGCCATTCCCATTAACCATCAGGTAGCCTATAATTAGTCTATCCTCTGCTTATTGTCTGACTAACCTCGTGAAGAGGGATAATGAACACTAAAATATTCGAAGACAACATTTTATCTCGTAATGATATCGCTGTACGCTACGTCTTTCAGAAAATGTTTTCCCCACAAGGTACCTTAGTCGCAGTTGAATGCTTAAGCCGCTTCGATAATCTTCCCGTTTCGCCAGAATATTTTTTCCGCCATGCCACCGCGGCGGTTCGTGAACGTATTTTTCTCGAGCAACTGGCGTTGATTGAACAGCATAAAGCATGGTTTTTACGTAACCATATTTCCGCCACCATTAACGTCGATGACCATATCCTCAATCTGCTACGCCAGAAGGAAATAAAAGAGAAAATTGCCGCCCTGACCTGCGTCCATTTTGAAGTGACCGAAAACGCCGAGAAACTTCTGAATAATTCCCTCGCCGCCTGGCAAAGCCCGCAGGATACCTCGCTGTGGCTCGACGACTTCGGCTCTGGCTACGCGGGGATAAACGCCATCAGCGGTTATCATTTTGACTATGTCAAAATTGATAAAGATTTTTTCTGGCATCTGATGCGCAAAGAGTCCGGCCGTCAGCTGATGGATGCGCTGGTCACCTTTTTATCCCGCAATCATCACAACGTGATTATTGAAGGCGTGGAAAGCGAAGCCCATAAAAAATGGCTGCAGGGTATGGAGTGGTTTGCTATTCAGGGGCATTACTGGCAGGAAGTCAGCATTGAACAGCTGGTTGCCGACGATATTGTCATATAAAAAAGCCGGGCTTGCCCGGCTTTTTCGTCTCGCTTAATTATAAACTAATTCCCACGTTGCCCAGCTGGTAATTGGCCCGCTGGTGGCGCTTTTCGGCGTCGGCGAAACGTAGCCCACATAATAGGTGAACAGACCGCCGCTGACCGCGCTTTCCTGCAAATGCACCTGATTTTGCTGCGGGTCCGCAGGGACAATTTTATTACTCTTATCCAGCGTATTATTATCATTGGTCGACAGCGCCAGATAAATATTCTGCGCTCCGTCTGGCAAGGTATTGGCCAGATAGCCCGCGTTCTCATTGCCGACCGCCGTCAGTAAAAAACCGTCGACCCAGCGAACGCTGACCCGCCGCACCTCGTCCTGCGAGGCGTCGCCGCCGTCATGACGCAGCTGGCAGTTTGACAGCGCCAGGGTAAAAGGCTGCGGCTTCATAAACGCGCCGGCCCCGCGATCGTGCACTTCCGCCAGGCTGACCGGCGCCAGCCAGACGTTGCCGCTGCCGGCATGCTGGCCGCCATTGAGCGCGACGCTGCAGGAAATATCCGTCACCCGCCCGGCAAAATCGACCCGTCCGCGATCATAATTGGTCTCGAAACCCCACGCCGAGGGGGCAGCGAGGCTGCCGCAGAGCAGCAGCCACGCGATAGTATGTTTCGGCAATCCCTTCATTCCCCCTCCCGTATTAATCGTACGTCAGGTTAAAGATCATATGCGACTCCACCTCGCCGGTGCTGGTCGTCGGGCCATACTGATAAAAGCGCGCGTGCAGCGGGATGGTGATGTAGCGGGTCTCCTGATTATTCAAGCGGCCAACGGTATATTTCTTATTAAACTGCAGCGGGGATCCATCCTTCAGCACCTGGATGCCGACGCCTTTCGCCATCCCGCTGCCGGCCTTTTCATTCAGCAAGGCGCCCATGGTGGCGGTGGTGCTGGTCGCCAGGGTGCCGGAAAAAGAGGTGCTGATGTTGGCATATCCCGTTTCACTCAGACCGCCGCTGCACTGCAGATCGATATTAAAATCCTTCCCGCCCGCGGTGGTGCCCACCCCTTTCAGGTCAGTGCGTCTGATGGCGCCCACATCAACATTCATATTTTTCCCGCTCAGTACCGAACAGGAGGGCGAGACCACGGTGATCGCATTGGCGCTCAGATAGGTTTCGAGGATCGGGTTGCCGCCGCTCTCCCAGTCATAGGAGGTGTATTTTCCCGCCGCGAGGGTGCCGCTGCCGGTGGTTGCCGCGGTTTTGATAATCTCCAGCGTAAAACGTGACCCTTCAAGGGAATAGTTGGTGGTGTTATACACTCGGGACGAATAGACGTCAGGATAGACGATATTCACCGTCGCGCCGCCGCGGCTGAAACGCATACCAATCCCCGGCACGTTGGTGGAATAAATTTTATTCCCAAGATCGGTGGCCCCTGGCGAGACGATCTTCGCCGCGAAGCGGTTGGTGCCGGAGGTACAGCGATAGCTCGCCCCGCCCGGGGCGCTCATCGTCCAGTCGCGGGTGAGGATCACCGAGCCCACCGGCAGATCCGGGGGCACCACCACCCTGCCCACCACCATGTCCAGCATCACCGTTGGCGAAGAGAGACGCGTACAGACGGCCCAGGACGAGGTGGTGCCCAGCGCCATTAAGACGATAAAAAGCGTCAGTAATTTCCTCAGCGACATACGCTATCCTTTGTTGTTTGCTGTCCCAGATCCACCGAACACTGACCGCCGCTCCACTTCACAATCGCGCGTTTGGCGTTCGCATCGCTGATGAACATCATGCTGCCCTGACCGACGACGCCGATCTCCTTGCCGTCGGGGGAGAAAATACTCGCCGCGAACGGCAGCGGCTCATGGTTCGCCTGGCGCGCCTGCAGGGTGAGGTTGTTCTGCACCGTGGTGCCGAACGCCACCTTAACCACGCTGCCTTCCCACGGCACAACCTGCGCCACGGTGCGATCGAAGGCCACGTCGTCATGGCTGCCTTTCGGGTCGATCTCGACGGCGTTGATCCGGTACGGGCGCAGATACGGCAGGATGGCGTAACCGTTGCTGTCCACGCGGGTGCCCGGCGATCCCGGGAGCATGGCGCCGGCCGCGTCTTTGGCTTCAATCAGCGCCATCGTCGAGCCGCTTTCCGGCGAGAGCACCACGCCGCCGCTGTGGGCGATCATCGTCCCGCTGGCGCCAATGCCGCTCTGACGATACCCTTCGCCCTGGCTGTAGCTGCCGTTGAGGGTGGTCCATGGCGTACGGTAGCTGCCGTTAAGCGCCACATCGTGCTGACCGCCGGTGGCGGTGGTGGTCGACACGCCGTAGTTAAGGTTGTTTTCACTGTCCAGCGAGCCATTGATACCAATCTGCGAGCTGGCAAAGCGCGAGTTGTTGAACGAGGTGTTCGACGTCAGGTTGGCGGTGCGGTTATCGCCAAACCACAGCGGGTAGCTGAAGTTGAGTGAAATGCGATCGTCGCGGCGATGGCCGGAGCTGTCCGGGGTATAGACGCGCTGGGCGCTCGCCGACCAGGAGAGACGACCAAACGAATTGTTGTAGCTGACCTGATACTGCTTCTCGGTCCCGGAGCGGTTCCAGTAATCGGAAATACGACCGCTGAGATAAAACCCGCCCCAGCCTTCCGGCAGGTTCTGGTTCACCGTGAAGGTCATGCCGTTTTTTTGCCGCCACAGCGTATAGTTGCTGCGGCTGTTTTTTTCCTGATCGACGGCGTACAGCGCATCGTTGAGGTTGTAATAACCTTTCGTCGAGTAGCGATATGCCGCCAGCACGATGCTGGTCTGGGTATCGGTGAACATGCGGTTAAAGGTGGCGCGATAGCTCTGCCCCGAGTCATCATGGGTATCGCTCTTCAGCCGCGAATGGGTGACGTCAAAAGAGAGCGCGCCGATCCCGGTGTTCATCCCGGTGCCCACCAGGAAGGCCTGATAGTCGTCAAAGCCGGTGACCCCGGTGTAGCCGGTCAGCAGGTTATTGATCCCGTGCTGCCAGGTCGCCTGATAGAGCATCGGCTTGTTGCGTAGCCCGCTGTCGTCCACTTTACCGGCGGAGAGCGCGTAGCGGGTCATGCCCGGACGCAGCAGCTGAGCAACGGAGGCGTAAGGCACGCTGAACACTTCCACCGAGCCATCCGCCTCTTTTACCGAGACTTCAAGATCGCTGCCATAGCCGGATGGATAGACATCCTGCAGGGTAAACGGCCCCGGCGGAACCGTGGTCTGATAGATAATGTTGCTGCCCTGACGCACGGTGACGAGGGCGTTGCTCTGCGCCACGCCGCGAATTTCCGGGGCATAGGAGCGCATGCCGTCCGGGAACATATTGTCATCAGTGGCGAGGTTGACCCCACGCAGACCGATGGTGTCGAAAAATTCGCCATTGGTAAAAATCTGCCCCCCGCTGACGATGGAGTTGATCTGCGGGATCGGCCGCTGGAGATAGGTCTGGTTGCTGTTCCAGTGCGCTTTACCCTGCTGCTGCTGCCAGTTCAGGTTACCGATATGCTTCAGCAGCCAGCCGTCCCACGACAGACCGGCGTTGACGCCAAGGTAGGCGCTGCTGTTATCCGACCCGCCGACCGAAGAGGTGTGGCTGTTCCAGGCGTTGGCCATCCAGCCAAGATTAAGCGCGGTAATGCCTTTGTCCCAGAACTCCGGGCTGACATAGTTTTTCAGGCGTTGATCTTCATAGATCTGCGGCACTGAAATGTTCAACCGCAGGGAGGACTGGACCAGGTTGTCTTTGACGTTGTCTTCGTTGCGCCAGGATTTGAGGCTACCGCAATAGCCTTCCTGTTCGCTCAGCTGCGGATTGAGCTTTTCCGCCGCGATGCCGTACTGGGTCAGCATCGCTTTGGTGTAGCAGACCCCAAGGTTACCGTCTGTGTCGCGCGCGATGCGCAGATCGTAGCGCCCTTTCCATTCGTCGTTGGTGTAGACGTCAAGGGAGTAAGTGCCTTCGGTAATCGCACTGGTCGAGAAGCGTGACAGGTCGACCTTTTCGCGACTGCCGACAATAAAGCCGTCGTTAAATTGATATACCGTTCCCGGGTTTTCCTGTCCGCTGGAAAATGGCGGAAAGCAGCACAGCGCGATGGCGATCGCGGTGCTTAATCTTCCCGGGCAGAATGACCTCTGCTTCATTAGCTTTTCCCTTATTTAACGGCCACTTTCACTGCGACATCGGCGCCATAGTCATTAATGTTGTTAACGGTCAGGGTTTCGCCGCGGTTGACGGCGGAGGAGAGCGCCACCGTCTGGCTGGACTGCGGCGCCAGCATCACGGTTTTGCTGTTCAGGGCTTTACCGCCGTCGCGGGAAATACGGCTGACGGTAATGTAGAACGGCGTCGGGTTGTTGATGGCGAGACTGCTGCCGCTGGCGGTCAGGGTCAGCTTCTCGGCCGCCGCATCGCGGTTGCCCAGCCCGGCAGGACGATAAATAAATTTAAAGCGGGAACGGATCGCCAGCTGCAGCACGTTCTGGCCTTCATTTTTCTGATCAGCCACCACCGGCGGAATTTCCAGCAGATTCAGCCACCACAGCGACTCTTTATCTTTCGCCAGACCGGCGCTGCTGCCGAGCTTAATACGCAGCGTCTGGCCGCTCTTGGCGTCAACGCGCGAAATCGGCGGGGTGATAATAAACGGGGTGGTAATGGTATCCGGTGTGGCATCGGCATCGCCGTTATCCAGCCAGGCCTGCGCCAGCGCCGGACGGTCGGCGTTATTTGAAAGCTGTACCGTTATTTCTTTTTCATTTCCTGGATAAATAAAGCGGGTACCGTTAACAATAATATTGTTGGCATGGGCCGCAAAACTAAAAATGAAACAGAAAAAAAGGGCAATACGCTTCATGCTGACCTCAGAATAAAAATACAAGCGGCGGACATTGCCGCTTTATTATTGTTATTAACTGCCCCATCGCGGGGCAGTTTTATTTTCTGACGGAATTACTGGTAAGTAATTTCGTAAGTCGCGTAGCTGTTTACCACACCGGTGGTCACAGTGGTCGGCGCGCTGGTGGCGTAGCCTACGTAGTAGGTGAAACGCGCGCCATCGGCTACAGCGGAAGCATCGCCTTTCGCTTTCGGCTGAGTGCTGTCACCCGGGATGATTTTGTTGGTCAGCGCGGTAGCGTTGTCAGTAGACAGCACCAGCTGGATGTTCTGAGCACCGGAAGCTTCGGTGTTCGCCAGGTAGCCCTGTTGTTTGCTGGTTGCGCCAGCCAGCAGGTTACCGCCGGTCCAGTTTACGCCCAGTTTGCTTACGTCATCCTGTTTGGTGCCGTCAGCCGCCTGGCAGTTAGAGACGTCAATGGTGAAAGATTTCGGTTTCAGGTAAGTATCCGCTGCTGCCGCTTTAACTTCAGTCAGGGTTACCGGAGACAGGTAAACGTTCGCATCGCTGCCCTGGCCGTTAACAGAAACAGTACAGGATACATCGGTAACTTTACCGAAGAAATTAACCTGGCCGCCGCCAACATTGGTATCAGCTGCATGGGCAGCAGTCATGCCAAAAAACGCGGTTGCCATTGCTGCAGAGAGAAGAACCTTTTTCATTGCCATTTCCTTGTCAGAGTGAATTACGAATCAATGAGCACACTGTGAATTCGCATAGAACCAGAAACATCAGGCGATGCTGATTTATGCCACTGCTAATAGAATCTTCGACTGACCGGGAGCCGCAATATTTAAGGCGTCAGGTAACGAACCAAAAAATATAAGTTCGCTGGTGCTATCGGCGTCAAAGAATGCTATTTATTCGCCGACAAATATACATTTGTTCACGTTTCATTAAGTTATATAACATATACCTAATGGCTATTAATAAATAATTATTGATAGGTGAAAACGGGGTGGTGGTTGTTTACAGCACGGAAAGCCTGACGCCAGGGCGCGAGAGAAAGGGCCACCTCAGCATGCCGAAATGGCCGCCAGAGGGCTATTGCGAATCGTCCGAATCCGCCATGACGGCGGTTAAAAACCGCCCAAACAATTCACACAATGAATGGTAACCGCGTAAATGAGGCGCATTCCACACTCTGAGCACAGGCAGTCCGCGTGATATCCCCTGCAGAAATAAATCTCTAATGCGTTGTTTTTAAATCAAAAAATAGAGAAAGGTTCATTTCCCCATTATCAAACCGCCATAAAAATGTGATCTAAATCGCACTTTTTGCCACGCGCGTTATAGTTAGCAGGCTTATTATAAGTCCATCGAAAGCAAACACGCTTTCCACCATAAAAGTTAAAAGGACAAACACCATGAAAAACGTAAAATTACTCGCCGCTGCCGGTATGCTCTCCCTGGTCTCTTTCGCTAGCTTCGCTCATCCGGTGAGCGTAACAGCAGATACCCTGGACAGCGCAGAAGCGAAAATCGCGACCATTGCGAAAGAACAAGGCGCTTCCTACCACATCACCGAAGCGTACACCGGCAACCAGGTCCATATGACCGCCGAGCTCTCTAAATAAGCGAATGGTTGCAGAGGGAGCTGCCGGACAGGCCGCCTGCGGGCGGCTGGTCTGGCTCCCGCCGCCTACCCCGCACACAGCAATGTCGAGCCCCGTTATGGGGCTTTTTTCGTTTTTGCCCCCGCCGCCTGGCGCGCCAGCGCGCGCTGAATAGACAATACGCTCGCCAGCACCACGATCAGCCCGACCAGCGCCATCCCCTGGATCGTTTGTCCAAGGAAAATCCACCCCAGCACCACGGCGGTCACCGGGCTCAGCAGGCTCATTGCCGACACCGCCACCGGCGAGAGGCGGCCAATCCCCCGGAACCACAGGCCATAGGCCAGCATGGCGCCCGCCACGCACAGCCACAGATAGCCGGCCGCCTGCAGCGCAGTCACCTGATGCAAAGGGGGGTCAACGATCAGCGCCACTGGCGCCAGCACCACCCCGCCGATCGCCAGCTGCCAGCCGGTTAACGCGACGATCGGCAGGGAGAGCGCCCAGCGGCGGGAGAGCCAGGTGCCCAGCGCCATACTGATCGCCCCGAGAAACGCCGCGCCGATGCCCAGCGGGTCGAGGACGGTGCGCGGCGACAGCAGCAGCATGGCCATACCGAGTATGCCGGCAAGGGCTGAGAATACCGCCAGCCAGGGCGAGCGCTGCCGGTCTACGCACCAGGCAAGAAGCATCACCAGCAGCGGCTGGATCGCGCCAATCACTGCCGCCAGCCCGCCGGGTAAGCGATAAGCGGCGATAAACAACAGCGCCTGAAACGCGCCAATATTTAAGATGCCGGTAACGATAAGCTTTAGCCATTCGCCGCGCTGCGGAAAGCGGCGGCTCCAGATCAGCAGGGCGATACCTGCCGGCAACACCCTCAGCAGTGCGGCAATAAACGGCCGGTCAGGGGGAAGAAACTGGGAGGTGACGATGTAGGTCGTCCCCCAGATAGCGGGCGCCAGCGCCGTGAGCAGCAGGTCGAGCATCAGACTACGCGAGAGAAAAGCCATGATTTTATCTTCACTTCAAGTTAAATTGGTGCCTCAAGTATGTACCCGCAATTATCTTGATATCAAGACAAGTGAGCACTCATGGACAAATCACCGCCGATCGACGCCGTTGATCGGATTCTCGCCCAGTGGCAACGGGAGCGGCCGGATCTCGACTGCAGCCCAATGGGGCCGATTGGCCGTCTGAAACGGTGCGCCATGCTGCTGGAGCCGCAGGTGGAAGTCGCTTTTACGCGCCACGAACTGGTGCGCTGGGAGTTTGACATGCTGGCGACGCTGCGCCGCGCCGGGGCGCCGTTCATTCTTTCGCCGACCCAGCTCTTCTCCACGCTGATGATCACTTCCGGCACCATGACCCATCGCCTGAAGGCGCTGGAGAAACGCGGGTTTATTACCCGCCTGCCCAATCCGGAAGACGCCCGCAGTATGCTGGTCGCCCTGACGCCCGCCGGACGTGAGCGCATCGATGAGGCGGTGGAGACCCATGTCGATAATGAACGGCAGCTGCTGGCGGGGCTCAGCGATGGCGAGCGCCAGCAGCTGGATCAGGCGCTGCGGATATTGATGCGCCTGCTGGAAAGCCGTTAACAGCCCGCGGCGATAAAGTCGCCGTTAGCGCTGATCGGCACCACGGTGAAAAACAACCCGGCGGCAAAGAGGATCAGCGCCAGCCCGCCGAGGATCTTCACCAGCGGCACCAGCCAGGGCCGCGGACGGCTGGTCGCCGTCAGCCGGTTGACGGTACGGTGACGGGCATAGTGCACCGCCAGCGACAGACCGAGGATCGAGAGCGCGGTGCCCAGCGCCATGGTCATCACCGCGGCGATGCCCCAGCTGACGATCCCCAGCGCGTTGGCGAACAGCAGGATCATAATCGCTCCGCTGCAGGGCCGGGCGCCGATAGCCAGCACCACGCCCAGGCGTGTCTTCCAGTCGGCGCCCTGCAGGTCCTGCCCCACGCCGTGGTGCCCGCAGCCGCACGCGGCATCATGCTGATGCGCCGGCCTCAGGGCGCGTATCCTTGTTTTACCCGGCCGCAGGCTTTGCAGCGCGCGACAGATAACGTAAACCCCAAAGGCGGCGATGGTCAGGGCGCTGATCTTCTCGACGTACCAGCGGCTGGCGCTGAGATCGCCGGCGGCCAGATTCAGCCCCACCGCGAGAATATAGACAAACAGGATGGCGCTCACGCCCTGCAGCAGGCTGCCGAGAAAAGGCACCACCCGCGCCGCGGTCAGGCTCTCCTGGTTGGTGCTCAGGTAAGTGGTGACGATAAACTTACCGTGGCCCGGTCCGATAGCGTGCAGCACGCCGTAAAGAAATGCGCCCACCAGCAGCCAGACGCCGCCGCTGTACTGATGGTTGTTCAACAGCAAAAGGTACATCACCAGATAGCGATGCAGGGTAATTTGCGTGGCGAGGCACCACTGGAGAAAGTCGCTCCAGTGGCTGTGCAAGGTGACGCCGGCGGCCAGCAGAAGAAGGCCGCCGCTCCCGGCGACCAGCAGGCGCCAGTCGCGCTGCGCAATCGGAATCATCATCGTTATGCCATGGTGAAAAGAGATGAACCACCGGACGACAATCTCATGCCCGGCGAACAATAGTGCCTGTTTTCAAGGATGGATGATTTGTCGGCGTTTTTCTCGTCAATGCTCGAGGTCACAAGGCTCCGCATTATTAGCATCAGCGGGCTCCTGTACCTACCCTCTGCCCTATCTTTGCACAAAGCACTTTACTCTCTTCAGCATACCACAGACGTTTGTTTTTAATGCTGGCCCCCTGAATAACATATAAGAGCAGTCGTTACACGCCTAAAAACCGATAAAAATAAATCAGTTATCGCTATCCTGGCACTTTATGTACTTTATCATCTGCGCATCAGGCACGAATATTCATTAACTGCTATTTATTTAATACATGCATTAACAGGACCACTCCGATGAAAAGATGCTTACTCGCCCTGGCGTGCGTCGCGCTGCTGACGCCCTCGCTTTCGGCGCAGGCGACCTGGCGCAGCGACCAGCGCCAGGACGCCCGCGATATCCGCCAGGATAGCCGCGAGCAGGGCCGTGAAACCAAGCAAGAGTGCGTCAGCAACAACAATCAAAGCAACGCCAGCTGCCGTCACGATAAGCGGGAAAACCGCCGCGAAGGTCGTCAGGAAGCCCGCGACGAAAAATGGTAAGTCAGCCTGCTCCGGCGAATGTCAGATCGAGGTCTTCTGCCACCGGAGCCTTTCACTCCGCCTGTGACGCCGGACCGTCGCGTCCAGCCCTGCCTGCTCTTTATTCTTAGCTTGCTGCAGAATATTACCCGCAACCGGTCCGCAGTCCATGGCTACTAATACCCGCAGCCTGATATCACCGCTACCGCCGATTACCGCCCGCTGCTACCCCTGCACTATTAAGATTAAGCTCAACCCTTTAAATAAGACGTAAAGTGCCCTTACAGAGACAATGGCTATTATCCCCAGGCTTTTTGCAGTATGGTTTAATCACTGTTGTAGTTTTGCAGTGAATGCTATCCAGACGGTTCAAGGTTGTATTCTGTCTGAGAAATTACTCATGCCATTCCCGTCGCTGAGATACGGGCGGCCGGCTGGCTGACGCCGTGCCGCCCCGACAGCCGGGAAATAAATCATGACGGCATTGATGGCCGCCTTGCCGTGGCCGGAAGCCAGTGCCTTCATCATCACGTGGGCATCATCAAGAGGATCAGGGATGTACAGGACGTGGAAACCTCCAGGAAAGATTCGCCAGTTCAACCAGCTAACCCTTTCTTTACCCTTCAGCATGCGGCGTCTTATCGCAGGGGATGGCGATAGCCCATGATACTGCGCGCACCCGTAGCAAATAAAAACGTTATCAGCACGCTGTTTAAAAATAAAAAGGCAGTCGCATTTAACAATGACCTGACGCAGGCCTGGAAAGCGTAATATTTGCCTGCCATAAAAGGGAACACCATGACGAATAACGCCGATATTAAAAAAAGGAACTTCCTGACTCAGAATGAAATCGAGTCGCTACTAAAAGCCGCCGATAGCGGTCCCTACGCCGCACGTAATTATTGCCTGACGCTGCTGTGCTTCATCCATGGTCTGCGCGCCAGCGAGATCTGTCGCCTGCGAATATCCGATATCGACCTTGCTTCCCGCTGCGTTTATATCCATCGGCTAAAAAAGGGGTTCTCGACCACCCACCCTTTGCTGAATAAAGAGATCCACGCCCTAAAGCGCTGGCTGGCCATTCGCAACACCTGGCCGCAGGCCGCCAGCGAGTGGCTGTTTCTCTCCCGCAAAGGCAATCCCCTTTCCCGCCAGCAGTTCTATCAGATTATCGCCTCTTCTGGCGACCAGGCGGGATTGCCGCTGGAGATCCACCCGCACATGCTGCGTCACTCGTGTGGCTTTGCGTTGGCCAATATGGGTATCGATACCCGCCTGATCCAGGACTATCTCGGACACCGCAATATTCGCCATACCGTCTGGTATACCGCCAGCAACGCGGGACGCTTCTATGGTATCTGGGACAATACGCGCGACAAACAGCGCCTGTCGATGCTTCAGTAAGCCTGACGCCACGGATGGCGTTGTACCGCGTTGCGGGGAAATTAAATATCAATAAATTAACCCTCGGTTAATTATGATTACTGTTCCCGCAAGTTCTTATTTAATCCTGCGGTCACCTCGTTCAATTAACCCTGCATAAATTCCGGTTTTGCCGTGACTATTTATTGTTGGCTAAAATCCATCCCGCTATTTTTAAAATCTATCGTTTGAAAAAAAACCTTTTATTTTATGCACATGCTATGAAACCCGAGCAGATCTATTGTGACCTTGCTTAAAATCTCTAAAATTAAGAATTATCGCCAGGCGATATTTTGACTGGCTGTAAATATAATATGCTATCTATGCGTGGTTAATCGCCTTCACCTTGTACCGTTCTCGCATTACGGATCTTTTCCGTCATGGCGTATGGTTTCGCCATGACGACCCCTCACATCTTTTTCAGGAGCAACTATTGTGAACCGACGTCGTTTTCTTACCGCCAAAGAAGTTCAGGCTATGATGCAGGCCGCACGTCAGGGCGCCACCGGCGAGCGGGACTACTGCCTCATCCTGCTCGCCTTTCGCCACGGGATGCGCATCAGCGAACTGCTGGATCTGCACTATCACGATCTGGATCTACGGGAAGGCCGGGTCAATGTGCGGCGGTTGAAGAACGGTTTTTCGACTATTCACCCGCTGCGCTTTGATGAACGTGAGGCCATTGAGCGCTGGAGTCAGGTCCGCGCCGGCTGGAAAGCGGCGGCCAAAACCGACGCGCTGTTTATCTCCCGTCGCGGTACCCCGCTCTCACGCCAGCAGGCATATCGTATTATTCGCGCCGCCGGGGAAAAGGCAGGTACCGTAACGCAGACCCACCCCCATATGCTGCGTCACGCCTGCGGCTACGAACTGGCGGAAAGAGGGACAGATACCCGTTTGATCCAGGATTATCTCGGTCATCGTAATATTCGACACACGGTACGCTACACCGCCAGCAATGCGGCGCGTTTTGCCGGAATATGGGAAAGAAATAATCTTATTGGAGAAAACAATGCGGAAGCGGGAATTGATACAACCGATTGAATTTAATTAAAAAAATAAACCGTGAACAGGTCAATTGGGGCCAAACTGTTTATATCATAAAAATGTTTTGACATATTTTGCAACTCACCACGCCATATTTCTGCAAAAAAATTCATAATCATCTGATTTTAAATCATTTTTAAAACATCAATTACGCACTTTTCTCACCCTGACCTCCCGGGGCATCGACGCGCCTTCGCCAGCGGCATCGCTCTTCCTTTCGCACTCCGCCAACAACCACAGATGAAATATCCATATAAACAACATTTATCAGAACTTAACACCAGAAAACAAGCGTAATTAAACGGAAATCAGTTCGTTTATCTCAACGAGTCAAAATGGCCCCAATTGTCTCATCGGTTGGGCGAAAACTGTGCAGAGCCGGCAGCCGGACCACTCGGCTGAAATCTGAAATGCCTGGAAGGCACAACGGCTGCCAATCCGGTTCGTTATTTCGACATCGTTCAAAGGAAAACAGTATGAAAATCAAAACACTGGCAATGATTGTTGTGTCAGCCCTGTCTCTGAGCTCCGCGGCGGCCCTGGCCGATACCACCACGGTTAACGGCGGGACCGTCCATTTTAAAGGGGAAGTCGTTAACGCGGCCTGTGCGGTGGATGCCGGCTCTATCGATCAAACCGTCCAGTTGGGCCAGGTGCGTTCCGCGAAGCTGGCCACAGCGGGGAGCACCAGTTCGTCCGTCGGTTTCAACATTCAGCTGGATGATTGCGACACCACGGTAGCAACCAAAGCGTCCGTCGCCTTCGCCGGTACGGCTATCGACAGCAGCAATACCACCGTTCTGGCGCTGCAAAACTCTGCCGCCGGCAGCGCGACCAACGTCGGCGTGCAGATCCTCGACAACACCGGCACGCCGCTGGCGCTGGACGGCGCCACCTTCAGCGCAGCCACCACCCTGAATGACGGCACCAACATCATTCCGTTCCAGGCGCGTTACTACGCCACTGGCGCCGCGACCGCCGGTATCGCGAACGCGGACGCCACCTTCAAAGTGCAGTACGAGTAAGGCAACCATCAGGCAAGGAAGCCATCCGGGCCAGGAGGGCCCGCGCTTAATTTTGCAACCGGGGTGAAACGATGCAGGGGATGAAATCGGGTCTGCTACTGCTGCTGCCTCCGCTGGCGCTGGCCGGTAATCAGTGGAACGTCACGCTGCCGGGAGGGAGCATGCGCTTTCAGGGCCTGATCATGGCCAGTTCCTGCCGCGTTGAAGCCGGCGATCGGCAGATGACGGTCAATCTGGGACAGATCAGCAGTAACCGATTTCACGACGTGGGCGAAGACAGCAACCCGATCCCTTTCGCGATTCATTTACAGGATTGCAGTACGGCGGTCAGCCAGCATGTCGGGGTGGCATTTCACGGCGTGGCTGACGGCAAAAACCCCGATGTGCTGTCGGTGGGCGAAGGCCCGGGGATCGCCAGCGGGATCGGCATTGCGCTGTTCGACAGTCAGGGCCAGCAATTGCCCCTCAATCGTCCACCGGATCGCTGGGTGCCGCTCTACCGCGGACCGACGACGCTAAATTTCGTCGCCAAATATCGGGCGACCGGACGCCAGGTCACCGGCGGGGCGGCCAACGCCCAGGCCTGGTTCTCATTAACCTATCAGTAATCAACCCGCAGACCAGCAGGACAACACCGTGAGCAGGCAAGGAGATAATGTGAGAAAAACGGCAACGACGATACGCGGCATACTGACGGGATGTGCGCTTTTCGCCGCCAGCGCGTTGAGCGCCAGCGCGCACGCGGGCGTCGCGCTGGGCGCGACCCGGGTCATCTACCCGGCGGGTCAGAAACAGGTCCAGCTGGCGGTCACCAATAACGACGACAACAGCACCTGGCTTATTCAGTCATGGGTGGAAAATGCCGATGGGCAGCGAGACGGCCGGTTTGTTATCACTCCCCCCCTGTTTGCCATGCAGGGCAAAAAAGAGAACACCCTGCGCATTATCGACGCGACCAATAACCAGCTGCCGCAGGATCGGGAAAGCCTGTTCTGGATGAACGTGAAGGCCATTCCTTCAATGGATAAATCGAAGCTCAGCGACAACACCCTCCAGCTGGCGATTATCAGCCGCATCAAGCTCTACTACCGACCGGCAAAACTGGCCCTGCCCCCGGATCAGGCGCCGGACAAGCTGACCTTTAGCCGCAACGGATCGTCGCTAACGCTGACTAATCCCACCCCCTATTACCTGACGGTGACCGAACTGAACGCCGGAACGCGCATTCTGGAAAACGCCCTGGTGCCGCCGATGGGCAAAACCAGCGTCAAGCTGCCCGCGGATGCCGGCAGCACCATCACCTATCGCACCATTAACGATTACGGCGCGCTGACGCCGAAAATGAATGGCGTACTGCGTTAACTCTGGTGTGCCCCGCCGCGCGGGCCACGCTGCGCATGACCAGAAGCACTGACTGCCGGGCAACGTCGGACCGGAGGGATTATGTCACATCGAAAATATGGACTGGACCATGGGGGTCGCCCAAGCGCCCGGCGCCTGATTACGCCGGCGCTGACGCTGTGGCTCTGCTCGCAGCCGTTTGCCGCACAGGCGGACCTCTATTTTAACCCCCGCTTTTTAGCTGACGATCCGGCGGCGGTGGCAGACCTGTCGGGATTTGAAAAAGGCCAGGAGGTCCCGCCGGGCACCTATCGCGTCGATATTTACCTCAATAACGGCTATATGACTACCCGGGACGTTACTTTCCAGGCCGATGCGCAGGGCCATGGCCTGTCGCCCTGTCTGACCCGCGGCCAGCTGGCGAGCATGGGGGTGGATACCGGACGGGTGACGGGCATGGCGGCCCTGGACAGTAAGGCCTGCGTGCCGCTAACGACGCTCATCAGCGAAGCCACCACCCGCTTCGATGTCGGCCAGCAGCGCCTGTATCTCACCGTACCCCAGGCGTTTATGGGCAGCCACGCCCGCGGCTATATTCCGCCGGAGCTATGGGATAACGGCATCACCGCCGGGCTGATTAACTATAACTTCACCGGCAATAACGTTCATAACGCCACCGGGGGGAACAGCCGTTACGCCTATCTGAATCTGCAGAGCGGGCTGAACCTCGGCGCCTGGCGCCTGCGCGATAACAGCACCTGGAGTTACAGCAGCGGCGGCAGCGCCTCATCCAATGAGAACCGCTGGCAGCACGTCAACAGCTGGCTTGAGCGGGACATCATTCCCCTGCGGTCGCGGCTTACCCTCGGGGATAGCTACACCAACGGCGATGTCTTCGACGGGATCAACTTCCGCGGCGCGCAGCTGGCCTCCGATGACAATATGCTGCCGGACAGCCAGAAAGGCTTCGCGCCGGTGATCCACGGGATCGCCCGCGGCACCGCGCAGGTGTCAGTCAAACAAAACGGCTACGAAATCTACCAGAGCACGGTACCGCCGGGGCCGTTTACCATCGACGATCTCTACGCCGCGGGCAACGGCGGCGACCTGCAGGTCACCATTAAAGAAGCGGATGGCACCCGCCAGGTCTTCAGCGTGCCCTGGTCAACGGTGCCGGTGCTGCAGCGCGAAGGCCATACCCGCTTCGCCCTCTCCGCCGGGGAGTACCGCAGCGGCAACAGCCAGCAGGAAACGCCCGATTTTTTCCAAAGCACGGTCATGCATGGCCTGCCGGCCGGCTGGACCCTGTACGGCGGCGCCCAGCTGGCGGACCGCTATCGCGCCTTTAACCTCGGGGTGGGGAAAAACATGGGCTATTTCGGCGCCTTGTCGCTGGATATCACCCAGGCCAACGCCACCCTGCCTGACGACAGCGAGCATCAGGGACAGTCGGTGCGTTTTCTCTATAACAAGTCACTGGACGAGACCGGCACCAACCTGCAGCTGGTGGGCTACCGCTACTCCACCCGCGGCTACTATAACTTTGCCGATACCACCTACCGCCGGATGAGCGGCTACAGCGTGGAAACTCAGGACGGGGTTATCCAGGTGAAACCCAAATTTACCGACTACTACAATCTGGCTTACAGCAAACGCGGCAAGGTGCAGCTGAGCGTGACCCAACAGCTGGGGCGCACCGCCACCCTCTATCTGAGTGGCAGCCACCAGACTTACTGGGGCACCGACGATGCCGATGAGCAACTGCAGGCCGGCCTCAACGCCGCCGTAGACGATATCAACTGGTCGCTAAGCTACAGCCTGACGAAAAACGCCTGGCAGCAGGGACGCGATCAGATGCTGGCGGTTAACGTCAATATCCCCTTCAGCCACTGGCTGCGCTCCGATAGCCGTTCGGTCTGGCGGCACGCCAGCGCCAGCTACAGCCTGTCGCACGATCTCAATGGCCGCATGACCAATCTGGCGGGCCTGTACGGCACCCTGCTGGAAGACAACAACCTCAGCTATAGCGTGCAAACCGGCTATGCCGGCGGCGGCAACGGCGACAACGGGAGCACCGGCTATACCGCGCTCAACTACCGCGGCGGCTACGGCAACGCCAACGTCGGCTACAGCCGCAGCGATGGCTTTAAACAGCTCTACTACGGGGTCAGCGGCGGCGTGCTGGCGCACGCCAACGGCATCACCTTGAGCCAGCCGCTGAACGATACCGTGGTGCTGGTGAAAGCCCCCGGCGCCGGCGGCGTGAAGGTGGAAAACCAGACCGGGGTACGCACCGACTGGCGCGGATATGCCGTCTTGCCGTATGCCACCGAGTATCGCGAAAACCGGGTCGCGCTGGACACCAATACCCTGGCGGACAATGTCGACCTTGACGATGCGGTGGTCAGCGTGGTGCCTACCCATGGGGCGATCGTCCGCGCCAGCTTTAACGCCCAGGTGGGAATGAAGATCCTGATGACGCTGACCCATCGCGGCAAACCGGTGCCGTTTGGCGCCCTCGCCACCAGCGACAGCAACCAGAGCGGCAGCATCGTCGCGGATAACGGTCAGGTCTACCTCAGCGGGATGCCGCTGGCGGGTAAGGTGCGGGTGAAATGGGGCGATGGCCCCGACGCCCAGTGCGTGGCCGATTATCGTCTGCCGCCGAAGAGCCGGCAGCAGGCGCTCAGCCAGCTGTCCGTCGCGTGTCGCTAAGGAGATGATGATGAGAACACCGCAGTATCTGCTGGGCGCCCTGCTCACGCTGGCCGCGCCGCTGGCCTTCGCTGCCGACAGCACGATCGCCATCAGCGGCTATGTGCGCGACAACGCCTGCGCGGTGGCCGGAGAGTCGAAGGAGTTCACCGTCGATTTGCAGGACAACGCCGCGAAACAGTTTTACGCCGTCGGGGCGACGACCCCGCCGGTGCCGTTCCGTATCGTGCTGTCGCCCTGCGGCACTTCCGTCACCGCGGTGAAGGTCGGCTTCACCGGCGTGGCGGACAGCGTCAACACCAGCCTGTTAAAACTCGACGCCGGCGCCTCGGCGGCGGCGGGAATGGGGGTGGAAATTCTCGATCAGCAGCAGTCCCGGCTGCCGGTCAATGCGCCGTCGTCAGCCATGTCCTGGACCACGCTGACGCCGGGCCAGACCAACATCCTGAACTTTTACGCCCGTCTGATGGCCACTCAGGTGCCCGTCACCGCCGGGCATGTCAATGCGACAGCGACATTCACCCTGGAATTTCAGTAAGCGGAGGCTGCAATGAAATGGACCCACGTGGGCTGGCTGCTGGCCGGCCTGTTAACCGCGAGCCCTTCCCTGCGGGCGGCCGATGTCACCCTCACCGTCAACGGGAAGGTGGTGGCCAGACCCTGCACGGTCTCCACCGTCAATGCCACCGTCGAGCTGGGCGATCTTTACACCTTCAGCCTGATCGGCGCGGGCTCGGCATCGGCCTGGCACAGCGTGGCGCTGGATCTCAGCAACTGCCCCGTCGGTACCTCACGGGTGAAGGCCACCTTCAGCGGGACCGCGGACAGCACCGGCTATTACAAAAACCAGGGGACGGCAGGCAATATTCAGCTCGAACTGCAGAGCGAGGACGGCGCCACGCTGAACAACGGCAGCAGCCAGTCGGTACAGGTGGATGAGGCCAGCCAGTCCGCCCGCTTCCCGCTGCAGGTCAGGGCCCTGTCGGTCAACGGCGGCGCCACGCAAGGCACCATTCAGGCGGTGATTAACGTCACCTATACCTACGCCTGAGCCAGGAGAGCATCATGATGAAAAAAATTATCCCCCTGTTCACCACCCTGCTGCTGCTGGGCTGGTCGATAAACGCCTGGTCCTTCGCCTGCAAAACGGCCACCGGCGCGACGATCCCCATCGGCGGCGGCTCAGCCAACGTCTACGTTAACCTGACCCCGGCGGTCAACGTCGGGCAAAACCTGGTGGTCGACCTCTCCACGCAGATTTTTTGCCATAACGATTATCCGGAAACGATCACTGACTACGTGACCCTGCAGCGCGGATCCGCCTATGGCGGCGTGCTGTCGAGTTTCTCTGGCACCGTGAAATATAACGGCACCTCTTACCCCTTCCCGACCACCACGGAAACGGCACGGGTGATTTACGATTCACGAACCGATAAGCCCTGGCCCGCCGTCCTGTATCTGACGCCGGTCAGCACCGCCGGCGGGGTGGCGATCGCCGCAGGATCGTTAATCGCGGTGCTGATCCTGCATCAGACCAACAACTACAATAGCGACTCCTTCCAGTTCATCTGGAACATCTACGCCAATAACGACGTGGTGGTCCCCACCGGCGGCTGCGATGTCTCTGCCCGCGATGTCACCGTCACTCTCCCCGACTACCCGGGCTCCATGGCCGTGCCGCTCACCGTGCACTGCGCGCAGAGCCAGCAGCTGGGGTATTACCTCTCCGGCGCCACCGCGGACAGCGCCCACGCGATCTTCACGAACACCGCCTCCGCCTCGCCGGCGCAGGGGATAGGCGTCCAGCTTACCCGCAACGGCAGCGCCGTGCCGGCGAACAGCACGGTCTCGCTGGGCACCGTCGGAACCTCGCCGGTCAATCTCGGCCTGACGGCGACCTACGCCAGGACCACAGGCCAGGTCACCGCCGGTAATGTGCAGTCGATCATCGGCATTACCTTTGTCTATCAATGATGACCGATGACATCCTCTCTTCCAGCTCGCTGGCCGCCCGGGGGTTGAACCAGCGAATGCTGAACGCGGCGAAGCGGCTGGCGGGGGTAAAAAAGCGGGTGGAATATCCCCCGCATATGGCCCCTCGCTTTCCACACAGGCAGCCGCCTCGTTCATCAGCAAACTTACGGTCGGCGTTTGAACAGGCATGGGGGGAAGCGATGAGGGACTAATGACGCGGATGCGCTGGCGAGTGAAAAGCGCACCGGTTTACACCGGTGCCGGTAGGTCAGGCGCGAATATCGTCGTATTCGCGGGTGTTATCGAATTCATGTTTGGCAAACGGGCAGAGTGGAATAATCTTCCGCTGCTCCTGGCGCATTTTTTCCACCACCTTCGCCACCAGCTGTTTCCCCACGCCCTGGCCTTTCAGGCTGGGATCGACATCGGTATGTTCGATAATGCTGAGGTGTTCGCCGGTGGGAACAAAAACAATCTCCGCGACCTGGTTACCCTGCGCGTCGTTAACATAAAATTTGTTGTGCCCTTCCAGTATTTCCATCTTCTCCTCGCTTATTTATGACGATATTGCAGGGCGCCGCTCGGGCAGGTATCGATCACCTTCACCACCGTCGCGACATCCACTTCATCCGGGATGATCCACGGCTTACGCTTGAGATTGAACAGCTTCGCGCTGCCGCGCACGCAGTTCCCGGAATGCTGACAGATCGCCGTATTAAAGTAGACGTCGATTTTCTCCCCGGTGTAGGCCCGGTAGCCGGCTTCCAGTAATTCCTTATCCATGACATTGCCTCGGTCTTGTTTTATGACTTTCAGGCTAAGCATAGTCCTCCCCGTGACGGCTGACTATGCGCAAGTCGGTAATGGGCGTCAGGAGAGGGATTTGGCGCATCCTCCCGCTCTTCCGGCGCGCACGGATCCCGCAGTCAACGAACGGTTGACTTTCATTCCCGCAACGAGGCGATTACACTCATGACACACTGGTAAGAGCACTCAGGGATGTTCCATTGAATCATATTGCCACCATAGCCCGCCCGGCGCGGCTACTGCTCGTCTTGCCGCTCACCGGCTGCTCACTCTCACCAGCGATCCCGGTATTGGGCGCCGCGTTCCCCGGCTGGTTTTTCTGCTTGTTGGGCGGCGCGTTTTTACTCATCCCCTGCCATATCCTGATTACCCGTAACGGCTGGCAGCCGCGCTTTTCTCCCCTGGTCTTCAGCTATGTCGCGCTGATGTTCCTGTTCGCCACGCTGCTGTGGTTTCTGTTTTTTGTTCACTGATCGCTTATGACTACTTCCCGCACTCCCCTGTTACGCAAGAAATGGCCTCTGCTGGCGCTGGTCCTCGCCGCCATCCTGGCGCTGATCCTGGTTATCTGGCAGTTGCAAACGTCGCCGGAGACCAATGACGCCTATGTCTATGCCGATACCATCGATGTGGTGCCCGAGGTCAGCGGACGCATCGTGGAGATGCCCATCCGCGATAACCAGCGGGTGAAAAAAGGCGATCTGCTGTTCCGCATCGACCCCCGTCCCTATCAGGCGATGCTCGATGACGCGAAAGCCCGGCTGACGACCCTCGACGCGCAGATTATGCTGACCCAGCGCACCATCAAAGCGCAGGAGTATAACGCCCAGTCGGTAGCGGCCGCCGTCGAGCGCGCCAGAGCGCTGGTCAAGCAGACCACCTCCACGCGCATCCGCCTTGAACCGCTGGTGCCGCAGGGGTTTGCCTCGCAGGAAGATCTCGATCAGGCGCGCACCGCCGAGAAAGCGGCGCGGGCGGAGCTGGAAGCCACGCTGCTGCAGGCCAGACAGGCCTCAGCGGCCGTGACCGGCGTAGATGCCATGGTGGCGCAACGCGCCGGGATCCTGGCGCAAATCGCCCTCGCCGAACTGCATCTGGAATTTACCGAAGTGCGCGCGCCGTTCAACGGCGTGGTGGTGGCGCTGAAAACCACCGTCGGCCAGTACGCCTCGGCGCTGAAGCCGGTCTTCACCCTGCTGGATGACGACCGCTGGTATGTGATCGCGAACTTCCGCGAGACCGATCTGAACAACGTGCGCCCCGGCGTGGCGGCGCGGATCACCGTGATGACCAACCACAACCGGACCTTTAACGGGGTGGTGGATTCGGTCGGCTCCGGGGTCCTGCCCGAAGGCGGGAGCGTCATCGAAGGCCTGCCGCTGATCCAGAAAAGCATTAACTGGGTCCACGTCTCGCAGCGCTTCCCGGTGAAAATCGCCGTCAGCGATCCCGATCCGGCTCTGTTCCGCATGGGCGCCTCGGCCAGCGCCGTGCTGCAGCCGTAGCCGGGCGACGCGATGTTTCCTCTCGCCCATTTTTTACGCCAGGAACTGCGCGACGCGCCGGGACGCGCCAGCTACACGCTGCGCCTGACGCTGAGCTGTGCGGTGCTCATCACCCTGTTCATGACCCTGCAGATCCCCTTCCTGGCCGTCGCGCTGATCGTCGTGTTCTACGTCAGCCAGCCTAACGTGTTGATGATTAAGTTAGTCAGCGTGGTCTTTTTTGTCACCGTCAGCGTGGCGCTCGGCGGCGTGCTGCTGATCATCAAGTGGACCTATGACTACCCGCTGATCCGCCTGGCGGCCTCCGTGGCGCTCTTTTTCTGCGCCATCTATCTGATGCGGGTGCTGGGCAAGCTGGGACTGGCCTTTTTCGTGGTGGCGCTGGCGGTGATTTACGCCCAAACCTTCCCGTCGATGACCAGCCAGAGCGAGATCCTGGTGCGGCTGCTGCTCTGGCTGTGGGTGGCGATTAACACCGCGATCCTTGTCACCCTGCTGGTCAACGCCTGTTTTCAGCAGGCCTTTCCCGGCAACCAGTTTAAGGCGAGTCTGGCGGAGATGCTGCAGTCGGTCGCCAGCCGGCTGGCGACCCCGGGCGGAGAAACGCCACCGACCTTCGGCGAGACCGCCGCGCTGTTCAACCAGCTGCAGTCGCTGTTCGCCCAGGCCTGTCGGGCGACGCCGGAGATCGCCGCCGATCCGCAGGCCTGGCGCTCGCGGCTGGCCGCCACCCTGCGCTGCTACCAGCTGGCGGCGCTGCTGCAAGCGGACGAGGACGATAGCGACGATCGCCTGCTGCTGTCGCAGGCGGTACTGCAGCTGAAGAGCGCCCTTAGCGAGGGGCCGTTTGACGGCGCCATTCCCCCCCTGGCGCTCAGCGGCCGCGGCGCCAATCGCGCCGTTCTGCAGGAGATGGCTGCCCTTCTGCAGCAGCTGGCCCAGGGTGAGCCGGTGGCCCTGCCGCAGGGCGAGGTGGAAAAACCGCCTCTGCTGGCGCCGGACGCCTGGCGCAACCCGGCTTATCTCCATTTTGCGCTCAAGACCCTGCTGGCGACGCTAATCTGCTATGTCTTCTATACCGCTGCCGACTGGCAGGGGCTGCACACCATTATGCTGAGCTGCGTGATCGTCGCCCAGCCCGGGCTGGGCGCCACGATGCAGAAGACGTGGCTGCGCATCGGCGGCGCGCTGCTCGCCACTCTGCTGGCGCTGCTGTTAATCGTCTTTGTCCAGCCCTGGACCGACTCGCTGTCGGGGCTGCTGGCGATGTCCCTGCCGGTGATGGCGCTGGCGGCCTGGATTGCCGCCGGCTCGGAGCGTATCGCCTACGCCGGGATCCAGATTGGTTTCACTTTTGCGCTGGCCTTCCTCAGCTGGTTTGGTCCGCTGACAAACCTCACCGAGCTGCGGGACCGGGTGCTGGGCATTCTGCTCGGGGTGCTGGTCTCCTCCATTGTCCATTTGTATCTCTGGCCGGACAGCGAAGCGCCGCAGCTGAAATCGCGCCTCGCCGGACTCTATCGCCGGCTGGCGGACTGCCTCGCCGCCCCGCACGATGCGGTGCCGCTGGCCCCTCTGTTTGTCGCCTTCACCGACAGCGAAGCGCTGATCCATCGGGTTCGCGCCGAACCGCTGGGCACGTATGCCCACCCCTGGCCCCAGGCGAAAGACTGGCCGATGCGCGCCACCCTCGCCCGGGCCGAGGAGATCGCCCGCCTCAGCGAAGGGTACCGGCTCAACGCCGCGCCGGGAGACCCGACCCTGACCCGCTGCGCCGAACAGCTGCGGCGCTACGCCGAACGTATCGAACAGGAGGCGACAGCGCCTGCCGAGCAGCTGGCCGCCGACCTGACTAACCCCTTTGGCCCGGCGCTGGCCGCCGCGCTGGCCGCCCTGCCCGACTGGGGCCCGACACCGATAGCGACTGAGCAACAGGCTAAAACGTCATGATGATCCTTCCTTTCTCCGCGCGGCTGCGCGGCACTCTCCTTACCCTGACGCTGACGCTGCTCAGCGGCTGCGCGCTGATCCAGGACGAGCCAGCCCAGGTCGCCATCGTCAATCCGCAGCAGGCCCAGCTGGCGCAGGTGATCCACCTGGCGAATAGCGACTGGCCGGCAGCCCGCTGGTGGGAGGCCTATGAGGATCCTCAGCTCAATATGCTGATCAACCGGGCGCTGCAGAACTCGCCGACCATGCAGGCCGCCCGGCTGCGCATCTCTCAGTCGCAGTCCACGGTGGAACTCGCCCAGTCGGCGATGGGCCTGCAGGCCACCGCCGTCGCGGCGCAAAACCGCCTGCGGATCACCGACAAATCCTTTAGCTGGCCCTACTCCTACTCCCTGCCGGTGGATAAGAACGGTCCCTGGTATACGCTGAACACCGTTGGCGTCGGGGCGCAGCTGAATATCGATCTCTGGGGAGCCGATCGCGCCCGGGTTGCCGCCGCCATTGGCGAGAAAAACGCCCGGCTGGCGGAGACCGCCGGCATTGAGCTCGACATCGCCAGCAGCGTGGCGCAGCTCTATTTCGCCATGCAGGCGACGTTCCAGAAAATCGCGCTGCTGCAGGACCTGGAAGGCATTGCCCAGTTCTCGGTGGCGGCCCACGAGCACCGGACCCAACGCGGCGTGGAAGACAGTGTGGATGTGGCCAACGCCCAGGCCGAACAGCTCGCCGCCCGCCAGCAGATCATCAGCGCCGAGGGGACGCTGACCCAGTATCGTGAAACCCTGCGGGCGCTGATCGGCGCCGATGCGCAAAGCATGCCGGCGATCCATCCAGTGGCGCTGCCTGCGCTCCAGGAGACGCTGCCGCCGTCGCTCTCTTTCGAGCTGCTGGCCCGCCGCCCGGACCTGCAGGCGCTGCGCGGGTATGTGACCGCCTCCCTGAGCCAGGTCGATGCGGCGAAAGCGGCGTTTTATCCCCATTTTGATATCAAAGCGTTCTGGGGCTATAACGCCCTGAGCGTCGGGGATCTGTTTAAGTCCTCTTTCCAGCAGATCAACCTGCTGCCTGGGCTCTATCTGCCGATCTTCGACGGCGGTCGTCTGAACGCCAATCTGCAGTCGGTGCGCACCGCCAGCAATATTCTGATCAAACAGTACAACCAGGCGGTGCTGGACGCGGTTCGCGATGTCGCCATCAGCTCCAGCCAGCTTAACGACCTGAATCAGCAGCGCGCGCTGCAGCAGCTGAAGGTCACCGCGGCGCAGACCACCACCGACAGCGCTCGCGCCCATTATCAGCGCGGCCTGCTCAGCCGCTACGCCGCCGAAGAGGCCCGGCGGGCGGTCCTTGCCCAGCAGCTGTTGCTGCTGGATATTGAGGCCCAGCGGTTGAGCACCGACATTACCCTGATCAAAGCCCTGGGCGGCGGCTACCGCGGCCAGTAACAAAAATACCTTCCCCGGTGGGGAAGGCATTAAACCGTCTTCAGGGATTGCCCGGCGGCGCTGCGCTTGCGCGGGCCTACGGCCAACCGCATAACGGTTTGATATTGCGGTCTTTCGTAGGCCGGGTAAGGCGAAAGCCGCCACCCGGCAGAAATGCGGGCACAATAATGAAACAGGTTTGTCATCAGCCAGAATGCCTTCCCCAGTGGGGAAGGCATTAAACAGAAGACGCGGGGTTGCTGCGCGGTGATTACACCAGGGCGCGCAGCTCTTCCCGCATGTAGGTGGAAAAGAATTCCGGATGCTTAATCACCAGCCGTTCGCCGGCGGCGACCCGTTCAGCCCACTCCGCCACTTTGTCGGTAAACCCGGCGCTCCAGCCTTGCTGCTGACCGCGCTCAGCGACGTCGGCCGGGCTGGCTGGCACGCCCAGCTCTTTCAAATATTTGAGAATTCCCTTCGCGGTACTTTCATCCATAGACTGTGGTACTGGCTCAGACGTATTCATACCACCAATGAAATCCAATGCTTTATCAATGACTGCTGGCATAGGTGTGTCCTTATATTAACCACATAGTAAACCTGACTACACTATGGACCGGAAAGCGACGTGATTTCAAAGAACACGCTCACGTTATGGGACATCGCGCATTCAGAAAAGGGGATTTTGCACTGCAGGGGCGGGGGTTGGACAAAAAACAAGCCGGTCCCGCGGGACCGGCCTGGGGATCGCGTCAGGCGTTGCTGACGGATTTTTGCGCACCGCTGGACTGACTGTTCTCCAGCATCCGGCGGACCGGGACAATCAGCACGGCCAGCACGGCGGCGCAGATCAGCAGCGCGATGGAGCAGCGGGCGAAGAGGTCCGGCAGCAGCGACAGCTGATCGGCCTTCACGTGACCGCCAATCAGGCCCGCCGCCAGGTTACCCAGCGCGCTGGCGCAGAACCACAGCCCCATCATCTGGCCGCGCATTCTCTCCGGCGCCAGCAGGGTCATGGTCGCCAGACCAATCGGGCTCAGGCACAGTTCGCCGAGCGTCAGCATCAGGATGCTGCCCACCAGCCACAGCGGCGACACACCGGCCCCGCCGTTGTTCAGGACGTTCTGCGCCGCCAGCATCATCAGGCCAAAGCCCGCCGCCGCGCACAGGATGCCAATGACGAATTTGGTCATGCTGCCCGGACGAACGTTTTTACGCGCCAGCGCTGGCCACGCCCAGCTGAATACCGGGGCGAGGAGAATGATAAATAAGGCGTTAATCGACTGGAACCAGACCGCGGGGATCTCAAAATCGCCGATCATCCGGTTGGTATAGTCGTTAGCAAACAGGTTGAATGAGGTCGGTTTCTGTTCAAATGCCGACCAGAAAAAGGCCGCCGAGACCAGCAAAATAAAGCACACCAGCAGGCGCGCCCGCTCTTTACGGTTCAGGCCGGCGAAGACGAACAGCCAGATGAAATAGAGCGCTACGGAAGCGGCAATCACATAGACCAGCACGCTGGCCACCGCCACCGGGTTAATCACGATCGTGCCCAGGCTAATGAGCGTGACCAGCACAGCCACTCCCAGCGCCAGCGCCAGCAGCCACGCCCCAACGCCATTCTTTTTCGCCACCGGACTGTTCCAGGTGGAGTCGAGGCCGACCTCTGCGTCATAGCGCTTCATCGACGGCACGGCAAAGACACGGAAAATGATCAGCGCCACCAGCATCCCGATCCCCCCGATGCCGAAGCCCCAGTGCCAGCCATGGGATTTAATCAGCCAGCCGGAGATCAAAGGCGCGATAAACGAGCCGATGTTGATCCCCATGTAGAACAGCGAGAAACCGCCGTCGCGGCGCGCGTCGCCTTTTTTATACAGAGTGCCGACCATCACCGAGATACAGGTTTTAAACAACCCGGAACCGAGGACGATAAACATCAGGCCGATAAAGAACAGGTCGTTGCCCAGCCATGCCGACAGGGCGATCGACAGGTGCCCGAGGGCGATCAGAATCGAGCCGTACCAGACGGCGCGCTGCTGGCCAAGCCAGTTATCCGCCAGCCAGCCGCCCGGCAGCGCGGCCAGATACATACTGCCGGCAAAAATCCCGACGATCGCCGAGGCGTTCTCCCGCGCCAGCCCCATTCCGCCGTCGTAAACCGTCGCCGCCATAAACAGGATCAGTAAGGGGCGGATGCCGTAAAACGAGAAGCGCTCCCACATTTCGGTGAAGAACAGGGAGCCCAGCGGATAAGGATGGCCGAAAAAGGTACGGCTTTCGTTTTTATTAACAGAGGAATGCATAAATTCTCCAGATAAGGTGCGCCGCAGCGCAAGTTAACCGTATAAAGCGGGCTGACGATTTATAATTTGTTTGTCTTAACATCAGAAGCGAGCATTTTTAACCATTTGATAACCATGCAGTGGTTTTGTCCAGCCCCTTACCTTCCCTTTTTAGATGAAAAGTCGACAAACATCTACTTTTATAGATTTAATGTTCGCAAAAGCGCAAACGGCGTTGACATTATGCCATTGTAAAGAATACATAATTTTATTTATTAAAAACAGTAAGTTGATTGAGTAACAAAGGACAAAAACCGTCGGTGCAGGCAGGGCATATAACGACAGGAAAAGTAAGGGAAACGGGCCTGAGGAGGCAGAAATAGCGCTAAGGGAGAATATTGTTCAGCCATCCAGGTGTTTCACACCCGGAGAGCCTCCCGCGAGGCAGGATGCACATGGCTTGCCGGCTGCTATAGCCGGCGCCATTTTGCGCGCTATTTCACACGCTGCCCCGCCCGATCAATGACGCGCTCACCGTCTTCCTTCACGAAGGCGCCTTTTTGCGGCGCCGTCAGGATCTCCAGCACCACCTCTGACGGGCGGCAGAGCCGGGTGCCCCGCGGCGTCACCACGATCGGACGGTTGATCAGGATCGGATGCTGGAGCATAAAGTCGATTAACTGGTCATCTGTAAACCGCTCTTCCGCCAGGCCCAGCGCATCGTAGGGTTCGACGTTTTGCCGCAGCAGCGCCCGCACCGGGATCGCCATCGCGGCGATTAACTGGCGCAGCTCATCGCGCGACGGCGGCGTCTCCAGATAATAGATAATGGTGGGCTCAGCGCCGCTGTTGCGGATCAGCGCCAGGGTATTACGCGAGGTGCCGCATTCAGGGTTATGGTAAATGGTGATGCTCATAGCACGTTCTCATGGCTGATTGAAGGAGAGACGCAGCGCCAGCGCGGCCAGCGTTACCAGCAGCACCGGCAGGGTCATGATGATGCCGCAGCGGAAATAATACCCCCAACCGATGGTGATGTGCTTCTGCGTCAGCACATGCAGCCAGAGCAGCGTGGCCAGGCTACCAATCGGCGTGATTTTGGGCCCCAGATCGCAGCCGATGACGTTGGCATATATCATGGCCTCTTTGATCGTCCCTGTTGCCGCGCTGCCATCAATCGACAAGGCGCCGACCAGCACGCTGGGCATATTATTCATGATCGAAGAGAGGAAGGCCGACAGGATACCGGTGCCCAGCGTTGCGGCCCAGAGCCCGCGCTCCGCCAGCATGTTCAGCACCGTGGTCAGATAATCCGTTAATCCGGCGTTTCGCAGGCCATACACCACCAGATACATCCCCAGCGAGAAGATCACAATCTGCCATGGGGCGCCGCGCAGCACCTTGCCGGTGTTTATCACCCGCCCGCGCTTCGCGACAGCAAACAGGATCCCCGCTCCCGGCGCCGCGATGGCGCTGACCGGGATCCCCAGCGGGTCAAGAACGAAAAAGCCGACCAGCAACAGCAGCAGCACGCCCCAGCCGGTGCGGAACGTCGCCGTATCTTTTATCGCCGTGGCCGGCGCTTTCAGTAACGCCATATCCCAGGCCGGCGGGATATCCTTGCGAAAGAACAGGTGCAGCATCGCCAGGGTGGAGAGGATCGCCGCGAGATCGACCGGCACCATCACCGAAGCGTACTCCCTGAAGCCAATGGCAAAGAAATCTGCCGAAACGATATTCACCAGATTCGACACCACCAGCGGCAGGCTGGCGGTATCGGCAATAAACCCGGCTGCCATGACAAAGGCCAGCATCGTTCCCTTACTGAAACCCAGCGCCCGCAGCATGGCAATTACGATGGGCGTGAGGATCAGCGCCGCGCCGTCGTTGGCAAACAGCGCCGCCACCGCCGCGCCGAGCAGGACAATCCAGGTAAACAGCAGACGACCCCGCCCTCTTCCCCAGCGGGAAACGTGTAGCGCGGCCCATTCAAAAAAGCCGGACTCGTCGAGCAGCAGGCTGATAATGATCACGGCGATAAACGTGGCGGTGGCATTCCAGACGATATGCCACACCACCGGGATATCGGCTATCTGTACTCCACCGGTGACCAGCGCCAGCGCCGCGCCAAAGGCCGCGCTCCAGCCGATCCCTAACCCCCGCGGCTGCCAGATCACCAGCACCAGGGTCAGGACAAAAATCGCACCTGCAAGCAACATCGTTCCCCCACCAATCACATTCGAAAAATCATATATGTTAAGATAAATTTTTTACCGACAACCCGGCCCGTCAGTCAGTCTGCTGACCATCAGCCGCACATCGTCCTGCTGACTTAGCCAGGCCTGCTCAATCACCTGCGCCGCCCAGGACGGCATCTGCGGAGAGAGGCGATAATGGACCCACTTACCCTGTTTTCGATCCAGCAGCAGCCCGCTCTCCCGCAGCATTGCCAGATGGCGGGAGATCTTGGGCTGGGACTGGGCGAGCGCCGTACAGAGATCGCACACGCACAGCTCTCCCCGCGCCTTGAGCAACAGCACGATCCCCAGCCGGGTTTCATCGGCGAGGTTTTTGAACAGTTGCAGGGGCAATAAAGACATGGTTTCTCCTCAAGCGTGACGGACAGCATACGGGACCACGAACAAAGATCAATATGCATTCGAAAAAACATATGTGTTTTTTACAGCCGCGATAAATCTCCATACCGTTGCAACATGTGCCTCCTGCTCAATAGCACGCAAAAATGCCGCGTTTTCTTTTAACCATCATCGAAATATGTCAGGCTGAAGATCCCATCGGATTGACAGGGTTTTCAGGATGAGTACGATTTATGTGGTTGTTTTAACGTATATAAAACCGCTCGAAGAGATTGACAGCGCGATCCCCGCCCACGTGGAATGGCTCAAAAAAGGCTATGCTGACGGCCTCTTTCTCACCTCCGGCCGCCGTATTCCCCGCACCGGCGGGGTGATTCTGGCGACATGCGACAGCCGGGAAATTCTGGAAGCGCGTCTGAGCCAGGATCCCTTCCAGCAGCTGGGTCTCGCCCATACGGAGATTATCCCCTTTGAGGCCAGCATGGCGTCGCCCGCGCTGCAGTCGCTGTTATAAGCCTGTTCCGGAGGAAACATGCAGCCATCCTTTCACTGGATCAATGAACCTGCCGAGTGGCGCCGCGATGCCGACGGCCTGACGGTGGTCACCGATAAGCATACCGACTTCTGGCGCCATACCTGGTATGGTTTCAAGCGCTTCTCCGGCCATCTTTATGCCGCTGAGGTGGAGGGCGATTTTACCCTGCAGGCAAAAATCTGTGCGGATTTCACCACGCTTTACGACCAGGCCGGGCTGATGATGATGGCGGACGAGCAGACCTGGCTGAAGGCGGGGATTGAGTTTAATGACGATGCCCCGGCCATCGGCAGCGTGCTGACGCTAACCCACTCCGACTGGGCCACCGGGCTTTTTCCCGGCGACCCACGCACCTTCTGGCTGCGTCTGACCCGCAAAGGCGATGCGTTAAGGCTGCAATATTCGACCGACGGCGAGCGCTGGCCGCTGCTGCGGCTCGGCTACTTTCCGCCAGGCCCGGTGAAAGCGGGCGTCATGTGCTGCTCACCGGAGCGCGGCGGACTGGCGGTTGCCTTTTTGGATATTCAGCTTTCCCCACCGCTGGACAAAGCGCTGCACGATCTGAGCTGAACGCTAGCGGGAAGACCCGACTTTCTCTGCATCCTGGGGGCCAGGATTGCAGGGTTCGCGGGTCCCGGGCAGATAAAATTGGCCATGCTTATCGGGATCGGTGCCGCCCGGGCACCCTGCCCGCCCCGAGGAGTTATCGCTACTGCCGCCGTCCGAACCGTTGCCGCCGTCGGCGCCAGCGATCACCGACTGGCCGTTATGGCCACCGTGAACGCCCTGCGCTGCGCTGGCCGAAAACGCCACCAGCGCGAACATACAGACCATTAAGCGTCTGCCCATTGCTGCCTCTCCCTTATTGATATTTCCCGCCCATCGCGTGGACGATGGGATGGCCGTTGAACGGCAACATGCGCCGCGATAAAAAACCGCTTTATCCGCAGGGAGTATAGGGTTAAGGCAGAGGGAAAGACAGGGCCGGCGCCTTCAGACATTTCGCACGCAAAATAGCCTTTATGCCGCGGTATGCGCTATCAGAAAATCAATCAGGGCTTTCACCCTTTTCGTTTTACCCGCGTTTTTTGGGTAATAGAGATAAACCGGCGGATAGGTTTTCCAGTAGTCCTCCATCACCGGTAGAAACTGTTCACGATCGGGCTGTAGCCGCCAGATGGGTTCAAACAGGCGGCCAATCCCCAGTCCATGGCGGATACCGTCTGCCATGACGTCAATATCATTGCTGATTAACTGCCCCGGCATCTCCACGGTGAGCTGCTCGCCGTGGTCATTGAGGATCAGCGGCAGGATGCGGTGGTTGGTCATAAAGCGATAGCCAATCAGCCGGTGATGGCTGAGATCGGCGGGCGACTCAGGCACGCCATATTCGGCCAGATAGGCTGAGGAGGCATATAACCCTTCGCGAAACGGTTTCATTAACGGGCGGGCGACCACCCCGCCTTCGAGAATATCGCCAAAGCGGATCCCAAGGTCGAATCGTTCTTCAATGATATTGACGGTACCGTCATAGACCGATATTTCCAGTTGGATCCCCGGGTATTGCTGACAGAAAGCCGCCATCGCCGGTTTAAGAATAAGCAGGTAGGCAAAGCGCGAGAGCGTAATTCTCACCGCCCCGGAGGGTTCCCGATTCTGGTCGCGGAGGCTCTCCAGCGATGTTTCCAGGACCTCGACCGCCGCAGCGGTCTGCTCCAGCAGCTGTTGGCCGGTTTCCGTCAGCTCGATTCGCCGGGTGGTACGCACAAAAAGCGGATGACCTATATGCTCCTCCAGCAGCTTGAGGGCATTGCTGACAGACGGCGGCGTGATTTCTAATTTCCTCGCCGCGGCCGAGATATTGCCTTCGCGCGCAATGCTCTGAAAGATGCGTATTTGATTATAAAGGGCGTTATTCATAGCATCTCCTTGCGACAGTCTCGCCTGATTATTAAGTACAGGCTAAATATTCTTAAGTCAATGACCGCCTAATCTTCACTCCCAGTGGCTCGTATACTTTTGTCTCTTCCCGCTGATAACGACTTTCCGGAGACAACGATGCGAATTTTATGTCTGGATATCCCCGCGCCCGGCGCAACGCTGGAGCACTATGCGCCGCACCTTACCGCGGAAGCCCTCCACGCCTGGAGGCTGTATAAATCTGGCTTTATCCGCGACATCTATTTCCGTCAGGACCGACCCGGCGTCGCTATTTTCCTCGAGTGCGACACCGTGGAAGAGGCGAATAACGTCATGGCCGAATTTCCGCTGGCGAAGGCGGGTTTATTAACCTTCGAGTGTATTCCACTCGGCTCGTTTATTAACTGGGAAAACCTCTTCTCTGCCGAATTTAAACCTCAGGAGTAACGATGGGAAAGCCTCATATCCTTATCGTTTCCGGGCATCCGGATCTTAACCATTCCATCGCCAACGCCACCATCCTCAATGAGCTGGCGACCGTCCTGCCTGACGCGGAAATCCGTCGTCTGGACTGGCTCTATCCGGACGGCAAATTCAACATCACCGCAGAGCAGGAAAGCCTGCTGAAGGCGGATGTGATTGTCTGGCAGTTCCCTTTTTCCTGGTATGGGCTGCCCGGGTTAATGAAACAATGGCTGGACGAGGTCTTTGTTCACGGCTTCGCGCATGGTTCAACGGCGAAACTGGGTGGTAAAAAGCTGATCCTCTCCTTCACCACGGGAGCGCCACAGGCGCTCTATACCGCTGACGGTTTCTTTGGCCATGCCATTGAAGAGTATCTCCTTCCCTTCGAGACCACGGCCAGGCTGTGCAATCTTGAGCTGCTGGTGCCGGTTTATACCTGCGGCATTAGCTACGCCGACCGGGATGCCGACCAAATCGCTCAGCAAAAAACGCGTGCCCGGGAACACGCGGCCAGACTGATCGCACGGCTTAAAACTCTGGTGGAATAGCCCAAAGGGAGAAAATAAAGATGCAGTATATCCGGCTCGGGAAGAGTGACTTAATGGTCTCCCGCATCTGCATGGGATGTATGGGGTTTGGCGATCCGTCAACGGGTCAGCATCGCTGGACGCTGGACGAAACAGCCAGCCGGGACATCATCCGCTACGGCCTCGAACAGGGCATCAATTTTTACGATACCGCCATCGCCTATCAGAACGGCTCCAGCGAACGGTACGTTGGCCGGGCGCTGCGGGAGATGGCAAAACGCGAGGATGTGGTGCTGGCCACCAAGTTTCTGCCACGAACCGCTGCCCAGATTGCCGAGGGGATCAGCGGAAAACAGGCGATCACCCGCTCGCTTGACCAGAGTCTGCGAAACCTCGGGATGGACTACATCGACCTCTACATTTACCACATCTGGGATTACAACACCCCGGTTATCGACGTGCTGGAGGCGCTGCATGCCGCTGTCGCCGCCGGCAAGGTGCGCGCGATTGGCATTTCCAATTGTTATGCCTGGCAGCTGGCGAAGGCGAACGCCCTTGCCGAACGCGAGGGGCTGACGTCCTTTGTTTCTGTGCAGAGCCATTACAACCTGATTATGCGTGAAGATGAACGAGAGCTGTTCGGGCTGTGCGCGGAAGAGGGTATCGCCATGACTCCCTATAGCGCGCTGGCCAGCGGCCGTCTCTCCCGTCAAGAAGGCCACACGCGGCGAGCGGTGGAAGATGATTATGCCCGGGGCAAATACGACGACACGGCAGAGCAGGATCGGATCATTATTGCCCGCGTCGCTGAACTTGCCGAACGACATCAGGTCTCCATGACCGAAATTTCGCTGGCCTGGCTGCTGACTAAAGTCACCGCCCCGATGGTCGGCGCCACGCAAAAGCATCATGTTGACGGTGCGGTCAACGCTGTAGCCCTTCAACTGAGCCCGGAAGAAATCCGTTATCTGGAAGAAGCCTATCAGCCGCACTTCCTCACAGGCGTGATGGCGCAAAACACGCCGCAAGCCAAAGACCATCCTCAGGTGTGGACACGCTAACGATCCGCCCTGTGGATCGGAAAGGAGCAAATATGAAAAACGTGATTGCCGCGGCAGCCTTGTCGCTTGTGCTGTCTGATTTTGCTTATGCCAACGAACAAAGAGATGAAGCTATGATGAAAATTACCCCTTCCACCCTTGCGGACGCTGATATTCAAGCGGTGTCGCCAGCGCTGGCGCGCTTCGGCCGCGAGGCCATCAGCAACGACCTCTGGCAACGTGAGGCCCTGTCCGCCCGCGACCGCAGCATCGTGACGGTGGCGATGCTGATTGCCCGCAACCAGCCTGGCGAGCTTAAGCACTATATTGAAGTTGCACTCGATAGCGGCGTGACGCCAGCCGAAGTATCAGAGATCATTACCCATCTGGCGTTCTACTCAGGTTGGCCCAATGCAATATCAGCCGTCAGCGTCGCGAAAGCCATCTTTGAAACCAGGGGCGTGACGGCAGAGGCCCTTCCCTCCGCCTCGCCGACGCTGCTGCCCCTCAATGAACAGGTAGAGAAACAGCGTGCAGATACCGTGGAGAAAAATGTCGGCCCCATTTCGCCTGGCCTGGTTAAATTTACCGCCGACCCGCTGTTTCTCGACCTCTGGCAACGGCCCGCGCTTACGCCCCGCGACAGAAGTCTGGTGACGGTCAGCGCGTTAATCGCCGCCGGACAGAGCGCGCAGATTGGCTACCACCTAAACAGGGCCATGGATAATGGGCTTTCGGCTGAAGAGGCCGGAGAAGTGGTCGCCCAGGCAGCGTTCTACGCGGGATGGCCAAATGCGTTTACCGCCGCCCCGGTGGTCGGTGAAGTGTTGCGATCGCGCGAGAGCAAAGCTGAATAAAAAAGGATAAAGGACAGGAAAGCTGTCCTTTAGTCGTCGTTAATTGTTAATTTAAGGTACCACGAGGGCTTTCGATTAGGTCTCGCAGAAAGAACATAAACGGTCTATCGAAGTATGGAGACTTCGATCGTGAGTCTGTTCAGATCGCTCATTGAGAAAATTTCCGTTCCGTATGCCGTCATGAGTCTCATCCTTTGAAAGCAGCGATCGCTGTGGCGAGACTGAAGCGCGGACATGTCTATTTGGTCAGAGATGGACATCTCAATTTAGCTATTACACCGCTACTTCGCTTAATGTATTTTATCTTAAATATCAATTAATTGTATTATCAATTTAGTATAAGTTGATGTTATAGCAATCGCTATACTGGCTCCTTAGTCATGACTGACCTGGCCACACCGCATATCGCAAGAATTTGCTCTCTCAGCCAGCGGTGACCGGGGTCGCGTTCCATTCTTGGGTGCCACATCTGCGATACCGTAATACGACGGCTTTTGAACGGCAGCTCGAAAACGTGTACCTGGTCCGTTACCTGCTGATTGAGTAAATAGAGTGCGGGTATCATGGCGATAAGATCCGATTCCAACGCCACGGACAGTGCTGTCGGAAATCCCGGAACAACGCTCGCAATTTTACGTTTTGTCCCCAGTTCTGCCAGCGCATCGTCAACGGATCCGTGCAACGCGCCCTCGGGTGACGCTACCACATGACCCCAGGCGACATAATCACCCACGCCTATTTCTGCCTGCTTAGCCAGCGGGTGCCCTTTACGCACGACGCCAACAAACCGATCCTCAAACAGTCGTTGCAGCCGTATTTCTGGCCCCATATTACTCTGAACTCCAATCTCCAGATCAACCAGCCCTTCCCGAAGATAGCGCGACGTTTTTTCCGGCTTAGGCGCGAAGCGTATACAGACATCCGGCGCGGCGTCGGCAACCGCTGCGATGAGCGCAGGCCCAAACGCCACCACAAAACCATCGTTTGCCCTGATGGTAAAAAGACGCGCCAGACTTCGCGCGCAGAACGTTTCCGTTGAGGGCTGCAATACCGCCCTGGCATCGTGCACTGCACGCCTGGCGCGATCCCGGGTCGCTTCGGCCCACGGGGTCAGTACCATGTTACGCCCGGCGCGCACCAGGATCGGGTCTCCTGTGACATCGCGTAACCTGCTTAATGTCCGGCTCATGGCTGAGGTGCTGAGGTTCAGACGACGTGCCGCACCTGCGACACTCGCTTCACTCAGCAATATGTCGAGTGCTACCAGCAAATTAAAATCGGGATCAGACATTCCCCTTTCTCCCAGCACATTAAGATAAGGCGTTTGATGCAACAATAAAGTGAAAATAGTGCGCCTTCCGCCCGGTAAAAGCCATCTTTATAGTTTTGTCATCCATACACTCTTCTCAGAGGACAAATGATGACGCTCTTTTCCAGCCAACCCGGCGACGAAGGACTGCCTGGCCCGGCGCGCGCACGGGTGATGGCCGCAATCATGACCACCACCTTAATGGGCGTGTTTGATGGCACCATGATCAACATTGCCCTGCCCTCAATGGCTCAGGATTTGCAGGTACCTGCCGGTATTGCCGTCTGGTTCGCCAACGGGTATCTGCTGGCGGCTGCGATGACGCTGGCGATATTCGCGGCGCTTGCGGCCCGTCTGGGTTATCGCCCCGTATTTCTGGCGGGCCTGACGACCTTTACCCTGACATCACTGGGTTGCGCGCTGGCGAATAAGCCCGAAGTGCTTATCGGTATGCGCGTGCTTCAGGGGATCGGCGGCGCGGCGACGCTGAGTATTGCCCCCGCAATACTCAGGTCCGTATTTCCCGGACGCTTACTTGGCCGCATTCTGGGGTTCCATGCCCTGCTCATTGCCTCCAGCTCCGCTATCGGTCCGGTATTGGGCGGTACGATCCTTCACACCCTGAGCTGGCAATGGCTGTTTGCGATAAACGTTCTTCCCGGCACCCTCGCCTTACTGCTGGCGGTCAGAGCGCTGCCGCGGGATGCGATCCGTATGCAGGCGCCCTTCGACACCGTGGGCGCCATATTGTCGGCGCTGCTGTTGGGTTCGACGATCATGGCGGCGAACAGCCTCCAGAACGCTACTTCTCAATTTGGCAGCCTTTGCTGGATGGCTCTCGCTGCACTGAGCGGCATGGCTTTTATCTGGCAAATCCGCCGCACGGGTCATCCCTTACTGCCGCCGACCATGTTTAAAAATGAACGTTTTACCCTCGCGGCCTTCACGTCGATGATTGCTTTTGTCAGCCAGGGGATCACCTTTATTGCGCTACCCTTCCTGTTTCAGAGCGAATACGGCTACAGTCCGGTAGTGTCTGCCCTGCTGTTTACGCCGTGGCCGTTAGGGATCGTGCTGATTGCGCCGCATGCAGGCCGTTGGGCGGACACGATATCAGCCCCGGCGATATCCACCCTGGGGCTGGTGATATTTGTCGTCGGTTTGATCCTGCTGGCGACGTTACCCGCCAGCCCTCCAATGTGGGATATCTGCCTGCGAAGTCTGGTGTGCGGAATAGGGTTTGGCTGCTTTCAGAGTCCCAATAACCGGGAAATGCTCTCAAACGTTATTCGTGAGCACGCGAGTTATGCGTCCGGAGTTTTATCCATTATGCGCACTTTCGGGCAGTGCCTGGGAGCCGCCGCCGTAGGCGTTCTGCTGGCAGCAGATGAAAGGTCAATTCATGTTGCGCTGTGGAGCGCCGCCGCGGCCTCTGCGGTATCGGTCGTCGTCAGCGCGAGCCGGTTGCGTAAAATCACTCATCCTGCGGAAACAGGATAAGTGCGAAAATATCACTAAACGCTACTACTCCAGCGCCAGCAGCGCAAAACGCCGATCCCGCAACCAAAGAGGAGTCCTCCGTCGGAGTTCAATAGACTAACAGAATGCTATAACTTCTTATTTATCAAGGTAAAATTGAGTTGGATAGACTTCAGGAGACTTGAGTTTGGAGCGGGCGAAGGGAATCGAACCCTCGTATAGAGCTTGGGAAGCTCTCGTTCTACCATTGAACTACGCCCGCGAAGAGGTGCGAGAAGCATTATAGCCCTTACGCACCCTGTGACAAGCCCGCCGGATGCTGACTGGCGATAAAATAACCTTTTAGCACTTAGGCTTACTGCCCTGCGGCGGCAGATAGCGCAGCGGATCGATGGCCGTCGCCCGATAGCGGATCTGAAAATGCAGACGCACTGAGTCGGCATCCGTACTGCCCATGGTGGCGATTTGCTGGCCGGCCTTCACGCTCTGGCCGTTATTCACCATCAGCTTATCGTTGTGGGCATAGGCGGTGATGTAATCCTCGCTGTGCTTAATCATGATCAGGTTGCCATAGCCGCGCAGCTGGTTGCCGACGTAGACCACCTTGCCCGCCCCGGCGGCGTACACGGGCTGGCCGCGAGTCCCGGCGATATCAATGCCTTTATTGCCGCCATCGGCGGTGGAATAAGGCAGGACCACTTTGCCGCTGGTCGGCCAACGCCAGCAGCGCTGTCCCACCGGCGGCCAGGAGGACTGAGGTACCGCGGACGAAGGCGTGACCGCCGCCGTGCGCGTGGAGGAAGATTTTTTCTTCGTTGTCTTCGTTGAACTGCTGCCGTTAAGCTTCAGCTTCTGCCCCACCTCAATGGTGTAGGGCGGCGAGATATTATTCAGGCGGGCCAGATCGCGAACGCTGGTGCCGGTGGTGCGGGAGATGCCATACAGGGTATCGCCGCGTTTGACGGTGTAGGTCGTACCGGAATCGGAGTTGCTGGAGCAGCCGGCCAGCGCCAGGCTTACCACCAGCATCAGTGTCATAAAAACGCGTTTCATCATCAGGCATCCTGCACTTAACACAACCACTTACCTCGCAATCAGGGCGAATATCATACCAGTCCGCGGCGCAGGGCGTCATCCCTGATGGCGAAACCAATATCCCCCTGCCATCGAATACGGCCCGCGACGGACAGCGATTGCTGCTGGAGCCGCACGTCGTGGTGGACTTGCCCGCCATGACGCGTTGCCGCTCACAGAGCGGACTGCAGGGCTTGTTTTGGTAATGCCTTTCTTCCATTTATCGGCTACCCTAGAGGCCTGAGTACATGACCCGGCGGGTTTGTGCCGGGTCATTTTTTATTTTCAGGAGTCGTCATGGCCGGGGAACACGTCATTTTACTGGATGAGCAGGATCAGCCTGCCGGTATGCTGGAGAAGTATGCCGCCCACACGCTTGATACCCCTTTACATCTCGCGTTCTCTTGCTGGTTGTTTAATCAGCAGGGTCAATTGCTGGTCACCCGCCGTTCGCTGGGCAAAAAAGCCTGGCCCGGGGTGTGGACCAACTCCGTCTGCGGACACCCCCAGCAGGGCGAGACCTTCGAGCAGGCCGTCACGCGCCGCTGTCGCTTCGAACTCGGCGTGGAGATCGCCGACATCGTGCCGGTTCACCCGGCCTTCCGCTACCGGGCGGTCGCCCCGAACGGCATCGTTGAGAACGAAGTATGCCCGGTGTATGCCGCGCGCGTGGTGAGCGAAGTGCAGCCTAACGACGATGAAGTCATGGATTATCAGTGGGTTGACCTGGCAACGATGTTAAGCGCGCTGGCCGCCACGCCGTGGGCGTTTAGCCCGTGGATGGTGCTGGAAGCGGAAAATCGGGACGCTCGCCAGGCGCTGACCGACTTTGTTGCGCGTGTGCGCGGGTAAGCTGACTATTCTCCAGGCCAGGCGCAGCCCTGTGTCTGTCATTAATGCCTGGCGGCGCTACGCTTGCACAGGCCGACGGTTCTGCGCTGTTGCGTAGCCCGGATAAGACATTTACGCCGCCAGCCTTCAGGCCTCACGTCAGACATAAAAAAACCCGGCAAGCCGGGTTTTTGCATTTCACAAGACGCGATTATTTCTGCGGACGCATTGCCGGGAACAGGATCACGTCGCGGATGGTATGGCTGTTGGTGAACAGCATCACCATGCGGTCGATACCAATACCCAGACCGGCGGTCGGCGGCAGGCCGTGCTCCAGCGCGGTCACGTAGTCTTCATCGTAGAACATCGCTTCGTCATCGCCCGCGGCTTTCGCATCAACCTGGTCCTGGAAGCGCTGCGCCTGGTCTTCGGCGTCGTTCAGCTCGCTAAAGCCGTTACCGATCTCACGGCCGCCGATGAAGAATTCAAAGCGGTCGGTGATTTCCGGGTTGACGTCGTTACGGCGCGCCAGCGGAGAAACTTCCGCCGGGTATTCGGTGATGAAGGTCGGCTGGATCAGGTGCGCTTCCGCCACTTCTTCGAAGATCTCGGTCACGATACGGCCCAGACCCCAGCTCTTCTCCACTTTGATGCCGATAGATTCAGCAATCGCTTTCGCGGAATCGAAGTTATCCAGATCCGCCATCTCGGTTTCCGGACGGTATTTCTTGATCGCTTCGCGCATGGTCAGTTTTTCAAACGGCTTGCCGAAGTCGAACACCTGGTCGCCGTAAGGCACTTCGGTGTTGCCGAGAATGTCCTGCGCCAGGGTGCGGAACAGGGATTCGGTCAGCTCGATCAGATCCTTATAGTCCGCATAGGCCATGTAGAGTTCCATCATGGTGAACTCTGGGTTATGACGAACGGAGATCCCTTCGTTACGGAAGTTACGGTTGATCTCGAAGACGCGTTCGAAACCGCCCACGACCAGGCGCTTGAGGTACAGTTCCGGCGCGATGCGCAGGTACATGTCCAGATCCAGCGCGTTATGATGGGTGATGAACGGACGCGCGGAGGCGCCGCCCGGGATCACCTGCATCATCGGGGTTTCCACTTCCATAAAGCCGCGGCCAACCATGAACTGACGGATACCCGCCAGGATCTGCGAACGCACTTTAAAGGTGTTGCGCGATTCATCGTTGGAGATCAGGTCGAGGTAACGCTGACGATAGCGCGCTTCCTGATCCTGCAGGCCATGGAACTTGTCCGGTAACGGGCGCAGGGCTTTGGTCAGCAGACGCAGCTCGGTGCAGTGGATAGACAGCTCACCGGTTTTGGTCTTGAACAGCTTACCGCGGGCGGCGATGATGTCGCCGAGATCCCATTTTTTGAACTGGTCGTTGTAAACGCCTTCCGCCAGGTCATCTCGCGCTACGTACAGCTGGATGCGGCCGCCAACGTCCTGCAGGGTGACGAAGGACGCTTTACCCATGATACGGCGGGTCATCATGCGGCCAGCCACGGCCACTTCAACATTCAGCGCTTCAAGCTCTTCGTTTTCTTTGGCATCGAAGTCAGCGTGCAGTTGGTCAGAGGTATGGTCACGACGGAAATCGTTCGGGAAAGCGACGCCCTGCTCACGCAGCGCAGCCAGCTTCTCGCGACGGGTTTTCAGTTCATTATTAAGGTCAATTGCCGCGTCAGCGCCCTGTGCTTGTTGTTCAGACATGTTGGTTCCTCATAACCCTGCTTTCAAACTTGCTTCGATAAATTGGTCCAGGCTGCCGTCGAGCACCGCCTGAGTGTTGCGGGTTTCCACCCCGGTACGCAGATCTTTAATACGCGAGTCATCCAGCACGTAAGAGCGGATCTGGCTGCCCCAGCCGATATCGGACTTGTTGTCTTCCATCGCCTGCTTCTCGGCATTTTTCTTCTGCATCTCCAGCTCATAAAGCTTCGCTTTCATCTGCTTCATGGCCTGGTCTTTGTTCTTGTGCTGCGAACGGTCGTTCTGGCACTGCGTCACCAACCCGGTCGGGATGTGGGTAATACGCACCGCGGATTCTGTACGGTTAACGTGCTGCCCACCGGCGCCGGAGGCGCGGTAAACATCGATGCGCAGGTCGGCCGGGTTAATTTCGATATCGATATCGTCTTCAACTTCCGGGTAAACGAACGCAGAGCTAAAGGATGTATGACGACGGCCGCCGGAATCGAACGGACTCTTACGCACCAGACGATGAACGCCGGTTTCGGTACGCAGCCAGCCGTAAGCGTAATCGCCAATGATCTTGATGGTCACGGATTTAATGCCCGCGACTTCACCTTCGGACTCTTCGATGATCTCGGTCTTAAAGCCGCGCGCTTCCGCCCAGCGCAGGTACATGCGCATCAGCATGCTGGCCCAGTCCTGGGCTTCGGTGCCGCCGGAGCCTGCCTGAATATCGAGGTAGCAATCGGCGTTGTCGTATTCGCCGGAGAACATGCGGCGGAACTCAAGCTGCGCCAGCTTCTCTTCCAGCATATCCAGCTCGGCGACGGCTTCGTTGAAGGTCTCTTCGTCGTCCGCTTCCACGGCCAGATCCAGCAGGCCGGCAACGTCTTCCAGCCCCTGGGACATCTGATCCAGGGTATCTACGATGGCTTCCAGGGAAGAACGCTCTTTACCCAGCGCCTGAGCGCGTTCAGGTTCATTCCAGACGTCCGGCTGTTCCAGCTCGGCGTTTACTTCTTCGAGACGCTCTTTCTTGGCATCGTAGTCAAAGATACCCCCTAAGAACGTCGGAGCGCTCCGTGAGGTCCTGAATGCGGTTTTTTACCGGATTTATTTCAAACATGGTCGGTTTCTTTTAATGGATTTGTCAAAATGCGGTGATAAGAGCGGAATTCTACCGGATTCGCGCCCTTATTCATACACTGTTGTCAATTTGGCCAGAGGTGATCGATGATCAGCTGCAGGCTGCGGTTGCCGCGGAACTCATTGATGTCGAGCTTGTAGGCTAACTGGACTTCACGCACGCCGTTGTCGGGCCAGATGGAAGTATCCACGTTGAAGGCGATACCGTCCAGCAGCGGGCCGCCGTCAACCGGCTCGACCATCACCTTCAGGTGACGCTCGCCCACCAGCCGCTGCTGCAGCAGGCGGAAACGGCCGTCAAACAGCGGTTCCGGGAACATCTGTCCCCACGGCCCGGCGTCGCGCAGCATCTGCGCCACTTCCATGCTCATTTCCGCCGCCGCCAGCGGCCCGTCGGAAACGACCTCGCCCTGTAACAGCGCGGGATCCAGCCACTCGGTCACCAGCTCGCCAAAGCGCTGCTGAAACTCCTCAAAGCGCGCCTCTTCCAGCGATAATCCTGCCGCCATCGCGTGGCCGCCGAACTTCAGGATCAGCCCCGGATAGAGCGTATCGAGACGCTCCAGCGCATCGCGCATATGCAGCCCCTGTATGGAGCGGCCGGAGCCTTTCAGCGTACCGTCGCCGGTGGGCGCAAAGGCGATCACCGGCCGGTGGAAACGTTCTTTAATTCGCGAGGCGAGGATGCCGACCACCCCCTGGTGCCACTGCGGATGGTACATCGCCAGCCCGCCGGGCAGGGTATCGCTACTGCGTTCCAGCTGCTGACAGAGCGTTAGCGCTTCCGCCTGCATCCCCTGCTCGATCTCTTTGCGCGTCTGGTTGAGCGCGTCAAGCTCATTGGCTAACACGCGCGCTTCGCCAATGTTATCGCATAGCAGCAGCGCGACGCCGACCGACATGTCGTCCAGCCGCCCCGCCGCGTTCAGGCGCGGCCCGAGGGCAAAACCGAGGTCGCTGGCCGCCAGCTTTTGCGGATCGCGGTTGGCAATCTCCAGCAGCGCCTTAATGCCGGGCCGACATTTGCCAGCGCGAATGCGGCTTAACCCCTGCCAGGTGAGAATACGATTGTTAGCATCCAGCGGCACGACGTCGGCAACGGTGCCAAGCGCCACCAGATCCAGCAGCTCGGCAAGGTTCGGCGCGGCGATGCCGCGGGCATCGAACCAGCCGTTATCACGCAGAAAGGTGCGCAGCGCCAGCATCAGATAGAACGCCACCCCGACCCCGGCCAGCGATTTCGACGGAAAGTCGCAATCGCGCAGGTTAGGGTTAACGATGGCCTCCGCCGCCGGTAGCGTCTCCCCCGGCAGGTGGTGATCGGTTACCAGCACCGGGATCCCCAGCGCATGGGCATGATCGACGCCGGCATGGGACGAGATCCCGTTGTCGACGGTCATGATCATCTGCGCGCCGCGGGCGTGGGCCTGATCGACCACTTCCGGGCTCAAGCCGTAGCCGTCTTCAAAACGGTTCGGCACCAGGTAGGAGACGTTGCCGTAGCCCAGCGCGCGCAGGGCCAGCACGCTGAGCGCGGTGCTGGTGGCGCCGTCGGCGTCAAAATCGCCGACTACGACAATGTGCAACCCTTTCTGGAAAGCGTCGTGCAGCATCCCGACCGCTTTTTCAACGCCGGTGAGCTGCGTCCACGGCAGCATGCCTTTGACGCTGCGCTCCAGCTCCTGGGCGCTGCGCACCCCGCGGCTGGCATACAGCCGCTGCAGCAGCGGCGGCAGATCGGCGGGTAAATCGACGCCGTCAACCGCCTCGCGGCGGCGTAGTTGTATCTGTTGTTTCACGCGAATCAGTTACCGCTTGTCTGTTTTTTATGCTCGTCGAGGAACGCCTTCAGCTCTTTCGGCCCCTGATAGCCCGGCAGCACCATGCCGTTACTGAGGACCATCGCCGGGGTACCGTTGACGCCCATCTGCACGCCAAGGGTGTAGTGTTTAGCGATATCCACGCTGCAGCTCGCCGGCTGCACGCCCTTGCCGTTCATAGCGTCATCCAGCGCTTTGTTGCGATCTTTCGCGCACCAGATGGCCTTCATGTCCTGCTCCGCCTGGCTCTGCAGTCCCTGGCGCGGGAAGGCGAGATAGCGCACGGTGATCCCCAGCGCGTTGTAGTCGCTCATCTGCTCATGCAGCTTGTGGCAATAACCGCAGGTGATGTCGGTGAAGACGGTAATGACGTGCTGCTCCTTCGGCGCTTTGTAGACAATCATTTCGTTGCTCAGCGCGTTCAGTTTACCCAGCAGCAGCTGGTTAGTGACATTGACCGGCTGCGCGCCGCTCACGTCGTACATCGGCCCCTGGATGATGTGCTTGCCGTCGTCGGTGACATACAGTACGCCGCTGTCGGTCAGCACCGTGCTCATCCCGGAAACCGGCGACGGTTGAATATCGGTGCTCTGCACACCCAGCTTCGCCAGCGACTGTTTAATTGCCGCGCTATCGGCATGCGCCGCCCCGGAAAGGGAAGCCGCCAGCAGGGTGAACATCAATAAACCTTTTTTCATACTCAGTCCTTTTGTTCAGCACTCACGCCCGCGGGTGGTGCTGTTGATGAAGTTGTCGCAGACGCTCGGTCGCCACGTGGGTGTAGATCTGCGTGGTGGAGAGATCGCTGTGTCCTAACAGCATCTGCACCACGCGCAGGTCGGCGCCATGATTGAGCAAATGCGTGGCGAACGCATGGCGCAACACGTGCGGGGAGAGCTTTTCGCTGTCGATCCCCGCCAGCACGGCATAGTGTTTAATCCGGTGCCAGAAGGTCTGACGCGTCATCTGCTGGGCGCGCTGGCTGGGAAATAAGACATCCGACGCCACGCCGTTCAGCAGCCAGGGGCGACCATACTCGAGGTAATTTTCCACCCACAGTACCGCCTCTTCCCCCAGCGGCACCAGCCGCTCTTTGTTGCCTTTGCCCACCACCCGCAGCACGCCCTGTCGCAGGCTGATGTCGCTCATCGTCAGCCCCACCAGCTCCGAGACGCGCAGGCCGGTGGCATACAGCACCTCCAGCATCGCTTTGTCGCGCAACTCCAGCGGCTGCTCCACCAGCGGGGCCTGCAGCAGACGCTCAACCTGCGCCTCACTGAGATCCTTCGGCAGCCGCTGCGGCAGCTTCGGCGAGGCCAGCAGCGCGCTGGGGTCGTCCGGGCGAATTTTTTCCCGGTACAGATGCTGGAAGAAACGACGCACGGCGCTCAGCAGGCGCGCGGTGCTGGTGGCTTTATAGCCGCCGGACTGCCGCTCGGCCAGCAGCGCCTGCAGGTCGTCGCTGCCGACGCTTGCCAGCGACAGGCCGCGATGGTGCAGCCACTCCACGAGCATCGTCAAATCGCGACGGTAGGCGCTGAGCGTATTCTCCGCCAGATTGCGCTCCAGCCAAAGGGCATCGAGAAACTGTTCGATTAGTGCCAGATCCTGTTTCACATCGGCCTCTTTGTTCGTTAAACGCTCTCATTATGCCTTAAGAGGACGCCTTTCTGGTACACTGCCCGCCATTCACAGCAAGAATCGAGATGTTTACGCGATGAATATAGGTCTGTTTTACGGCTCCAGTACCTGCTACACCGAAATGGCCGCGGAGAAAATCCGCGATATCATCGGCCCTGAGCTGGTGACGTTGCACAATCTGAAAGATGACTCCCCCGCCCTGATGAGCCAGTACGATGTACTGATCCTCGGCATCCCGACCTGGGATTTCGGCGAAATTCAGGAAGACTGGGAAGCGGTTTGGGACCAGCTGGACACCCTGGACCTGGAGGGCAAAATCGTCGCGCTGTACGGCATGGGCGATCAGCTGGGCTATGGCGAATGGTTCCTTGACGCGCTGGGCATGCTGCATGACAAGCTGGCGACCAAAGGCGTGAAGTTTGTCGGCTACTGGCCAACCGAAGGCTATGAGTTCACCAGCCCGAAACCGGTGATCGCTGATGGCCAACTGTTCGTTGGCCTGGCGCTGGATGAAACCAACCAGTACGACCTGAGCGACGAGCGCATCCAGAGCTGGAGCGAGCAGATCCTCGGCGAAATGGCCGAACACTTCTCCTGACGCCGCTTACTCCTGCGCCGGTTTTTGCAGCACCAGCCGGCGCAGATCCCGCCACTCTCCGGGATCCATGCTGTCCGCCGCCAGCCACAGATGCTGACCGCGTCGGGTATCGACATGGCGCAAACGCAGCAACATACCGCTGTTGATGACCCACGGCGTCCCGAGGATCTCCCATTCGGCGTTTTGCCAGCGCAGCCGGGAATCGGTGAGCAGTTTTATCTCCCCGCGACGGGCATGGATCCGTCGCTGGCTGCGCACACAGTCAAAGACCACCAGCGACAGCAGCAGCAGCCAGATCGGGGTGTAGCTTAACGGCCAGGGAACCAGCAGCACCAGCGCCGCCACAACGCCGTGGAGCAGCAGGGAAAACCACTGCGCGCGCCAGGAGATACGGAGATCAGATTGCCACAGGACCACGTTCCCGATTCCGTGTCTGAATTAAGGTTACCATCCGCTGCAGCTCCGCATCGGCCGGTTTGCCGTGGTTCATCAGCCAGTTGAACAGATCCGGATCGTCATTTTCCAGCAGGCGAATGAACAGCTGTTTGTCAGCGTCGCTGAGGGTATCGTACTCATACTCAAAGAACGGCATGATGGAGATGTCGAGTTCGCGCATCCCGCGGCGGCATGCCCAGTGGATACGTGCTTTATTGTTAATGTCCATGTTGACCTTCCAGCAGCAAAATATAGGTTAGTTTAACCCGTTTTCTGCCGTAACTTTACAGGAATATCGCTGAATGCGAGCATCCTTCCATAAAAACCATAAAATAATGATGGGCTTATTGTTTTCGCGCGTCAGGCCGTCGCCAAACGTCAGCGCACAAATGGCCTGTTGAAAGCGCTTGCAATGCACTATAGCTCTTTTACCATTGGTCACACACACTGCGTTAAGCGATTCAGGATATGACTATGGCTTTTACACCTTTTCCTCCGCGTCAGCCTTCCTCTTCCGCTCGTCTGCCGTTAACGCTGATGACCCTGGATGACTGGGCGCTGGCGACAATTAGCGGACCGGACAGCGAAAAATATCTGCAGGGGCAGATTACCGCCGATGTGAGCAGTCTCACCGATGCCCAGCATCTGCTTGCCGCCCACTGTGACGCCAAAGGCAAGATGTGGAGCAACCTGCGCGTATTCCGCCGCGACGGCGGCTTCGCGTGGATTGAACGCCGCAGCCTGCGCGACGCGCAGCTGACCGAGCTGAAAAAATATGCCGTCTTCTCCAAAGTCACCATCGCCGCCAACGACGATCTGGTTCTGCTGGGGGTGGCCGGCTTCCAGGCGCGCGCCGCGCTGGCGCCGCTGTTCGCCGCCCTGCCCGACGCCGCGACGCCGGTGGTTAGCGAAGGCGCCACCAGCCTGCTGTGGTTTGAACACCCGGGCGAACGCTTCCTGCTGGTGACCGATGTCGACACCGCCAATCGCGTCACCGACGCGCTGCGCGGCGAAGCGCAGCTCAACAACAGCCAGCAGTGGCTGGCGCTGAATATTGAAGCCGGTCTGCCGGTTATCGACAGCGCCAACAGCGGGCAGTTCATTCCGCAGGCCACCAACCTGCAGGCGCTGGGCGGTATCAGCTTCAAAAAAGGCTGCTATACCGGCCAGGAAATGGTCGCCAGGGCGAAATTCCGCGGCGCCAATAAGCGCGCGCTGTGGACGCTGTCAGGTACCGCCAGCCGGGTGCCGGAGGCCGGAGAAGATCTGGAGCTGAAGATGGGCGAAAACTGGCGCCGCACCGGTACGGTGCTTGCGGCGGTTCAGCTGGATGATGGCCAGCTGCTGGTGCAGGTGGTGATGAATAACGATATGGAGCCGGACAGCGTGTTCCGCGTGCGCGACGATGCCGGCAGCCTGCGCATCGAACCGCTGCCCTATTCGCTGGAAGAAGCTTAACCTCATCCCTCGGCAGTTGCCGGCTGGCGGCGCAAGCGGCTGAGTCGGGCGACCAGGCCGCAGAATTTCGTCGCCACGATAAGCGTGGACGTGGTCAGGATATGCAGCAAGGAGCCCCTTACGGGGCTCTTTTTTTATCCGTGTTGACCGACGTAGAGATAGATCGCCAGGAAGTGACACACGCTGCCGCCGAGCACGAAGCCATGCCAGATAGCGTGGTTATAGGGAATGCGTTTGCAGACGTAGAAGATGACCCCGAGCGAGTACACCACCCCGCCGACCGCCAGCAGCGTCACGCCGCCCACCGCCAGCTTTACCGCCAGCTGATAGACCACGATAAGCGACAGCCAGCCCATGGTCAGATAGGTCACCAGCGACAGGATTTTAAAGCGGTGCGCGATGGTCAGCTTAAACAGGATCCCCAGCAGCGCCAGGCTCCAGATGACGATCATCAGCCCCTTCGCCAGCGGCGAGTTCAACCCTACCAGCAAAAACGGCGTATAGGTCCCGGCGATTAACAAGTAGATGGCGCAGTGGTCGAACTTTTTCAGCCACTGTTTCGCCCGCTGATGCGGGATCGCGTGATAGAGCGTGGAGGCGAGAAACAGCATAATCATGCTGCCGCCGTACAGACTGTAGCTGGTGATCGCCGTCGCGCTGGCGTTAGTGTCCACCGCCTGCACCAGCAAGAGCACGAGGCCGACGATACCGAACACCAGCCCGATCCCGTGACTGATGCTGTTGGCAACTTCCTCTGCCAGAGAATATCCCTGAGTGATTAATGGTTTGCGCACCATATTTGACTCCGTGAAAACAAGAACGCTTTCATTGCCCACTTAGGGTAACTGAGAATGATTCCAGTGAACACCTGTTAGCTAAAATAAAACGATGTATATTTGTAAATACATTAAAATCATAAAGTTACAATTTTATTTCAACTCACAGCTGTTCCTGCTTACCTTAAAGCGTTTTGAATTCAATGACATAAAACTGGTTCTCCCCAGGATAGATGTCGCTGATGACCTGACGCAGCTGCCCGAGGGTCATATTCTCCTGTTGAGCATGCTGGTCGGTCAGCGTGTCGAGAGTCACCGTCGAGGTCGCGGTTACGGCGATGGTGCAAAAATAGCCGTCGTCTTCATAGCGCCCGACGCGCAGCACATCGCCGGGCTTAAAGTGCGACTCCGCCGCATCGCGAATGGTGATCGTTTTGCGCCCGGCGAGGATGTCCTCCTGAAAGCGCTGAAAAAAGGTAATGTCATTAGCCTGCATGATATAATTCCGTCCTGGTCATTATGAATTGTGAGTTCGCCACTGTGAGTATGTTCTCCCACGCCGCTGTCGCCAGTCTCAATAATCTTGAGATGATGGTCTACCACTACGTCATTAAGAATCGTGACAAAGTGATGTACATGACCATCCGCGAACTGGCCGAAGCCGCCGGCGTCTCCACCACCACCGTGTTGCGCTTCTGCCGCAAACTGCAGTGCGAGGGCTACTCTGAATTTCGCGTGCGCTTTAAATTATATCTTGAGCAGAACGAGCCTCAACAGGCAAATATCGGCGCCAGCGAAATCATGAGCTTTTTTAAAAGCGTTAATAATGACGAGTTCGATGAATTACTCGAGCAGGCCGTCGATATTATTCTCGCCTCCGAACGTATTATTTTCGTCGGCGCAGGCACCTCGGGCGCGCTGGCGAAATATGGCGCCCGCTTCTTCTCCAACGTCGGGAAATTTAGTAATCATATTGATGACCCCTATTTTCCGGTGACTAACGATATGGCCCGTAACGCGCTGGCGATCGTGCTTTCCGTCTCCGGCGAGACGGAAGAGATCCTGCGCTTCGCCAGCCAGTTCAGCCTGCACCGCTGCAAGGTGATGTCCATTACCAGTCACGAACACTCGCGGCTGGCCAAACTGGCCGATTTCAATCTCTCCTGGCACGTGCCGCAGACGCGCATTGGCGGTGTCTACGATATTACGACGCAAATTCCTGTGATCTATATTCTCGAAACGCTCGGACGTAAATTAGCGCGCAAAATCAGCTAAAAATAACAACCTGTTTTTTCGATGTAACATATTACGTTTGGCGTAATTTGTTATATCGTGACATTCAATTTCACTTTGCTAGACTCGAGAGCAATAGTTATTAGAGAGATTAGCCAGGATGAAAAAATTAACCCTTCCGAAAGATTTTTTATGGGGCGGCGCGGTTGCCGCGCATCAGGTTGAAGGCGGCTGGGATCAGGGCGGCAAAGGCCCGAGCATCTGCGACGTGCTGACCGGCGGGGCGCACGGCGTGCCGCGTGAAATCACCCACCAGGTTGAAGCCGGCAAATATTACCCCAACCACGAAGCGGTGGATTTCTACGGCCGCTACAAAGAAGACATCAAACTGTTCGCCGAGATGGGCTTCAAATGCTTCCGTACCTCCATCGCCTGGACCCGCATCTTCCCGCAGGGCGACGAGACCCAGCCGAATGAAGAGGGGCTGAAGTTCTACGACGACATGTTCGACGAGCTGCTGAAGTACAACATCGAGCCGGTGATCACCCTCTCCCACTTCGAGATGCCCCTGCACCTGGTGCAGCAGTACGGCGGCTGGACCAACCGTAAAGTGGTCGATTTCTTTGTGCGCTTCGCCGAAGTGGTCTTCGAGCGCTATAAGCACAAAGTGAAATACTGGATGACCTTCAACGAGATCAATAACCAGCGTAACTGGCGCGCGCCGCTGTTCGGCTACTGCTGCTCCGGGGTGGTTTATACCGAGCATGACAACCCGGAAGAGACCATGTACCAGGTGCTGCACCATCAGTTCGTCGCCAGCGCGCTGGCGGTGAAAGCGGCGCGTGGTATTAACCCGGACATGCAGGTCGGCTGCATGCTGGCGATGGTCGCCCTCTACCCTTACTCCTGCAAACCGGAAGATGTGATGTTTGCTCAGGAGTCGATGCGCGAGCGCTACGTCTTTACCGACGTTCAGCTGCGCGGTTACTATCCGAGCTATGTGCTGAATGAGTGGGAGCGCCGCGGTTTCAACATCAAGATGGAAGATGGCGACGCGGAGATCCTGCGCGAAGGCACCTGCGCTTATCTTGGCTTCAGCTACTACATGACCAACGCGGTGAAAGCCGAAGGCGGCACCGGCGACGCCATTTCCGGCTTCGAAGGCAGCGTGCCGAATCCGCACGTCAAAGCCTCAGACTGGGGCTGGCAGATTGACCCGGTCGGTCTGCGCTATTCCCTGTGTGAATTGTATGAGCGCTACCAGAAGCCGCTGTTTATCGTCGAGAACGGCTTTGGCGCCTACGACAAAGTCGAAGCCGACGGCAGCATCAACGATGACTACCGCATTGACTACCTGCGCGCCCACGTCGAAGAGATGATGAAAGCCGTCACCTACGACGGCGTCGATCTGATGGGCTATACCCCGTGGGGCTGCATCGACTGCGTCTCCTTCACCACCGGCCAGTACAGCAAACGCTACGGCTTCATCTACGTCAACAAACACGACGACGGCACCGGCGATATGTCCCGCTCGCGCAAGAAGAGCTTCAACTGGTACAAAGAGGTCATCGCCAGCAACGGTGAGAATCTGTAATTGACTGCCCTCTCCCGGCCGGGGGAGGGCAAATCGCTTATCCGCCAGACACTTCTTTACAGCTTTACCATTGCCAAAACGCGTTCGCCCGATAAGATAGGCCTCGTGAATATTTGAGGCGCTCATGATTAAGCGACAACGCAAAGCCATTCTTTTTGTCCTCCTGGCCTGTCTGGTGGTGCTGGTCTGCACCGCCCAGCGAATGGCCGGGATGCACGCGCTGGTCATGAACCTCGCTGCCGACAGCCCGTCGCTACAGCAAACCCAGGATAAGGCCGATGCGCCGGTCACGCCGTGCGAGCTCAGCGCCAAGTCGCTGATGGCCGTCCCGCCGATGCTGTTCGAAGGGGCGCTGTTGGCTATCACCCTGCTGCTGGCGGTGCTGGCGGCGATCCCGCCGCGTATCGAACGCCAGTGGCCTCCCCGCGTTATCTCCCCGCCCCGATTGCGGGTGCATCTGCGATTATGCGTCTTCCGTGAGTGACTGATTTTCCTGACAGTTCAGGTTAATTTATCATTTATGGAGCAAATTTATGTCTATGTTATTCAGGCGACTACTGGTCTGCCTGCTTTGGCTATGGCTGCCCGTCAGCCAGGCCGCCGACAGCGGCTGGCTACGCGCCGCCGATAATCAACACGCCAGCGTGCGCCTGCGGGCGCAAACCGAGAGCAATGGCGATACCCGCCTGCTTTTAGACGTGGCGCTGGAAAAGGGCTGGAAAACCTACTGGCGCTCGCCAGGGGAAGGCGGCATCGCACCGGCTATCGCCTGGGGCACGCCGCTGGCGGTTGACTGGCGCTGGCCGACGCCGCAGCGTTTCGACGTTGCGGGCATTTCCACTCAGGGGTATCACGGCGACGTCAGCTTCCCGATGACCCTGCGCGGGAAGATACCGCCGACGCTCAGCGGCGTACTGACATTATCCACCTGCAGCAATGTCTGCATTCTCACTGACTATCCCTTTTCGCTGGATATGACGGCCCCGCCAGGGGAGGGTTTTGCCTACGATTACACCCGTGCGATGGGCACGCTGCCGCTGCGCGATGGCCTGACTTCGCAGCTGAGCGCCAGCTACGTCAGCGGCAAACTGACGGTGACCGCCCGCCGTGATGCCGGCTGGCAGCAGCCAGCGCTGTTTATCGACAGCATGGAGGATGTCGATTTCGGCAAGCCGAGCTTTACCACCCGCGGCGATACGCTGACCGCCAGCGTGCCGGTCACCGACAGCTGGGGCGAAGCGGCGCCGGATCTACGCGGTAAAACGTTGTCGCTGGTGCTGGCGGATAGCGGCCAGGCGCAGGAAAGCCAGCTCGCTATCCGCGCAGGCAGCGCCGCGCCGGGAGCGGCGTTAGGCTGGGTGCTGCTGATGGCGCTGGCCGGGGGGCTTATCCTCAATGTGATGCCCTGCGTCCTGCCGGTGCTGGCGATGAAGCTCGGCTCGCTGGTGCAAACCGAACATCGCGAACGCGGCGCGGTGCGCCGACAGTTCCTCGCCTCGGCGTGCGGGATCGTCGTCTCGTTCCTGGCGCTGGCGCTGATGATGACCGCGCTACGCCTGGGTAATCAGGCGCTCGGCTGGGGGATCCAGTTCCAGAACCCGTGGTTTATCGGCGCCATGGCGCTGGTGATGGTCCTGTTCAGCGCCAGTCTGCTGGGGCTGTTCGAAATCCGCCTCTCCTCCACCGCCAGCACCTTCCTCGCCACCCGAGGCGGCAACGGCTTAATGGGCCATTTCTGGCAGGGCGCCTTCGCCACCCTGCTGGCGACGCCCTGCACCGCGCCGTTCCTTGGCACCGCCGTGTCGGTGGCGCTGGTGGCGCCGCTGCCGCTGCTGTGGGGGATTTTCTTCGCCATGGGGGTCGGCATGAGCCTGCCGTGGCTGCTGATCGTCGCCTGGCCGGGGCTGGCGCAACGCCTTCCGCGTCCAGGCCGCTGGATGAATCATCTGCGGGTGGCGCTGGGGGTGATGATGCTGGGCTCGGCGCTATGGCTGGTCAGCCTGCTGACGATCCACATCGGCCGTACCCCGGTGCTTACCCTGCTGGTGATAATGACCGTAGCCCTGCTGCTGGCCACCGCCTGGCGCTACCGCTGGCGGACAGCGCTGCGCGCAGGGGCTCTGGCCATCGTGGTGGCCGGCGCCGTCGCCTTTGTCTCCCGGCCTGACGGCGAGGGCCCGCGCCGCGACCGGGTTAACTGGCAGCCGCTCAGCGAGCAGGCTATCGCCAGCGCCCTGGCGGAACATAAGCGGGTGTTTATTGATGTCACCGCCGACTGGTGCGTGACCTGTAAAGCCAATAAATACAACGTGCTGCTGCGCGATGACGTCCAGCAGGCGCTGTTAGCGCCGGACGTGGTCGCCCTGCGCGGCGACTGGAGCCGCCCCTCCGCCACGATTAGTCAGTTTTTAACCGACCGCGGCAGCGCCGCGGTGCCGTTTAACCAGATTTACGGACCGGGATTGCCGCAGGGAGAGATCCTGCCTGCGCTGTTAGATCGCGACCACCTCCTCGCCACCCTGTCCGCCGCCAAAGGAAACTAACATGAGAGCTATCACCGCCTTATTGCTGCTGTGCGTATCCGCCTTCAGCTTCGCCGCCCCGGCGGAAGAACCACCAGCAAACGGTAATGACCAGCTGGCGCAGCTGCTGTTTAACGATCCGAACAGCCCGCGCACCGGCGCCAAAGCGCCGAAGCTGACGATCGTCTCGTTTACCGATTACAACTGTCCTTACTGTAAACAGTTTGATCCGATGCTGGAAAAAATCGTCCACGATAACCCGGACATCCAGCTGATCGTGAAGCTGCTGCCGTTCAAGGGGCAAAGTTCGGTCAATGCCGCCAAAGCGGCGCTCTCTACCTGGCGCCAGCAGCCCGATAAGTTCTGGGCGCTGCATCAGCGGCTGATGGCGAAAAAAGGCTATCACGATGACGCCAGCATCGCCGCGGCGCAGAAGAAAACCGCCACCGACAGCGTCAGTCTCGATGACAAGACCATGGATTCGCTGAAGATGAATCTGATTTTGTCGCAGGTGCTGAATATTCAGGGCACGCCGGCGACCATCATCGGCGATCAGATGGTGGCCGGGGCGATCCCTGCTGACGAACTGGAGGGGCTGGTGAAAGAGCAGCTGGCGAAAGCCCGTGGCCAGTAAGCTCAGGCGCTGGCTGCGTGAGCTGGCGGTGTGGCTGCTGATTGGCGCGGCGGTGGGCCTGGCGGTGGATTATTTTCGCCAGCCCGCGCTGCCGCAAAACGTCAGCGCCACATCGCTGCACACCCTCGACGGCAGGGCGGTGGATCTGAACGCCATGAGCCAGCAAAAGCCGCTGCTGCTGTACGTCTGGGCCACCTGGTGCGGGGTCTGTCGCTACACCACGCCGTCGGTGGCATCGCTTGCCGCCGATGGCGGCAATGTACTGACCGTGGCCCTGCGATCCGGTGATAACGCCGCGCTGGAGACGTGGCTTGCCAGAAAGAAACTGGCGCTGCCGACGGTGAATGACCCGAGCGGCCAGCTGGCGCGGCAGTGGGACATTCGGGTGACGCCAACGCTGGTGGTGATTTATCGAGGCGAGGTGAAGTCGGTCACCACCGGCTGGACCAGCGGCTGGGGAATGCGTCTACGGCTGTGGCTGGCCTCCTGGTAGGCCAGCCACTTTACCGGGCTTTATGCCGGGTGGCGGCTACGCCTTACCCGGTCTACCGTTCGCCTTACCCCCATGCCCGGCAAACGCAGCGCCGCCGGGCAATTGACATCAGCGGGTTATTTCCCGCCCGCCAGTTCGAGGAAACTGCCCGTCACATAGGACGCTTTGTCGCTCAGCAGCCAGGCAATGGCCTGAGCGACCTCTTCCGGCTGACCGCCGCGCCGCATTGGCAGCGAATGCTTCACCCGATCCACGCGCCCCGGTTCGCCGCCGGAGGCGTGCATCTCGGTATAAATCAGCCCAGGACGCACGCCATTTACCCGGATCCCCTGCGCCGCCACCTCCAGCGCCAGCCCGGTGGTCAGGGTATCCACCGCCCCTTTCGATGCGGCGTAATCTACATATTCTCCCGGCGAACCAAGGCGCGACGCCGCCGATGACACGTTAACTATCGCCCCGCCCTTGCCGCCATGCTGATGCGCCATGCGCTTGACCGCCTCGCGGCAGCAGAGGAAATAGCCGGTCACGTTGGTCGCCAGCACGCGGTTAATGCGCTCGGCGCTCAGGCTCTCCACCGTACACTGGGTAAAGAGGATCCCGGCGTTGTTGACCAGCGCCGTCAGCGGCTCGCCCATGCGGTCAATCGCCTCAAACATCGCCATCACCTGCGCTTCATCACTGATATCCGCCCGCAGCGCCGTGGCTTTGCCGCCGGCGGCAACAATGGTATTCACCACCTCGGTGGCAGCGTTAATATTGTGATGATAATTGACCGCGACAGTATACCCTTCCTGCGCCAGCAGCAGCGCCGTCGCCCGGCCTATTCCGCGGCTCGCGCCGCTAATCAGTGCTATCCCCATGCTTTTCTCCCAAAAAATAAAGGCGCCGCAGCGCCTTTAAAAGTATAGCTAATTCCGCACGTTACTGATATTCGCTCATCGGCACGCAGGAGCAGAACAGATTACGGTCGCCGTACACGTCGTCCAGGCGTTTCACCGTCGGCCAGTATTTGTTGTGCAGACCCGCCGGGAATACCGCCAGCTCGCGGCTGTACGGATGGTTCCATTCCCCAACGATCTCACCCTGGGTATGCGGCGCGTTCACCAGCGGGTTGTCTTCCAGCGGCCATTCACCGGCTTTGACGCGGTCGATCTCCGCGCGGATCGCCAGCATCGCGTCGATAAAGCGGTCCAGCTCCACCTTGCTTTCCGATTCCGTCGGCTCAACCATCAGCGTACCCGCTACCGGGAAGGACATGGTCGGCGCATGGAAGCCAAAGTCGATCAGGCGCTTGGCGATATCCAGCTCGCTAATGCCGGTCTCTTCTTTCAGCGGACGAATATCGAGAATACATTCGTGCGCCACGCGACCATCGCGACCGGTGTAGAGCACCGGGTAGGCGTCTTTCAGACGGGTAGCGATATAGTTGGCGTTAAGGATCGCATTCTGGCTCGCCTGCTTCAGCCCTTCCGCGCCCATCATACGGATATACATCCAGCTGATCGGCAGGATGGACGCGCTGCCGAACGGCGCAGCGGAAACCGCGCCCTGACGGGTCAGCATCCCTTCAATCTGCACCACGCTGTGACCCGGTACGAACGGCGCCAGGTGCGCTTTCACGCCGATTGGGCCCATACCCGGGCCGCCGCCGCCGTGCGGAATGCAGAACGTTTTATGCAGGTTGAGGTGCGAAACGTCAGCGCCGATAAAGCCCGGAGAGGTGATCCCTACCTGGGCGTTCATGTTGGCGCCGTCAAGGTAAACCTGGCCGCCGAACTGGTGCACGATCTCGCACACTTCGCGAATGGTCTCTTCATATACGCCGTGGGTCGACGGATAGGTGACCATGATGCAGGAGAGATTCGCCCCCGCCTGCTCTGCTTTTTCACGCAGGTCGGCGAGATCGATGTTGCCGTTTTTGTCGCACGCGACCACCACCACCTGCATACCCGCCATCTGCGCGGAAGCCGGGTTGGTGCCGTGCGCGGAGCTTGGGATCAGGCAGATATCGCGATGGCCTTCGTTGCGGCTCTCGTGGTAGTGGCGAATCGCCAGCAGGCCAGCATATTCGCCCTGCGCGCCGGAGTTCGGCTGCATGCAGACGGCGTCATAGCCGGTCAGTTTCACCAGCCAGTCGGAGAGCTGAGCGATCATCTGATGATACCCTTCCGCCTGCTCTACCGGGCAGAACGGGTGCAGCTCAGCGAACTCCGGCCAGGTGATGGGGATCATCTCCGCCGCGGCGTTCAGCTTCATGGTGCAGGAGCCCAGCGGGATCATCGCCTGGTTCAGCGCCAGATCTTTACGCTCCAGGGCGTGCATGTAGCGCATCATCTCGGTCTCGCTATGGTAGCGGTTGAACACCGGATGGGTGAGGATCGCATCGTCGCGCAGCATCGCCGCCGGGATGGAGCGGCTGTCCAGCGCCACGTCTTTATCCAGGGTATCGATATCCAGACCATGATCGTCGCCGACGATGGCGCGGAACAGGTTGAGCACGTCTTCGCGGGTGGTCGCTTCATCGAGCGTAATGCCCACCGCGCCGTGAATATCGCTGCGCAGGTTAATCTGCAGGGCTTCGGCACGCGCCAGCACCGCGGCTTTATCCGCCACTTCCACGCACAGGGTGTCAAAGTAGTGGGCATGACGCAGCTTCAGCCCTTTCTTCTGCAGGCCATCGGCCAGAATGTCGGTCAGGCGATGAATGCGGCCTGCGATACGTTTCAGACCCGCCGGGCCGTGGAATACCGCGTACAGGCTGGCGATGTTGGCCAGCAGCACCTGCGAGGTACAAATATTGGAGTTCGCTTTCTCGCGGCGGATATGCTGTTCGCGAGTCTGCATCGCCATGCGCAGCGCGGTATTCCCCGCCGCATCTTTCGATACGCCGATAATCCGGCCCGGCATGGAGCGTTTGAATTCATCTTTCGCCGCGAAGAAGGCCGCGTGCGGGCCGCCATAGCCCATCGGCACGCCGAAGCGTTGGGCGGAGCCGAAGACGATATCCGCGCCCTGCTTGCCCGGCGCCGTCAGCAGCACCAGCGCCATAAAGTCGGCAGCGACGCTGACAATCACTTTGCGCGCTTTCAGCTCGGCGATCAGTTTGCTGTAATCGTGGATTTCGCCGGTGGTGCCCACCTGCTGCAGCAGCACGCCGAAGACATCCTGGTGATCGAGCACTTTGTCGGCGTCATCGACGATCACGTCGAAACCGAAGGTTTCCGCACGAGTGCGCACCACGTCCAGGGTTTGCGGATGGACGTCGGCGGCGACGAAGAAACGGTTGGCGTTTTTCAGTTTGCTGACGCGTTTGGCCATCGCCATCGCTTCGGCGGCGGCGGTCGCTTCATCGAGCAGCGAAGCGGAAGCGATTTCCAGCCCGGTGAGATCCAGCGTAACCTGCTGGAAGTTGAGCAGCGATTCCAGACGGCCCTGGGAGACTTCCGGCTGGTAAGGGGTATAGGCGGTATACCAGCCCGGATTTTCCAGCATGTTGCGCTGAATAACCGGCGGCAGTTGCACGGCGGTGTAGCCCATGCCGATGTAAGACTTGAAGCGCTTGTTGCGACCGGCGATCGCCTTCAGCTCTGCCAGCGCGGCGAATTCGGTTGTCGCGTCGCCCACCTGCGGTGGGGTCGCCAGCTGGATATCCTGCGGCACAATCTGGCCGATCAGGGCGTTAAGCGAATCCGCGCCGACGGTCTTCAGCATCTCTTGCTGCTGCTGAGCGTCCGGGCCAATGTGACGTTCGATAAAGGCGTCGCGGTTTTCAAGCTGACTTAAAGTCTGAGTCATGAGCGATGGTTCCTGAAACGTGCGGTGAATCGTGATTGTCTGACTGGTTTGCCCGGCAAACGCTGATGCTTACCGGGCCGGAATACGCAAAATCGTCCGCGCGGCAGGAAGCCAACGCCCCTGCAGCGTGAAGGATGAAACGTATTTATTCGTCTTCTAACAGAGCTTCATAGGCGGTCGCATCCAGCAGCGCGGCAACCTGCGCTTCATCGCTGGCTTTGATTTTGAAGATCCAGCCGTCGGTGTACGGGTCGCTGTTGACCAGTTCCGGCGAGTCGTTCAGCTCTTCGTTAACGGCAACGATTTCACCGCTGATCGGGGCATAAATATCGGAAGCCGCCTTCACGGATTCGGCAACCGCGCAATCGGCGCCCGCTTCAACGGTGGCGCCCACTTCCGGCAGATCAACGAATACCATATCGCCTAGCAGCTCCTGCGCATGCTCGGTGATCCCGACGGTATAGGTGCCGTCCGCTTCTTTACGCAGCCACTCGTGTTCTTTGCTGTATTTCAGTTCTGCTGGTACGTTGCTCATCAATTCATCTCCAAAAAAGGGAAATCACACAATGGCTTTGCCATTGCGTACAAAACCAGGTTTAGTCACTTTTACCGGCATTTCACGGTTACGAATTTGCACCACCGCGGTGTCGCCAATCCCGGCCGGCACGCGAGCCAGCGCGATACTGTAGCCCAGGGTCGGCGAGAAGGTGCCGCTGGTGATAATGCCTTCTTTTTGAGTACCGTCGCTATCGGTAAAACGTACCGGCAGGCCGCCGCGCAGGACGCCTTTCTCGGTCATCACCAGGCCAACCAGCTGTTCGGTGCCCTTTTCACGCTGCATCTCCAGCGCTTCGCGACCGATAAAGTTACGATCCGCCGGTTCCCAGGCAATAGTCCAGCCCATATTCGCCGCCAGCGGAGAGACGCCTTCGTCCATCTCCTGGCCATACAGGTTCATCCCGGCCTCCAGGCGCAGGGTATCGCGCGCGCCGAGACCGCACGGCTTAACGCCAGCGTCCAGCAGACCGCGCCAGAAATCCGCCGCCTGCTCGTTCGGCATGGCGATTTCATAACCCGCTTCGCCGGTATAGCCGGTGGTGGCGATAAACAGCTCGCCGGCCTGCACGCCGAAGAACGGCTTCATACCTTCCACGGCCTGACGCTGCGCGTCGGTGAACAGCGTCGCCGCCTTCGCTTTCGCCTGCGGACCCTGAACCGCGATCAGCGACAGATCGTCGCGAACGATGATTTCAAGGCCGTAAGGTTCAGCTTGTTCGGAAATCCAGGCGAGGTCTTTTTCGCGGGTGGCGGAGTTAACAACGAGGCGGAAATAATCTTCAGAGAGGAAATAGACAATCAGGTCGTCGATGACGCCGGCGGAGGCGGTCAGCATGCCGGTGTAGAGCGCTTTGCCCGGAGTGGTGAGCTTCGCCACGTCGTTGGCCAGCAAATAGCGCAAGAACTCTCTGGTCCGGCTGCCGTGGAAATCAACGATGGTCATATGCGACACATCGAACATGCCTGCGTCGCCGCGCACCGCATGGTGCTCATCAATCTGGGATCCGTAATGCAGCGGCATCATCCAGCCATGGAAATCCACCATGCGCGCGCCGCACAGCGTGTGTTGTTCATACAACGGAGTCTGTTGAGCCATCTTTTCCTCATCGAATAAAACGGAACCAGCCACGAGATTGTCGGCGATTTTTCGCCACGAAATGGGGCGTCGGCATCGCTGACGGACACCGACGCAAACGTTCTCTTTTGCCTGAACTTACCACCGAACCCGGCGCTAAACCATAAGCTCATTCAGGGCATCACATTAGCTTATGACTAAAATCCGCCGAAAAGCCTACAGAGTTATTGACTGGAAAAAAGCGATTTACGCCACATAAAATTAACAATACCGCGGCTCTAATTAGGTAATGATGGTGTTTTATGCGATTTTATAGCCCTAATTTCTTTAACAAAAAAAAGGACGCATTAATAAATCTAATGCGAAAAAAGAGGTGAAATTAGAATATTTCAAATGAGGGGGAAAACCCGGCGCGCAGGCCGGGTGAAAGAAGTGTGACGCGGTTAACGTAACCAGGCAGGCAGATCGTTAAGGCCCATCGCCTGGCGAATCAGCTGCGGTTTCACGCCCGGCAGCGTATCGGCCAGTTTCAGCCCCATGTCGCGGAGGAACTTCTTCGCCGGATGGCTACCGGAAAACATGTCGCGGAAGCCCTGCATACCCGCCAGCATCAGCGCGGCGCTGTGCTTGCGGCTGCGCTCGTAGCGGCGCAGATAAAGATGCTGGCCGATATCTTTGCCCTGGGCGTGCAGACGCTTCAGTTCGTCGATAAGCTCGGCGGCATCCATAAAGCCGAGGTTGACGCCCTGCCCGGCCAGCGGGTGGATGGTATGCGCGGCATCGCCGACCAGCGCCAGGCGGTGGGCGGCGAACTGGCGGGCATAGCGGCCGGTCAGCGGGAAGACTTCACGTGCGCTTTCCAGCTGGCAGAGGCCAAGGCCATTATCGAAGGCGATATTTAACGCCTGGTTAAAGGTGGCTTCATCAGCCTCCTGCATCCGCTGCGCCTCCGCCGGCGACAGCGACCAGACGATCGAGCACAGGTGCGGATCGCAGAGCGGCAGGAAGGCGAGGATCCCGTCGCCATGAAATACCTGGCGCGCCACCGCCTGATGCGGCTCAGCGGTACGGATAGTCGCCACCAGCGCGTGATGATGGTAATCCCAGAAGGTCAGCGGAATATCGGCTTTATTGCGCAGCCACGAATTCGCCCCATCGGCGCCGATCACCAGACGCGCGGTGAGCATGCTGCCGTCCTGCAGGCTGAGAAAGGCCTCATTTTCGCCCCACGCCACCTGCTGCAGTTGCGCAGGCGCCAGCAGGGTGACGTCGGCGCAGCGCTGCGCCTTCTGCCACAGCGCATAATGCACCACGGCGTTTTCAATAATATGGCCCAGATGGCTGAAGCCCATGCTCTGGTCATCAAAGCTAATGCGGCCGAAGCTGTCTTTGTCCCACACTTCCATTCCGTGATAGCAGCTGGCGCGTCGGGCAACGATCTCGCGCCAGACGTCCAGCTTCGTCAGCAGCTTTTCGCTGGCGGCGTTTATTGCCGACACGCGCAGCGCCGGCGGCGCATCGGCAGCCAGCGGCTGCGGCTCCGCTTTCTCCAGCACCGCGACGCGCAGGCCGCTGCCCTGTAAACCGCAGGCTACCGCCAGCCCCACCATTCCACCGCCAACAATGGCAACATCAACACTTTGCACGTTCTACTCCTTAACGGGGAACCCAACCGAGGGTACGCTGCGCCAGCGCATCGCGCGCCGGGGTAAATAATTCCATGGCCATCAGACCGACATTGCGCCCCGCCACCAGCGGCGCCCAACGGTTGGCAAACAGATGCACCAGCCCATCGGTCACGCCGATGGTGGCGGCTTTATCCCCTGTTCTGCGCGCCTGATAGCGACATAGCAGCGGATAATGGCCGACATCTTCGCCGCTGAGATGGGCGTCAGCGAGCAGCTCCGCCAGACTCATCACATCGCGCAGGCCGAGATTAAAGCCCTGCCCGGCAATCGGGTGCAGCGTCTGCGCCGCGTTACCTACCAGCGCCAGGCGGTGCGACACCGCGCGGCTGGCGGTGGTGAGGGCCAGCGGATAGACGCTGCGCTTCCCGGCGTGGGTAATGCGCCCCAAACGCCAGCCGAACGCCTGCTGCAGCTCCTGACAAAAGCGTTCGTCAGACCAGCTCAGCACCTCGTCGCGGCGCGACTGCGGATGACACCACACCAGCGAGCAGCGCCCTTGCGACATCGGCAGCATCGCCAGCGGGCCATGCTCGGTAAAACGTTCGAAAGCGCGGCCTTCGTGGGGCAGCGCGGTGCTTACGTTGGCGATAATCGCCAGTTGCTCATAGGGCTGTTGTTGCCAGCTGATGCCGCAGCGGGCGCCCAGCGACGAACGCGAACCGTCCGCCGCCACCAGCAGCTTGCCGCTGATCGTTTCGCCCCCGTCAAGGGTAAGGCTGACGCTCTCCTGGCTGCGGCTGACCGCTGCCACCTTCGCCGGGCAATGCAGCGTCACGCCCGGCGCCTCGCGCAGCAGGCTAAACAGTCGCTGGCCGACATCGTGGAGTTCAACCACCTGACCCAGCGCCGGCAGGCGATAATCCGCCGCCGCCAGATTCACAAAACCGGCATGGCCGCGGTCGCTGACGTGTACCCGCTGGATAGCCGTCGCCCGCTCGGCGAGACGTTGCCAGACACCGATACGCGCCAGTTGCTGGCAGGTGCCGGCGGCCAGGGCGATCGCCCGGTCGTCGAAGCCGGGATGGCGAGCCGACTGGGGATCCTGCGCCTCAATCAGATGGACCGGCAGCGCGCCGCCGGTCAAACGGGAGATGGCCAGGGCGAGCGTCGCCCCGGTCATCCCGCCGCCGACGATCAGCACGCTCATGACTGGCGCGCCGCCGCCATCAGCGCTTCGATCTCATCCGCCTTCTTCACCACGCCGGCGGTGAGATTTTCGTTGCCGTCTTCGGTAATGACGATGTCATCTTCAATACGGATGCCGATGCCGCGGTACTGCGCCGGCACGTCGGCGTCGGCGGCGATATACAGCCCCGGTTCGACGGTCAGCACCATCCCCGGCTCCAGGACGCGAGAACGGTCGGTGTCGTAGTGACCGACATCGTGTACATCCAGCCCCAGCCAGTGGCTCAGACCGTGCATAAAGTACGGGCGGTGGGCATTGTTGACGATCAGCTCGTCAACCTCGCCTTTGAGGATCCCCAGCCGCACCAGGCCGGTGATCATAATGCGCACCACTTCCTGGTTCACCTGGCAGATTGAGGTGCCCGGGCGATAGAGTTCCAGCGCGGTCTCCAGCGATTCCAGCACGATATCGTAGATTTCGCGCTGCGGCTGGCTGAATTTGCCGTTCACCGGGAAGGTGCGGGTAATGTCGCCGGCATAGCCGCGATACTCGCAGCCGGCGTCAATCAGCACTAAATCGCCGTCGCGCAGTTCAGATTCGTTTTCGGTGTAGTGCAGAATGCAGCCGTTTTCGCCGCCGCCAACGATGGTGTTATAGGAGGGGAAGCGCGCGCCGTGGCGATTGAATTCATGGAGAATTTCGCCCTCCAGCTGATACTCGAACATGCCAGGGCGGCATTTTTCCATCGCCCGGGTATGGGCCAGGGCGCTGATCTCCCCGGCGCGGCGCATCACGGCCAGCTCTTCCGCGGATTTGAACAGGCGCATCTCATGCACAATGGGCCGCCAGTCGATCACCGAGTTCGGCGCCTGCAGGTTCTGCCGCGAGCCTTTGCGGAGTTTTTCGAGGGCGTTGAACACAATCTCATCGGCATAGGCATATTCGCCCTGGGCAAAATAGATAGCGTCCAGACCGTTGAGCAGCTGATACAGCTGCTGGTTGATTTCGCTGAACGCCAGCGCCCGGTCAACGCCCAGCTTCGCCGGCGCGGCCTCCTGGCCCAGACGGCGACCGAACCAGATCTCAGCGGTCAGATCGCGAACCCGGTTGAACAGCACGCTATGGTTGTGGGTTTCATCGCTTTTAATCAACACCAGCAGCGCTTCCGGTTCGTTGAAGCCGGTGAAGTACCAGAAATCGCTGTTCTGCCGGTAGGGATATTCCGAATCTGCACTGCGCACCGCTTCCGGTGCGGCGAAAATCAGCGCCGCGCTGCCTGGCTGCATCTGCGCCAACAGCGCCTGGCGACGCGAGAGAAATTCCTGCTGAGTCATGACGCCCCCTGAACGAATTTTAGTTAGTGTAATGTCGGTTTGCGGACTTCCGGTGCTGTTGGCTGCTGACGCGCAAAGGTGTCGTGGCACAGCAGTGCGGCAACGCGGACATACTCGATAATCTCCTCCAGAGACATCTCCAGCTCTTCCTGATCTTCGTCTTCATCGTAGCCCAGTTGGGCAATATTACGCAGATCGTCAATCGCTTCCCCGGTTTCGTCTTTCACTTTATCCAGCTTCGGCTGGCTAACGCCAAGGCCGAGAAGGAAGTGGTTGACCCAGCCGGCGAGGGCGTCGGCGCGGTCAAAGACGCTCACCGCATCGCCTTCCGGCAGATACAGTTGAAAGAGGAAGCCGTCGTCATCCAGTGAGTCGCTGATGGCGGAATGCATGTTACGCAGCGCCTGGGCCAGCTCATGGCCGAAGGCGAGACCTTCGTTGGTCAGGTCGTGCACCAGCGGCTGCCAGCTGCTGTCCGTGTTGCCGCCGCACAGTAATCCGCTGATCAAACCGTGCATCTCGGCCGGGGTAAGCCCTACCCCTTGTTGGTTCAGTAACTGGTCTACATCGTTGTAACCAGGCATTTCGTTCTGTATAGACATGCGCATTCGTCATCGTTGGGAGGAATATTCATGGTATGCTACCACTTTGGACCCTGGTGAACCAGAATAGGGCTTGTATCTTCGCACCAGGGTAGCTATAGTGTCGCCCCTTCGCAGACCCGGGTCAGGGTGTGAAGGCAGCGCAGTCAATCAGCAGGAAGGTGGCATGTCTGCACAACCCGTAGATCTCCAAATTTTCGGCCGTTCACTGCGAGTGAATTGCCCGCCTGAACAAAGGGATGCCCTGAATCAGGCAGCTGAAGACCTTAATCAGCGGTTGCAAGATTTAAAAGAACGCACTAGAGTCACAAATACTGAGCAGCTGGTCTTCATCGCCGCGTTGAACATCAGCTATGAGTTGACTCAGGAAAAAGCGAAGACCCGCGACTACGCTTCCAGTATGGAGCAGCGTATTCGCATGCTTCAGCAGACCATCGAGCAAGCATTGCTTGAGCAAGGTCGCATAAGCGAAAGACCAGGGTCGAAGTTTGAATAACACTTTGCAGTTAACTGTGTTAGAGTAACTCCAGGAACAAAATTTCTCTGAGATGTTTGCAAGCGGGCCAGTCCCCTGAGCCGATATTTCATACCACAAGAATGTGGCGCTCCACGGTTGGTGAGCATGCTCGGTCCGTCCGAGAAGCCTTAAAACTGTGACGACACATTCACCTTGAACCAAGGGTTCAAGGGTTACAGCCTGCGGCGGCATCTCGGAGATTCCCTTCCTTACCTCGCATTATTTCCCCACGCCTGTTTTCGGCTGATGCCGCACTGTATTACACTGTTTTCTATTGTTTCGCCTGCTCGCCATGAGACCTGCATGACTCTACAGCCCGATACCCTGCTCTCCCGCCAGCACATTCGCCAGCAGATCCGCGAGCGTCGACGCGCGCTCAGCCCTGAGCAACAGCGGCAGTTTGCCCTGCAGGCCGCAGAGCGGATGATGGCCTGGCCGCCGGTGGTTCTCGCCCACACCGTGGCGCTGTTTCTCTCCTTTGACGGCGAGCTGGACACCCAACCGCTGATCGACCAGCTCTGGCGGGCCGGTAAGCGAGTCTATCTCCCGGTGCTGCATCCATTTAGCCCCGGTAACCTGCTGTTTTTACATTACCATCCGCAGAGCGAACTGATAGTGAATCGCCTGAAGATCCGCGAACCGAAGCTCGACGTGCGCGACGTGCTGCCGCTCGCTGAACTCGATGTGCTGGTCACCCCGCTGGTGGCCTTCGATGCCGGCGGTCAACGGCTGGGGATGGGTGGCGGTTTTTACGACCGGACGCTGCAACACTGGCAGCAGTATCGCCTGCAGCCGGTGGGCTACGCGCACGACTGCCAGCAGGTGGACACCCTGCCGAGCGAAGAGTGGGATATCCCGCTGCCGGCGGTGATCACCCCGGGCAAAACCTGGTGTTGGTAGGTACGCGGGGACGAGAAATTCAGCCTGGAAAGTATTAACAAAAAAACGGGCAGGTACGCGACCTGCCCGAGAGGCAAAAATGATTAGAACAGCAGACGGGCGCGGATAGTCCCCGGGATCGCTTTCATTGCCTGCAGCGCCTGCTGGGCAACGTCTTCTTCCGCTTCGATATCAATAACCACGTAACCCATCTGCGGCGACGTTTGCAGATACTGGGCGGCAATGTTGATGCTCTGCGCGGCGAAGATCTGGTTGATGGCGGTCAGGACGCCCGGCCGGTTCTCATGGATGTGCAGCAGACGGCGTCCGCCGTGCAGCGGCAGAGAAACTTCCGGGAAGTTGACCGCCGACAGGGTTGACCCGTTGTCAGAGTACTTGGCCAGTTTGCCGGCCACTTCCAGACCGATGTTCTCCTGCGCTTCCTGAGTGGAGCCACCGATATGCGGAGTCAGGATCACGTTATCAAATTCGCACAGCGGCGAAGTGAAGGGGTCGCTGTTGGTCGCGGGTTCGGTCGGGAAGACGTCGATTGCCGCCCCGGCCAGATGCTTACTCGCCAGCGCATCGCATAGCGCCGGAATATCCACCACGGTGCCGCGGGAGGCGTTGATCAGCAGCGCGCCCGGCTTCATCAGCGCCAGCTCTTCCGCGCCCATCATATTTTTGGTGGAGGCGTTTTCCGGCACGTGCAGGCTGACCACGTCGCTCATGTTCAGCAGGTCGGAGAGATGCTGTACCTGAGTGGCGTTGCCGAGCGGCAGTTTGTTTTCAATATCATAGAAGAAGACATGCATCCCCAGCGATTCCGCCAGAATGCCGAGCTGGGTGCCGATGTGGCCGTAACCGATAATCCCCAGTTTCTTGCCGCGCGCTTCAAAGCTCCCCACCGCCAGCTTATTCCATACGCCGCGATGCGCCTTGGCGTTGGCTTCCGGCACGCCGCGCAGCAGCAGCAGCAGCTCACCGATCACCAGCTCGGCCACCGAACGGGTATTAGAGAATGGCGCGTTAAACACCGGAATACCGCGCTTCGCGGCGGCGTTCAGATCCACCTGGTTGGTACCGATGCAGAAGCAGCCGACGGCAACCAGTTTTTCCGCCGCGGCGAAAATCTCTTCAGTCAGATGGGTACGGGAACGCAGGCCGATGAAATGGGCATCACGGATCGACGCTTTCAGCTGTTCGGAATCCAGCGCGCCTTTATGAAATTCAATGTTGGTGTAACCTGCCGCGCGAAGGCTATCGATTGCCTTTTGATGCACACCTTCAACCAGCAGAAATTTAATCTTGTCTTTTTCCAGTGATACCTTAGCCATTTCCCCGTCCTGTTTTGTCTTAACTGATGTCGTGCTGAACGAAAGTTCGTCTCAGCAACATATCAAAAAAAACTATCGCGGCAATATGAACGTTTGCGTCGCCGTCCTGAAGAAATGTCATTCAGAAGGAAATGGCAGGACAAAACACCAGAAAGATAATGAACGGTAGCGCGTTAATCAGAATGGTTGCACAAATGTGACAGAAGTCACTAAATTGCACCAGGTGAAAAAATATTTGCGAGGGAGCCGGTTGGCTCCCTGCAGACAGACTATTTTACGATGGTTTTCACACCGTCAGCCGTGCCGATCAGCGCCACGTCGGCGCCGCGATTGGCGAACAGCCCTACGGTCACGACGCCAGGAATGCCGTTAATCGCGTTTTCCAGCGCGATAGCATCGAGAATTTCCAGGCCGTGCACGTCAAGGATCACGTTGCCGTTATCGGTCACCACGCCCTGACGGTATTCCGGACGACCGCCCAGCTTGACCAACTGGCGTGCAACGGCGCTGCGCGCCATCGGAATGACTTCAACCGGCAGTGGGAATTTGCCCAGAATATCGACCTGCTTGGAGGCATCGGCGATGCAGATAAATTTATCGGCCACCGAAGCGATGATCTTCTCACGGGTCAGCGCCGCGCCGCCGCCTTTGATCATCTGCATGTGACCGTTGATCTCATCCGCGCCGTCAACGTAGATCCCCAGGCGATCGACGCTGTTGAGATCGAAGACGGTGATCCCGAGGCTTTTCAGCTTCTCGGTGGAGGCATCGGAGCTGGAGACCGCCCCTTCGATCTGCCCTTTCATGGTGCCCAGCGCGTCAATAAAATGGGCCGCCGTCGAGCCGGTGCCAACGCCCACAATGGTCCCTGGCTGTACGTATTGCAGCGCTGCCCAACCTACCGCTTTTTTCAGTTCATCCTGCGTCATAATCATGGTCCGAGATGTGAATGCCTGTGGCGCATTATAGAACATCGACAGTGGAAATGTCCCTGCGATGCAGATCACACAACAGAGCAGACCAATTTCGTCTGTATCAAATAAAAATTTATGTCATAGTGCGAGATAACGATTAGTTATGGGGGCACGCCAGAATAATGAAACGACCGGACTACAGGACACTACAAGCGCTGGACGCGGTGATTAGAGAACGAGGATTTGAGCGCGCCGCGCAGAAGCTATGTATTACCCAGTCCGCCGTCTCACAGCGAATCAAGCAGCTGGAAAATATGTTCGGCCAGCCGCTGCTGGTACGTACCGTGCCGCCGCGCCCAACCGAGCAAGGACAAAAATTGCTGGCTCTGTTGCGCCAGGTTGAACTGCTGGAAGAGGAGTGGCTGGGCGACGAGCAGACTGGCTCCACGCCGCTGTTGCTGTCGCTGGCGGTGAACGCCGACAGTCTGGCGACCTGGCTGCTGCCGGCGCTGGCTAATGTGCTGTCGGACTCCCCTATTCGTCTCAACCTGCAGGTGGAAGATGAAACCCGCACCCAGGAGCGCCTGCGCCGTGGCGAAGTGGTCGGCGCGGTAAGTATCCAGCCGCAGGCGCTGCCAAGCTGCCTGGTGGATCAGCTCGGCGCGCTCGATTACCTGTTTGTCGCCTCAAAAGAGTTTGCGCAACGCTACTTCCCGAACGGCGTAACGCGTTCGGCGCTGCTGAAAGCGCCGGTCGTCGCCTTCGACCATCTGGACGATATGCATCAGGCCTTTCTGCAGCAAAACTTCGACCTGCCGCCGGGCAGCGTCCCCTGCCATATCGTCAACTCGTCGGAAGCCTTCGTCCAGCTGGCGCGCCAGGGCACTACCTGCTGTATGATCCCGCATCTGCAGATCGAAAAAGAGCTCAACAGCGGCGAGCTTATCGATCTCACTCCCGGCCTGTTTCAGCGCCGTATGCTCTACTGGCACCGCTTTGCCCCGGAAAGCCGCATGATGCGGCGGGTGACCGATGCGCTCATCGACTACGGTCACAAGGTGCTGCGTCAGGATTAAACCGCGGGCATAAAAAAAGCCACTTCGCTGAAGTGGCTTTTTTGTTTCTATCGCTTACTGGGCCGGTTTCGGCGCTTCAGCCGGTTTCGCCGGTGCCGCGGCCTGCGCCGGCTGCAGTTCAAACACGACGTCGACCTGGTCGTCAAACTGGATAGTCGCCTGCTCGTAGGTTTCCTGGGCGGAAACCGGCGCAGCGTCAGCGGCCTTCATCATGCGAACCATCGGGCTCGGCTGATAATTAGAGACATGGTAGCGCACGCTGTACACCGGCCCCAGCTTGCTGTGGAAACCTGCGGCCAGCTCCTGCGCCTGGTGCACGGCGTCGTCGATCGCCGCTTTACGCGCTTTATCTTTGTAGGCGTCCGGTTGCGCAACGCCCAGCGAGACGGAGCGAATTTCGTTCAGACCGGCTTTCAGGGCGCCATCCAGCAGACCGTTGAGTTTATCCAGCTGGCGCAAGGTCACTTCGACGGTGCGCACCGCGCGATAGCCTTTCAGAATGCTTTTCCCGTTCTGATAGTCGTAATCAGGTTGGGTACGCAGATTCGCCGAGTTGATGTCTTTTTTCGCAATTCCGCTCTTTTCGAGGAAAGAGAGGTATTGCGCAACGCGATCGTCAGCCTGTTTTTTTGCCGATGCGGCATCTTTTGCCGCCACGTTCACTTCGATCGCCAGGGTAGCGATATCCGGAACCGCAGCAACGCTTGCTGTGCCTGAAGTCACAATGTGCGGACCGTCCGGCAATTCGCTTGCCTGTGCCGCCATCGTGCTAAATCCGAGTGTTGCCGCCAGGGCTAAGACTTTTAACTTCACTGTCGTTTCTCCATGTTACTTAAATCGCCCTTACGGGACGCATGCCAGCAAGCTTAGCGCGTACAGCAGGAAAGTCCATCGGACAACGCTTAGTTGAGCAACGCCTGGATATGGACGACGCCCTCTTTTGCCAGCTGAAACGCAATAAACCACATGACGGCGCCGACCACAATGTTAATGATCCGCTGGGCTCTGGCGGTACGCAGCCGCGGCGCCAGCCAGGCGGCCAACAGCGCCAGACCAAAGAACCACAGGAAAGAGGCGCTAATGGTTCCCAGCGCAAACCAGCGCTTCGGCTCCACCGCCAGCTGGCCTCCCAGGCTGCCCAGCACCACAAACGTATCCAGATAAACGTGCGGATTCAGCCAGGTGACCGCCAGCATAGTGATAATGATTTTCCAGCGCCCCTGCTGCATCGCCTCGGCGCTGGCGAGCTCAAGATTCTGACTGAACGCCGTCTTCAGCGCGCCAAACCCGTACCACAGTAAAAAGGCCACGCCGCCCCAGGTCACGAGCGCCAGTAGCCAGGGGGACTGCATCAGCAGCGCGCTGCCGCCAAAAATGCCGGCGCAGATCAGCAGCAAGTCGCTGACGGCGCACAGCAAGGCAATCATCAGGTGATACTGACGACGGATGCCCTGGTTCATCACGAAAGCATTTTGTGGGCCAAGCGGCAAAATCATTGCCGCTCCCAGGGCAAGGCCCTGAAAGTAATAGGTAAACATGAGGATTTTTCCGCTGTCTTCGAGAGTGGCGCTGACTATAACGCGAATAAATTATTAGCGGAAATTGAAAGTATTAATCATTAATAAGCGAAGCTAATAATGAGCCATTAAAAAAGGCCGGCATGGCCGGCCTGAGTCACTGAGTGGTGGTTTACTCGGCTTTTTCCGGCAGGCGCACCACATGAACATCCATCTGCGGATAAGGGAAGCTGATGCCATTGGCGTCAAATTCACGCTTGATGCGCTCGAGGATATCCCAGTAGACGTTTTGCAGATCGCTGCTTTTGCTCCACACGCGCACCACGAAGTTCACCGACGAGGCGCCGAGTTCGTTCAGGCGCACCGTCATTTCCCGATCGCGCAGAATACGATCGTCAGATTCGATAATCGAGGTCAGGAGCTGCTTCACCTTGTCGATATCGGCATCGTAAGAGACGCCGATAATAAACTCATTGCGGCGCGCCGGTTCGCGGGAGAAGTTAATGATGTTGCCGGCGATAATTTTGCCGTTCGGCACCACCACGATTTTGCCATCGACGGTGCGCAGGGTCGTGGAGAAAATCTGCACATTCTGTACGGTACCCGCAATGCCGCCGAGATCGACATATTCACCGGCGCGGAACGGGCGGAACATCACCAGCAGTACGCCAGCCGCGAGGTTAGACAGTGACCCCTGCAGCGCCAGACCGACGGCTAAACCCGCGGCGCCCAGCACCGCAATGACCGAGGCGGTCTGCACGCCCACGCGGCCCAGGGCGGCAATCAGCGTAAAGGCGATAACCGCATAGCGCACCAGCGCGGAGAGAAAATCGGCAACGGTGGCGTCAATTTTACGCGCCAGCATCAGGCGGTTGACGGTGTTAGAGACGACGCGCGCCACGATCATCCCGACGATCAGGATAGCGATAGCCGCGACGATGTTGACGGCATAGCTCAGCAGCAGCTCCTGGTTGCGTGCCAGCCACGTCCCGGCGTGGTTGATGCTATCGACAACGTTCAAATCTTCCATTTAACATTCCTTATGAATCCCCCAGGGGGAAGTAAATAACTCAGCCTGCGACAGGGCAGTCAGGTTATAGGGTAAACAATAAGTGCACGTTTTGCCAAATGGATCACAGTTTTCTGCCGCGCTATCCTGTTGTTAAGCTAATAAAAAAGCCCGCATTGCTGCGGGCTTCAGGGTAAGAAACAGATTTTTCTTACAGAACGTCGATCGCGTTCAGCTCTTTAAATGCCTGCTCCAGACGAGTCACCATGGAAGTCTGTGCAGCACGCAGCCATACGCGCGGATCGTAGTATTTCTTGTTCGGCTGGTCTTCGCCTTTCGGGTTGCCCAGCTGGCCCTGCAGGTAAGCTTCGTTAGTTTTGTAGTACTGCAGGATACCGTCCCAGGTTGCCCATTGGGTGTCGGTATCGATGTTCATTTTCACTACGCCGTAGCTAACGGAGTCTTTGATTTCCTGAGCGGAAGAACCGGAACCGCCGTGGAAGACGAAGTTCAGGCTGTTGTGCGGCAGGTTGTGTTTCTTGGAAACATATTCCTGAGAGTCGCGCAGGATAGTCGGGGTCAGAACGACGTTACCCGGTTTGTACACGCCGTGTACGTTACCGAAGGAAGCGGCGATGGTGAAGCGCGGGCTGATTTTGCTCAGCTCGGTGTACGCGTAATCCACGTCTTCCGGCTGGGTGTACAGGGCGGAAGCGTCCATGTGGCTGTTGTCCACGCCGTCTTCTTCGCCACCGGTGCAACCCAGTTCGATTTCCAGGGTCATGTCCATTTTGGCCATGCGCGCCAGGTATTTAGAGCAGATTTCGATGTTTTCGTGCAGAGACTCTTCAGACAGGTCGATCATGTGAGAAGAGAACAGCGGTTTGCCGGTAGCGGCGAAGTGTTTTTCACCCGCGTCCAGCAGGCCGTCGATCCACGGCAGCAGTTTCTTCGCGCAGTGGTCAGTGTGCAGGATAACCGGCACGCCGTAGTGCTCAGCCATCTGGTGCACGTGGTGCGCGCCAGAGATGGCGCCGAGGATAGCAGCACCCTGAGGAACGTCAGTTTTCACGCCTTTACCTGCGATGAACGCCGCGCCGCCGTTAGAGAACTGAACGATAACCGGAGAGCGAACTTTCGCAGCAGCTTCCAGAACGGCGTTGATGGAGTCAGTACCTACGCAGTTTACCGCCGGCAGTGCAAAGTTGTTTTCTTTCGCTACCTGGAACACTTTCTGAACGTCGTCGCCAGTGATGACGCCCGGTTTTACGAAATCAAAAATTTTAGACATGTTACTTAGTCCTGTATCTGTATCTTCGACCGTTGAAGAAGGTTCGCGAGCCCTTAAGCGCGCTGAAAAACAGGCGGGTTTCCCCGCCTGAACTGAATTACTGCTTAGCGCGCTCTTCGAGCATCGCTACTGCCGGCAGGACTTTGCCTTCGACGAATTCAAGGAACGCGCCGCCGCCAGTGGAGATGTAGGAAATTTTGTCAGCGATGCCGAACAGGTCGATCGCTGCCAGGGTGTCGCCGCCGCCGGCGATGGAGAAACCTTCGCTGTCCGCGATAGCGTTAGCCACGATTTCAGTCCCTTTACGGAAGTTCGGGAATTCGAATACGCCAACCGGGCCGTTCCACAGGATGGTTTTGGCGTTTTTCAGGATGTCAGCCAGTTTCTGTGCGGAAACGTCGCCGAGGTCCAGAATCTGCTCGTCATCTTTAATGTCGTTAACAGATTTCAGAGTCGCCGTTGCGGTTTCGGAGAACTCGGTCGCGACGCGAACGTCAGTCGGAACCGGGATATCGCAGGTGCTCAGCAGGCGCTTGGCTTCATCAACCAGATCCGCTTCGTACAGGGATTTACCGACGTTGTGGCCCTGAGCGGCAACGAAGGTGTTGGCGATACCGCCGCCGACGATCAGCTGGTCAGCGATTTTAGACAGGGAATCCAGCACGGTCAGTTTGGTGGATACTTTAGAACCACCGACGATAGCGACCATCGGACGAGCCGGCTCTTTCAGCGCTTTACCCAGCGCGTCCAGTTCAGCGGCCAGCAGCGGGCCTGCGCACGCCACGTCAGCAAATTTGCCGATACCGTGGGTGGAAGCCTGCGCGCGGTGCGCGGTACCGAAAGCGTCCATTACGAACACGTCGCACAGCGCGGCGTATTTTTTGGACAGCGCTTCGTCGTCTTTTTTCTCGCCTTTGTTGAAGCGAACGTTTTCCAGCACCACCAGCTCGCCGGCAGCGACTTCCACGCCGTCCAGGTAGTCTTTAACCAGACGTACCGGGCTGGACAGTTTGTCTTTCAGGTAATTAACAACCGGCAGCAGAGAGAATTCTTCGTTGTACTCGCCTTCGGTCGGACGACCCAGGTGAGAAGTAACCATGACTTTCGCGCCCTGCTTCAGCGCCAGTTCAATGGTCGGCAGAGAGGCACGGATACGTGCGTCGCTGGTTACTTTCCCGTCTTTAACTGGTACGTTCAGATCCGCACGGATAAAAACGCGTTTACCAGCCAGATCCAGATCGGTCATCTTAATTACAGACATGGTGAATCCTCTCGTTGATTCATAAAGTTTTGTCGACGTTTACGCGTCGAACCTGAAACCAATAGCCGCCATCGCTAACGTCGTGTCGAGCATTCGGTTAGCAAAGCCCCATTCGTTATCGCACCAGACCAGCGTTTTGATCAGATGCGCGCCACTGACCCGGGTTTGCGTGCCATCGACGATGGCGCTGTGCGGATCGTGGTTAAAATCTGTTGAGACCAACGGTAATTCCGTATAGTCAACTATACCATGAAATGCACCTTGTGCTGCTTTTTGCAGCAACTGGTTGACTTCACATGCTTTTACCGGTTTTTTGACCGTCACGCTCAGGTCAATTGCCGTCACGTTTATCGTCGGCACCCGCACGGCAATCGCTTCAAAACGGTCATTAAACTGCGGGAAAATACGGGTGATCCCTGCCGCCAGTTTGGTATCCACCGGAATGATCGACTGGCTGGCCGCGCGGGTACGCCGGAGATCCGGATGGTAGGCGTCAATCACCTGCTGGTCATGCATCGCCGAGTGAATGGTGGTGACGGTGCCGGACTCGATGCCATAGGCATCATCTAACAGTTTAATGATCGGAATAATGCAGTTGGTGGTGCAGGAGGCGTTGGAGACAATGCGATGCTCGGCGCGGAGTTCATCCTGATTGACGCCGTACACCACCGTCGCGTCGAGGTCGTTGCCGCCGGGATGGGAGAAGAGCACTTTCTTCGCCCCAGCCTGCAGGTGCGCCTCACCGTGTTCACGGCTCCCGTAAACGCCGGTGCAGTCGAGCACCACGTCTACCGCCAGCTCGCGCCAGGGCAGCGCCGCAATGGTCGGCTCGTGCAGCAGACGGATGGCATCATCGCCAACAAACAGCTGCTCGCGCTCCTGACGAACATCCCAGGCGAAACGGCCATGGCTGGTGTCATATTTCAACAAATGCGCGATGCCCGCAGCATCCGCCAGCTCATTGATAGCCACCACGGTGATTTCCGCACGGCGCCCGGATTCATATAGCGCACGAACCACGTTGCGTCCAATACGACCGAAGCCATTAATCGCGATGCGAATGGTCATAGATCTCCTGCAAGGCTGTCCCTGTTATGAGGTGGCTGACAGAGTAATCCAGCTACGCTCTGAGGGAAACCTTACCAGCTGCAAACTGCGACTGATTGATTAATTGTCGAACATTTAAACGACTGAAACGCTTCAGCTAGAATAAGCCAAACGAGGAATAAAAGGAATGTTTGTCCAGCGCAATAAACCAGCTATATGACTCACATCACATTTTCGCTGGAATAATTTACAACCGTATTACATGGTTCAGGAATAGCAGATACAAAAAAGCCGGGTGGCGAGGTAAAAGCAAAACGGTAACCCAGGGGTTACCGTTTTTGGCGTTTGCACCCTCTCCTGTGGGAGAGGGTTGGGGTGAGGGCATCAGCCCGCACCGTAACCGCAATTACAGCAGCGCTTTCGCTTTAGCGACCACGTTGTCGACGGTGAAGCCGAACTCTTCGAACAGCTGCTCAGCCGGCGCAGACTCACCGAAGGTGGTCATGCCAACGATCGCCCCGTTCAGGCCAACGTATTTGAACCAGTAATCAGCAATACCCGCTTCCACGGCAACGCGCGCGGTCACGGCTTTCGGCAGTACGGATTCACGGTAGGCCGCATCCTGCTTGTCGAACGCGTCGGTGGACGGCATGGAGACCACGCGCGCCTTCACGCCTTCGGCGGTCAGTTTGTCCCACGCGGCCACCGCCAGCTCCACTTCGGAACCGGTAGCGATGAAGATCAGCTCCGGCTGGCCGGCGCAATCTTTCAGCACGTAACCGCCGCGGGCCACGTTCGCCAGCTGCTCTTCGGTACGCTCCTGCTGCGCCAGGTTCTGACGGGAGAGGATCAGCGCGGTCGGACCGTCCTGACGCTCGACGCCATATTTCCACGCAATCGCGGATTCAACCTGGTCACACGGACGCCAGGTGGACATGTTCGGCGTTACGCGTAGAGAAGCCACCTGCTCTACCGGCTGGTGAGTCGGGCCATCTTCGCCCAGACCGATGGAGTCGTGGGTGTAGACCATCACCTGACGCTGTTTCATCAGCGCGGCCATACGTACCGCATTACGCGCGTATTCCACGAACATCAGGAAGGTGGAGGTGTACGGCAGGAAGCCGCCGTGCAGCGCGATGCCGTTGGCGATAGCGGTCATACCGAACTCACGCACGCCGTAGTGAATGTAGTTACCCGCGGTGTCTTCGTTGATCGGCTTAGAACCAGACCACAGGGTCAGGTTGGACGGCGCCAGGTCAGCGGAACCGCCGAGGAATTCCGGCAGCAGCGGACCGAAAGCTTCGATGGCGTTCTGAGAGGCTTTACGGCTGGCGATTTTCGCCGGGTTGGCCTGCAGCTTCGCGATGAACTCGTTGGCTTTCGCGTCGAAGTCAGACGGCATCTCGCCTTTCATACGACGGGTGAATTCGGCTGCTTCCTGCGGGAAGGCTTTGGCGTAGGCAGCGAACTTCTCATTCCATGCCGCTTCTTTCGCCTGACCGGCTTCTTTGGCATCCCACTGCGCATAGATGTCAGACGGGATGTCAAACGGCGCGTGGTTCCAGCCCAGCGCTTCGCGGGTCAGGGCGATTTCGGCGTCGCCCAGCGGCGCGCCGTGGGAGTCGTGGGTACCGGCTTTGTTCGGCGAACCGAAGCCGATGATGGTTTTGCACATCAGCAGGGACGGTTTGTCGGTGACCGCGCGCGCTTCTTCTACTGCGCGTTTGATGGCGTCAGCGTCGTGACCGTCAACGCCGCGCACCACGTGCCAGCCGTAGGCTTCAAAGCGTTTGGCGGTATCGTCGGTGAACCAGCCTTCAACGTGGCCGTCGATGGAGATGCCGTTGTCATCATAGAAGGCCACCAGTTTGCCCAGCTTCAGGGTACCGGCCAGGGAGCACACTTCGTGAGAAATGCCTTCCATCATGCAGCCGTCGCCCATGAAGGCGTAGGTGTAGTGGTCGACGATGTCGTGGCCCGGACGGTTGAACTGCGCCGCCAGGGTTTTCTCGGCGATAGCCATCCCGACCGCGTTAGCGATACCCTGGCCCAGCGGACCGGTGGTGGTTTCCACGCCCGCGGTGTAGCCGACTTCCGGGTGACCCGGGGTTTTAGAGTGCAGCTGGCGGAAGTTTTTCAGCTCTTCAATCGGCAGATCGTAGCCAGTGAGGTGCAGCAGGCTGTAAATCAGCATCGAACCATGGCCATTGGACAGTACAAAACGGTCACGGTCAGCCCAGGCCGGATTGTTCGGGTTATGGTTCAGGAAATCACGCCACAGCACTTCGGCAATGTCAGCCATACCCATCGGGGCACCCGGGTGGCCGGATTTGGCTTTCTGTACAGCGTCCATGCTCAGCGCACGAATAGCGTTAGCAAGCTCTTTACGTGAGGACATTTTGACTCCAGTTCGGACTGTTGAAGGCCATGCCCTTAACGACTTGACGAGAGCGCGTTTTGGGCTACGCCGGAAAAAAGTGTGAACAATGTAACCCAAGCGACAAGTCATGTACATGGAGCATCCTTTTGCCCTTTAAGAAATCTCTGGAACAGGTTGTGCTACGCCGGAATCCGCTCGCCCGCATCCTGCGATACTCTTTATAATTTACGCAGAATACGGTTCCCTGCCGTCGCCGTATTGTCGGATAAACAACCATAAGATTGTGGAAGATAAAAAATGAAAATTCGCTCAACCGTACTTGCTCTTGGGATCGCAGCAACGCTCACCGGATGTCAGAACATGGACTCCAACGGTCTGCTCAGCTCAGGGGCCGAAGCCTTCCAGGCATACTCCCTCAGCGACGCGCAGGTGAAAACCTTAAGCGACCAGGCCTGTAAAGAGATGGACGCCAAAGCGAAAATCGCCCCGGCCAGCAGTGAATACAGCCAGCGGCTGAACAAAATCGCGGCCGCGCTGGGCGATAACATCAATGGTCAGCCCGTGAACTACAAGGTCTATGAGACCAAGGATGTCAACGCCTTCGCCATGGCTAACGGCTGCATCCGCGTCTACAGCGGGCTGATGGATCTGATGAACGATAATGAAGTCGAGGCGGTGATCGGCCATGAAATGGGCCACGTCGCGCTGGGCCATGTGAAGAAAGGCATGCAGGTCGCCCTGGGCACCAACGCCGTGCGCGCGGCGGCGGCCTCCGCCGGCGGCATCGTCGGCAGCTTGTCCCAGTCGCAGCTCGGCGATCTGGGTGAAAAACTGGTGAACTCGCAGTTCTCCCAGCGCCAGGAATCGGAAGCGGATGACTACTCTTACGACCTGCTGCGTAAGCGCGGCATCAATCCGTCGGGACTGGCCACCAGCTTCGAGAAACTGGCCAAGCTGGAAGCCGGCCGTCAGAGCTCGATGTTTGACGATCACCCGGCCTCAGAAGCGCGCGCCCAGCATATTCGCGATCGCATGAAGGCCGACGGGATTAAATAATCGCCAGCGGGAGGCATGACTGCCTCCCTTTTATATCTACCAGTAAAAATATTTAGCCGCATCAATTGATAACTTAAGCGCACAAACCGTTAATTATTATTTCACCTCGTCGCAGCCAATTATTTTATATGCTGTTACTCAGCAAAATATTATTTGGCAAATGAAAAACGGCGTACACAATCCGCCTTTCAGAAGCGGGGTAGACCAAATATTAAATAGTCCACCCCTCTTCGCCAAACCTGGCCGGCGTTGGCCACACCGCTTGTTTCCTGCCGATACCATTGCTCACACAATGATTGCTTTTGACATTATTTCAGGAGAATATCGCGATTGCAGTGATTCCCTTGAATATATCGACAGACAGAGAAGTGCCCTCAGTGAAAAAAGAATTATCATTCATCGCACTTGGCATTATTGCCGCCGCGCCGGCTTTCGCCAGCCAACAATCTACCAGCCAGGGCTTTATTGAAGACAACCATCTGGATCTCTTTTTACGTAACGCGTATATCAAACGCGATTATCGCGATGGGCTGCCGGATAAAGCCGAATGGGGCCAGGGAATTATCGCCACCTTCGAATCCGGCTTTACCGAGGGGCCGGTCGGCTTCGGCGTGGACGGCATCGCCCAGTACGCCGTGCGCCTCGACGGCGGCCGCGGCCGCAGCGGCGCGGGCGGGATCGACTTTTTCGCCCAGGATGACGACGGCCGGGCAAAATCCGACCTCGCGAAATTCGGCGCCACCGGCAAAATGCGCTTTTCGAATACCGTGCTCAGCTACGGCAGTCAGCGCCCGATGCTGCCCATCGTCTACGCCGATGATTCACGTCTGCTGTACGAGAGCTATACCGGCACCATGCTGACCTCACGCGAAATCGACGGTCTGGAAATTAACGCCGGCTACCTGACCGATCAGCAGCGTAAAAGCGACGACAGCCATAACAGCGGTCTGAAAAGCCTGTCCTTCGGCGGCGCCAGCTACCGGTTCAACGACCAGCTCAGCGGCGCGCTGTATGCGTCGCATGTCGAAGATGTGCTGAACAAACAGTATCTCGGCCTGAACTATCAGCAGCCGTTCGCCGCCAACCAACAGCTGGTTCTCGACTTCAACGGCTATCACTCACGCCTGGATCAGCAATATGCCGATGCCAATGACACCGGACGCAGCAACAGTATCTGGAGCCTGGCCGCCAGCTACATCTGGGATATCCATACCTTTAAGGTCGCTTACCAGCAAAGCAGCGGCAGCACCGGCTACCACTACGGCGGCTACCAGAACCAGGGCGGCGTCGGCGATGGCGGGAACACCATCTGGCTGGCCAACTCCTACTGGTCTGATTTTAACGGCGAAGATGAACGCTCCTGGCAGGCATCGTATGGACTGGATTTTGCCGGGCTGGGGCTACCGGGGCTGACCTGGACCACCGCCTACGTGCGCGGGGATAACATTAAAACGTCAGAGACCAGCAACGGCAAAGAACATGAATGGTTCAACCAGGTTCAATACCAGGTGCAAAACGGGGCGGCGAAAGATTTGAAATTCAGGCTTCGCTATTCGGTACTGCGGGTTTCCAGCAACGCCAGCGACTATAACGTCAGCGGTAATGAAGTGCGGTTCTACGTCGAATATCCATTTAACGTGTTTTAAGCACGTGATGAACCCTCTCCTGCGGGTCGGCCCTCTCCCGGCCCGCAGGAGCAACCGTCCGGCGCCTTGATTAACCCCCTGTGCCGTGCGGTACCCTCTCCCCGGAAGGGAGAGGGTTGGGGTGACCTCGGGTTATTCGCCCTTCTTCGCCGCCTGGATGTACAGCATCTCCAGCGCGAGGGTCGCCGCCGCCAGGGCGGTGATTTCGGACTGATCGTAGGCCGGGGCGACCTCCACCACGTCCATCCCGACGATGTTCAGATCCTTCAGACCGCGCACCAGCTTGATCGCACGGTCAGAGGTGAGCCCACCGATAACCGGGGTACCGGTTCCTGGCGCAAACGCCGGATCCAGGCAGTCGATATCAAAGGTCAGGTACACCGGCATATCGCCAACGATCTGCTTCACCTGGGCAATCACGTCATCGACGCTGCGGTCGTTAACCTGGCCCGCATCAAGCACGGTGAAACCGTTATCTTTATCGAATTCGGTGCGAATACCGATCTGTACGGAGTGGTTCGGATCGATGAGCCCTTCGTTCGGCGCGGTGTAGAACATGGTGCCGTGGTCGAACTCGCAGCCGTTGGCGTAAGTGTCGGTGTGGGCATCGAAGTGCACCAGCGCCATTTTACCGAAGTGCTTGGCGTGGGCGCGCAGCAGCGGCAGCGTAACGAAGTGGTCGCCGCCAAAGGAGAGCATGCGCTTGCCGGCCGCCAGCAGCTTCTCGGCGTGGGCCTGCAGCTTCTCGCTCATTTCGCGCGCGTCGCCGAAGGCGTACACCAGATCCCCGCAGTCAACCACGTTCAGGCGTTCGCGCATGTCGAAGTTCCACGGAAAACGGTTGTGCTCCCAGGCGAGATTGGTGGAAACCTGACGGATCGCCGCCGGGCCATGACGGCCGCCCGCGCGCCCGGAGGTCGCCATATCGAACGGGACGCCGGTGATCACCCAGTCAGCATCGCTGTCGTAGGGCATGAAATTCATCGGCAGACGCAGGAAGCCAAAGGCATTGGATACCAGGGAGTTATCGTATTGATGACCTAAAGTGCTCATGGATATGACCTCTTTTCACAGTCGTGGAACGTAAAAAATAAGTATAAAAAAACCCCTCCGCGTCGTTAGGCCCGACGAGGAAGGGTTTGATAGATAAATCGCTTATTGGCGTGAATTATCGCCGGTAATGCATACGGGTTCAAGTGAGTATCGCCTTCTGCCGGATGACGGCTTCGCCTTAGGCGGCCGCCATACGCAGGCCCGGTAAGCGCAGCGCCACCGGGCATCAGCGGTTACTCGTCTTCCAGATAAGTGTACCCGTACAGACCCGCCTCGAACTCTTCGAGGAACTGCTGCTGCAGCGCGTCGTCGAGGCCGGTGTTTTTCACCTGATCGCGGAACTGGGTCAGCAGCGTGTTGGGATCCAGCTGCACGTACTGCAGCATATCCGCCACGGTATCGCCCTCGTCGGACAGCTCAACCTCAACGCTACCGTCAGGGAAGACGAACACGTCTACCGCCTCGGTATCGCCGAACAGGTTGTGCATGTTGCCAAGGATTTCCTGATAGGCGCCGACCATAAAGAAGCCCAGCATCGGCGGGTTCTCCGGGTCATATTCCGGCATCGGCATAGTGGTGGCGATCCCGTCGCCGTCCACGTAGTGATCGATGGCGCCATCCGAGTCGCAGGTGATGTCCAGCAGCACCGCGCGGCGCTCCGGCGACTTGTTCAGCCCTTCCAGCGGCATCACCGGGAATAGCTGATCGATCCCCCACGCATCCGGCATCGACTGGAACAGCGAGAAGTTGACGTAGATTTTATCCGCCATGCGCTCCTGCAGCTCATCAATAATCGGGCGATGGGCGCGGTTGCTCGGGTCGAGTTGCTTCTGCACTTCATGACACATGTTCAGATACAGCTGTTCTGCCCAGGCGCGCTCCTGCAGGTTGAAAGTGCCGGAGGAGTAGCCGATATGGATATCGTGCAGGTCCATCTGGCTGTCGTGCAGCCATTCGCGCAGCGAGCGGCGATTGCCGGTTTCGTGCATCTCCAGCCAGGTTTCCCACATGCTCTGCAGCGGGCGCGCGGCGTCTTCCGCCGGCGGGGTCGCCTCGGTGTATTCGTTGCGCTCCACGCCGATGATGTTGGAAACCAGCACGGTGTGGTGCGCGGTCACCGCGCGGCCGGACTCGGTGATCACCGTCGGGTGCGGCAGGCCGTTCTCTTCACAGGCGTCGCCGATGGCCCAGATGATATTGTTAGCGTATTCGTTCAGGCCGTAGTTCACCGAGCAGTCAGACTGCGAGCGGGTGCCTTCGTAATCCACGCCCAGGCCGCCGCCGACGTCGAAGCACTGGATATTGACGCCCAGCTTATGCAACTCGACGTAGAAACGCGCCGATTCACGCACGCCGGTGGCGATATCGCGAATGTTAGCCATTTGCGAGCCGAGGTGGAAGTGCAGCAGCTGCAGGCTCTCAAGATGGCCTGCCTCGCGCAGAATTTCGACCAGTTGCAGCACCTGGGTCGCTGCGAGGCCGAACTTGGACTTCTCGCCGCCGGAGGACTGCCATTTACCGGAGCCCTGCGAGGCCAGACGCGCACGTACGCCAAGGCGCGGCACCACGTTCAGGCGCTCGGCCTCTTCCAGTACGATAGCGATCTCGGACATCTTCTCAATGACCAGATAGACCTTGTGGCCCATCTTCTCGCCCACCAGCGCCAGACGGATATATTCGCGGTCTTTATAACCATTACAGACGATGACGCTGCGGGTCATCCCGGCGTGCGCCAGCACGGCCATCAGTTCCGCTTTCGAACCGGCTTCCAGGCCCAGCGGCTCGCCGGAATGGATCAGCGATTCAATCACGCGACGGTGCTGGTTAACCTTGATCGGGTAGACGAGGAAGTAATCGCCGTTATAGCCATACGATTCACGCGCGCGTTTGAAGGCGGCGTTGATCGAGCGCAGGCGGTGCTGCAGGATCTGCGGGAAGCAGAACAGCGCCGGCAAGCGCTGCCCTTGCGCTTCACGCGCTTTGACTAATTCCGCGAGGTCAACGCGCGCTTCCGGGACGTCCGGATCCGGGCAAACGCTGATGTGGCCCAGTTCGTTGACGTCATAATAGTTATTGCCCCACCAGGCAATATTATAAGTACGCAGCATCTTGCTGGCTTCCTGGGAGCTCATCGCTACCTCCTGCATGGAACGTAGTACACCGTGTTCGCCTGCTGACGAAGGCGAAACCATAGACATGTCGTCAGACATAGCGAACCTCAATTTTTAATAATAAGTGTAAGACAGTTAACTACTATCGCAGTCCAAAGATGCGATAACAACCCATGAACAGTCCTAAAGCCCAGCACTATCTGCTGGTTTTGCGACTGCGCGACCGGTTTCTTATTCATATCATCGTAAAACACGTAGCCGAACAGAGTATGACAGTCCGGAGAAACCACGAGAAAACTCTTGCCAGGCAAGAGCGCCCTTGTTCAGTTTTCTGACGACCGACCGGCCCTGGAATCCTGAGAAGCGCCGAGATGGGGTGAACATCGGCTGGTTTGCATGAGAGAGATGCAGGTTGCGGAGTGCTGACGCGCGACAGAACGACGCGACGAATCAAGCGAAAAACGTTGGTTCATTATCTGGTATCACCTCCACACCGCCCTGGGTCAGGGTCGGCGACAAGCCAAAGCTATACATACCGGGCAACAGGCGCTATGCCGTTGCGAGATTCTGTAAATACAGACTGCTTAACCCGGCTGGAAGTGGCACCACGGGGAGATCCCCGTGCGCTTTTTTAATGAGCCGCGCGCGGCGTTTTATACCGAGAAGCGGGGTAAAAAGCAAAATAAAAATGTGCAGGTTTGCGCGGTTGTCAGGAAAATTTGCCAGGCGAGTTTTCCGATAAATGCGACCGCCATCAAAAAAGGCTGGAAATGGGCTTAAGATTTGACCTAAAATAGCCGTCCAGAAGTTAATCCGTCTATACTGATTAACACTCAGACTGCTCGTGTCGCTACCTGCGCGGCTTTGCGCTGATTATCCACCAAAGCCACATTACACAACAGTATGAGCTATCCGAATCGTCCACAGGTGAAATAAAATATGGCAAAACACCTTTTTACGTCTGAGTCCGTATCAGAAGGGCATCCTGACAAAATTGCTGACCAAATCTCTGATGCCGTGCTGGATGCGATCCTCGAGCAGGATCCGAAAGCGCGTGTCGCATGTGAAACCTATGTCAAAACTGGCATGGTGCTGGTAGGCGGCGAAATCACCACCAGCGCATGGGTTGACATCGAAGAGATCACCCGCAACACCGTCCGCGAAATTGGCTACGTGCATTCCGATATGGGCTTTGACGCCAACTCGTGTGCCGTACTGAGCGCCATTGGTAAACAGTCTCCGGACATCAACCAGGGCGTTGACCGTGCCGATCCGCTGGAACAAGGCGCAGGCGACCAGGGGCTGATGTTTGGCTACGCCACCAACGAAACCGACGTGCTGATGCCGGCGCCGGTGACCTACGCTCACCGTCTGGTGCAGCGCCAGGCTGAAGTACGTAAAAACGGCACCCTGCCGTGGCTGCGTCCGGATGCGAAAAGCCAGGTGACCTTCCAGTATGACGACGGCAAAATCGTCGGCATCGACGCGGTGGTGCTGTCCACGCAGCACGCGGAAGATATCGACCAGAAATCGCTGCAGGAAGCGGTGATGGAAGAGATCATCAAACCGATTCTGCCAACCGAATGGCTGAGCGCGTCCACTAAATTCTTCATCAACCCAACCGGCCGTTTCGTTATCGGCGGCCCGATGGGCGACTGCGGTCTGACCGGTCGTAAGATCATCGTCGATACCTACGGCGGCATGGCTCGTCACGGCGGCGGCGCCTTCTCCGGTAAGGATCCATCTAAAGTTGACCGTTCCGCAGCCTATGCGGCGCGCTATGTGGCGAAAAACATCGTTGCCGCAGGCCTGGCTGATCGTTGCGAAATTCAGGTTTCCTACGCCATCGGCGTTGCAGAGCCGACTTCCATCATGGTGGAAACCTTTGGTACAGAAAAAGTGCCTTCTGAACAGCTGACCCTGCTGGTGCGCGAGTTCTTCGACCTGCGTCCGTACGGCCTGATTCAGATGCTGGATCTGCTGCACCCGATCTACAAAGAAACCGCTGCCTACGGTCACTTTGGTCGCGAACATTTCCCATGGGAAAAAACCGACAAAGCGGCCCTGCTGCGCGAAGCGGCTGGTCTGAAATAATCTCCCCCGCTTCCACTCTTCAAGGCCAGCCTCGCGCTGGCCTTTTTATGTCCGTTACCCACCCTCCCATGCCCTGCTTCAGCGAACCGCGGCGATGCAATGAAAGCGATTACATCATGACAATGGTCGATTGCTGCCTGCAAGCGCCTTCACATGCGTGCATTTTTCACAATGTTACATATTGTTTCGGTTAACTCTGATTACCGTTTTTAAAATTGTCGTCTATCCTTATTTATATTGCTGATTTAAAAAGCATTTAATGAATTACGTTTCTTTACCTTTGTGGAAACGATTACACAGCCGTGACTATAATCACGTTTTTTTACCGACGAGTGTCCTACGCTAACCATCGACAGAATCAATAACTCAACTGGAGGGCGTTATGCCTGACAACAAAAAACAAGGGCGTTCAAACAAGACCATGACGTTCTTCGTCTGTTTCCTCGCCGCGCTGGCTGGCCTGCTGTTCGGCCTTGATATCGGTGTTATTGCGGGTGCGTTACCCTTTATTGCCAATGAGTTCCAGATTTCCGCTCACACTCAGGAGTGGGTGGTCAGCTCCATGATGTTCGGCGCCGCCGTCGGTGCGGTCGGCAGCGGCTGGCTCTCCTTCAAACTGGGCCGTAAAAAGAGCCTGATGATCGGCGCCATCCTCTTCGTCGCCGGCTCTCTGTTCTCCGCCGCCGCGCCAAACGTCGAGATCCTGCTGGTTTCCCGCGTGCTGCTGGGCCTGGCGGTGGGCGTCGCCTCCTACACCGCGCCGCTGTATCTGTCGGAAATCGCTCCGGAGAAAATTCGCGGCAGTATGATTTCCATGTACCAGTTGATGATCACCATCGGTATTCTTGGCGCCTACCTCTCCGACACCGCTTTCAGCTACAGCGGCGCATGGCGCTGGATGCTCGGCGTAATCATTATTCCGGCGGTATTGCTGCTGATCGGCGTTATCTTCCTGCCGGACAGCCCGCGCTGGTTCGCCGCTAAACGTCGCTTTGTCGATGCCGAGCGCGTGCTGCTGCGCCTGCGCGATACCAGCGCCGAAGCGAAACGCGAGCTCGACGAGATCCGCGAAAGCCTGAAGGTAAAACAGTCCGGCTGGTCGCTGTTTAAAGACAACAGCAACTTCCGCCGCGCGGTGTTCCTCGGCATTCTGCTGCAGGTGATGCAGCAGTTCACCGGGATGAACGTCATCATGTACTACGCGCCGAAGATCTTTGAGCTGGCGGGCTATGCCAACACCACCGAGCAGATGTGGGGGACGGTGATCGTCGGCCTGACTAACGTGCTGGCTACCTTTATCGCCATCGGTCTGGTCGACCGCTGGGGCCGTAAACCGACGCTGATCCTTGGCTTTATCGTCATGGCCGCGGGGATGGGCGTGCTGGGCAGCATGATGCACATCGGCATTCACTCCTCAACCGCCCAGTACATCGCCGTCCTGATGCTGCTGATGTTTATCGTCGGTTTCGCCATGAGCGCCGGCCCGCTGATTTGGGTACTGTGTTCCGAAATCCAGCCGCTGAAAGGCCGCGACTTCGGTATCACCTGCTCCACAGCGACCAACTGGATTGCCAACATGATTGTCGGGGCCACCTTCCTGACCATGCTTAATTCGCTGGGCAGCGCCAACACCTTCTGGGTGTACGGCGGTCTGAACGTGCTGTTTATCCTGCTGACGCTGTGGCTGATCCCGGAAACCAAAAACGTCTCGCTGGAACATATCGAACGCAACCTGATGCAGGGTCGTCCGCTGCGCGAGATCGGCGCCCGCGATTAACCCGCCTGAGCTTCCTCCCCTCACGGGAGGAAGCTTCCTCTTGCTCTCCCCCCTCCGCCGCACTATCCTCTGGCGCTATGAAAACACCCCGTATTCCCATCGCTATTCAGCAGGCCGTGATGCGCAGCCTGCGGGAGCATCTCGCCAAAGCGAACCTCAAGCTGGAACGCCGCTACGCGGAGCCGACACTGGTCTACCAGCAGCGCGGTACCTCCGCCGGCACCGCCTGGCTGGAGAAAAACGAAATTCGTTTAAACCCGGTGCTGCTGCTGGAGAATCAGCAGGAGTTTATCGATGAAGTGGTGCCCCATGAGCTGGCGCACCTGCTGGTGTGGCAACACTTTGGCCGGGTAGCCCCGCACGGCAAAGAGTGGAAATGGATGATGGAGAGCGTCCTGGGCGTTCCCGCGCGTCGCACCCACCGTTTTGAACTTGATTCGGTCCGCCAGAATACCTTCCCCTACCGCTGCCGCTGCCAGCAGCATCAGCTCACCGTTCGTCGCCATAACCGGGTGGTGCGCGGCGAAGCCACTTACCGCTGCGTGCGCTGCGGCGATCTGCTGGTGGCTGAAAAATAACCATTGGAATTAATTAGAAACTTTCTGATCTGACTGATTGCATCCGGCACCCTCATTCGCTACGTTGCGGGCTCGTTTTGACACGGAGTGAACGATGTCCCGTATGCATGTTTTAGCCGTTGCAGTATTGTGCACGGCAGTGAGTGGCCCGCTTGCGGCCGCCGAAATTACCAGCTTTTCCCAGGCCAAGGCCGCTGGCGTCAAAGTAAACGCCGACGTTCCCGGCGACTTTTACTGCGGCTGTAAAATTGACTGGCAGGGTAAAAAAGGCGTTATCGATCTGGAATCTTGCGGCTATAAAGTGCGTAAAAATGAGAACCGCGCCAGCCGGGTTGAGTGGGAACACGTGGTGCCGGCGTGGCAGTTCGGCCATCAGCGCCAGTGCTGGCAGGAGGGCGGACGTAAAAACTGCGCCAAAGATCCGGAGTACCGCAAGATGGAAAGCGACATGCACAATCTGCAGCCGGCGGTGGGAGAAGTGAATGGCGATCGCGGCAACTTTATGTACAGCCAGTGGAACGGCGGTGAAGGCCAGTACGGCCAGTGCACCATGAAGGTCGATTTTAAAGATAAAATCGCCGAGCCCCCTGCCCGCGCACGCGGCGCGATCGCCCGCACCTACTTCTATATGCGCGACCGCTACCAGCTGAATCTTTCCCGCCAGCAAACTCAGCTGTTTACCGCCTGGAATAAACAGTACCCGGTCACCGCCTGGGAGTGTGAACGCGATGAACGCATCGCGAAAGTACAGGGCAACCATAATCCGTATGTCCTGCAGGCTTGCCAGGCGCAAAAGAGCTAACCTACACTAGCGGCAATTGTTAATTTGCAGCCCTGTGCTTCCCGCCCAATGGCGGGAAGCTGGCATCTGCGCAAAGAACGGAATATCAAGCATGCGCATTCCTCGCATCCATCATCCAGAACGCCTTATTGTCGGCAGCCTGATCGCGTTGAGCGATGACGCGGCCAACCACGTCGGCCGCGTCCTGCGCATGACCGCTGGTCAGCACCTTCAGCTCTTCGACGGCAGTAACCAGGTGTTTGACGCCGTCATCACCGAGGCCGGTAAGAAAAACGTCGCGGTTGAAGTCCTCAGTGGCGAACCCGACGATCGGGAATCGCCGCTGCATATCCATTTAGGCCAGGTGATGTCCCGCGGCGAAAAAATGGAATTCACCATCCAGAAATCGATCGAACTCGGGGTAAGCCTCATAACGCCACTGTTTTCCGAGCGCTGCGGCGTTAAACTGGACGCCGAACGTTTGCAGAAAAAGATCCAGCAGTGGCAGAAAATCGCTATTGCCGCCTGCGAACAGAGCGGTCGTAACGTGGTACCGGAAATTCGTCCGGCGATGCAGCTGGAGGAGTGGTGCGCCGAGCAGGACAGCGGGCTGAAGCTCAACCTGCACCCGCGCGCCAGCGCCAGCATTAACACGCTGCCGCTGCCGGTTGAACGCGTCCGTCTGCTGATTGGCCCGGAAGGCGGGCTGTCGGCTGAAGAGATAGCGATGACCGCGAAATACCAGTTTACTGATATCCTGTTGGGACCGCGCGTTCTGCGTACAGAGACTACTGCGCTCACCGCCATCACCGCCCTGCAGGTGCGTTTTGGCGACTTAGGTTGAGGCGTTAACGGAGAAGAACCATGATCAAGCTCGGCATCGTGATGGATCCCATCGCAACCATCAACATCAAGAAAGACACCAGCTTCGCTATGTTGCTGGAGGCGCAGCGTCGCGGCTATGAACTCCATTATATGGAGATGAACGACCTCTATTTGATCAACGGCGAAGCCCGCGCCCGGACGCGCACGCTGAGCGTCGAACAGAACTACGACAAATGGTATGACTTCACCGGCGAACAGGACCTGCCGCTGGCGGATCTTGACGTCATTCTGATGCGTAAGGATCCGCCGTTTGATACCGAATTTATTTATGCGACCTATATTCTGGAGCGAGCGGAAGAGAAAGGCACGCTTATCGTCAACAAGCCGCAGAGCCTGCGCGACTGTAACGAGAAGCTGTTCACCGCCTGGTTCTCCGAGCTGACCCCGGAAACGCTGGTCACCCGCAATAAAGCCCAGCTGAAAGCCTTCTGGGAAAAGCACGGCGATATCATCATGAAGCCGCTCGACGGCATGGGCGGCGCCTCTATTTTCCGCGTCAAAGCCGGCGATCCGAACCTTGGGGTGATCGCCGAGACGCTGACCGAGCTGGGCAGCCGCTACTGCATGGCGCAGAACTATCTGCCAGCCATTAAAGATGGCGACAAGCGCGTGCTGGTGGTGGATGGCGAGCCGGTGCCTTACTGCCTGGCGCGCATTCCGCAGGGCGGCGAGACCCGCGGCAATCTGGCCGCCGGCGGCCGCGGCGAAGCCCGCCCGCTAACCGAAAGCGACTGGGAAATCGCCCGCCGCGTCGGCCCGACGCTGAAGGCCAAAGGTCTTATCTTCGTCGGCCTGGATATCATCGGCGACCGTCTGACGGAAATTAACGTCACCAGCCCCACCTGCGTACGTGAGATCGAAGCCGCCTTCCCGGATATTTCGATCACCGGCATGCTGATGGACGCTATTGAAAGACGTCTCGCCCGATAAGCACTACGGCGGACGAACGTCCGCTCAGGGCACAGCGAGCGCGGATCGCCGCGCTGGTGAAACCCTTCCAGCCAGGCGCCGCTCAGGCGCCTGCCAGATAAAGTGCATCGACACCATTCTACTTTGCCCGCATACTGGGTGTTGCTTTTTGAACCAGGAACAGAACCTCTGACAATGAATTTACAGCATCACTTTCTGATTGCCATGCCTGCGCTTCAGGACCCCATTTTCCGCCGCTCCGTGGTCTATATCTGCGAGTATAACGACGAGGGTGCCATGGGCATTATTATCAATAAGCCGCTGGAAAATCTGCAGGTGGAAGGGATCCTTGAGAAGCTCAAAATTGTCCCGGAGCCGCGTAATCCGGAGATCCGCCTGGATAAACCGGTGATGCTGGGCGGCCCGCTGGCGGAAGACCGCGGCTTTATTTTACATACCCCGCCCTCTGACTTTTCCTCAAGCATCCGTATCTCGGATAACACGGTGATCACCACCTCGCGGGATGTCCTCGAAACCTTAGGCACCGACCGGCAGCCGGGCAACGTGCTGGTTGCGCTGGGCTACTCCTCGTGGGAGAAAGGGCAGCTGGAGCAGGAGATTTTAGATAATGCCTGGCTCACCGCCCCGGCGGACCAGAATATTCTTTTCCGTACGCCCATCGCCGATCGCTGGCGCGAGGCGGCTAAACTGATTGGCATCGACATCGTGACGATGCCAGGCGTCGCGGGGCATGCATGATGAGCGGAACCTTTCTCGGCTTTGATTTCGGGACGAAAAGCATCGGTGTGGCGGTGGGGCAACGCATCACCGCCACCGCACGGCCACTGCCGGCGCTGAAGGCGCAGGACGGTAAACCGGACTGGAATATCATCGAAAAACTGCTTAATGAGTGGCAGCCTGAGGCGGTAATCGTCGGCCTGCCGCTGAATATGGACGGCACCGAGCAACCGCTGACGGCGCGCGCACGTAATTTCGCCAATAAAATTCATGGCCGCTTTGGCGTCGCGATCCTTCTCCACGATGAACGTCTGAGTACGGTTGAGGCCCGGGCGGGCCTGTTCGAACACGGCGGCTATCGGGCGCTGAATAAAGGCAGCGTCGATTCGGCCTCTGCGGTGGTCATTCTGGAAAGCTACTTCGAGCAGAGCTTTTAAGCTCTGTCTTCTGCGCCGCCGGCGAACCGCTAACGGCGCACATCCTCCCGCCTAGTGGCGCAGATGTTCGTTAGCCCAGCTCACCGCCTGGGTGCGATTCTTAACGCTCAGCTTACGGAACACGTTATACAGGTGCGTCCGCACCGTGTTCTCGCTGATAAACAGCGCGCGGGCAATATCCAGGTTGGTCGCGCCGCAGCGCAGTTCGTTGAGGATCTCGCATTCTCGTTCGGTCAGCGGCGAGTTTTCAACCGGCGCCGATGTATGGTCCGCAGCGTACATCGCCGGGTGCATCACGCTCAATTCAGCCGTCTGTTCGCCGTTCAGCACGGCCTTGACGCCCTCAATTAAGCGCGATTCATCATCGTCATGACGGAACACGCCATATAAAGCCGGCCACTGCGCCATTTCGTATAACTCATACTTTTGCGCGCTGTTGATAATCAGCAAGCGGGGATTATCTGACTGCAGCCGAATAATATCTCGCCACACCCCGTTTAATTTCTTATTTGAAACGGCGATATCAAATAATATTACAGAGTCTTTCGCCAGTCGCTGCGCCAGCGGTTTATTAATATTTTGTAAAACTACCGGTGCCATCAGGGTTTCGCTGAGATAGCTGGCAAAGGCTTTACTCTGAATTGACGGGTGGGTAATAAATGTAACCTGACGAGAAGATGATAAATTTCCATTTAAATTAATCACTTAAAACTCTCCTTAGCTGCTACCCACCATCATGGTGGTTAAATGAATAAAAAAATATACAATCAGTCATGAATTTATAAATAGCCTTAGCAATTTACAAATTGAAACGTTATTCCATGAGAATCATCCTATTCCCGTAAACAGCATAAATCGAATACCGCAAAGCTGTCAAAAGGTAATCAAACTTTTTTCCTGGAAATGCGTATTCACTGTCGAAATATCTCAGCTGAATGTCTTATTTGAATTTATTCAGAAAGATTATTTGTATTATCAAATAATATCCAGAAACAGCATTTAAACATTCAGTTAACACATCATTTTAACCACCCAACCCGCTTCACGCCCCCCTTACAGCTGGCCTGTGGCCACACGTTGCTGAAAACTCTGGGTAAATGTCAGCATTCCGGCCTGCATCCCGGTCTGCATTACACCGGGCAGCTGGTGCACTTTTCCTTCGCGGATCAAATTCGCCACCGCCGGCGTATTGACCAGAAGCTCGTATAGCGCAACTCTGCCGCCCTGACGTGCGGGTAATAATTTTTGCGCCAGCACCGCGCACAGGCTTCCGGCCAGCTGACTCCGAACCTGATCTTTCTCCTCTGCCGGAAAGACATCGATCAATCTCTCCACCGCCGGCGCCGCGCCGCGGGTGTGTAATGTCGCCATCACCAGATGCCCGGTTTCCGCAGCCGTCAACGCCAGACGGATGGTTTCGCTGTCGCGTAACTCCCCAAGCAGGATCACATCCGGATCCTGGCGCAGCGCCACCCGAAGCGCCGCGGAGAACGAAGGACAGTGACGGCCAATCTCCCGCTGCTGGATCAGGCAGCGCTCGCTGTGATGAATAAACTCCACCGGATCCTCCAGCGTCAGAATATGGCCATCAAGATGCTGGTTGAGATGCCCGACCATCGCCGCCAGGGTAGTCGACTTGCCGCTGCCCGTCGCCCCGGTGACCAGCAGCAGGCCACTCTCTTCCGCCAGCAGCTCGCTTAGCGCAGGCGGCGCGCCCAGCGTCTCCAGACGCGGGCACTGGACGGGCAGCAGACGCAGCACCAGCGATATTCCGCGCGTATGGGCGAAAGCGCTGGCGCGTAGCCGCGAACCGCAGGCCAGAGTCAGCGCAAAGTCAATCTGGCCGTGCTCCTGCCAGTGCTGGAACTGTGCGGCATCGAGCCAGTCGTTGAGTAAATCCGCGATATCCGGCGCGGGAAAGGGAGCGGCCTCCAGCTTGCCCTGCCGCCGCCAGCGCGGTGCGGCGGAATTGCACAGGTGTAGATCGGAGACATTATGCTTTACACTAAGGGCTACGATTTCTTCCAGCTTCATAACTCATCCTCGGAATATGAACGATATTGCGCATAACCTGGCACAGGTCCGGGACAAAATCTCCGGTGCCGCCGCCCGTTGCGGGCGTGCGCCAGAAGAAGTGACATTGCTTGCAGTGAGTAAAACGAAACCTGCGAGCGCGATCGAAGAAGCCATCGCGGCAGGCCAGCGGGCATTTGGTGAAAACTACGTCCAGGAGGGCGTGGAGAAGATTAACCATTTCCAGCAGGCAGGCGTCAGCGGTCTGCAGTGGCACTTTATTGGTCCCCTGCAGTCCAACAAAAGCCGGCTGGTGGCCGAACATTTTGACTGGTGCCACACCGTCGATCGGTTGAAAATCGCCACCCGCCTGAACGAGCAGCGCCCGGCGCATTTGCCGCCGCTGAAGGTACTGATTCAAATCAACATTAGCGATGAGCAGAGTAAATCCGGCATCCCGCTGGAAGCGCTCGATGCCTTAGCGGCGGAGATCGCTGAGTTACCTCATCTGGAGCTGCGCGGCCTGATGGCGATCCCCGCGCCTGAGTCAGAATATGTAAGGCAGTTTGCCGTCGCCCAGCAAATGGCGGTAGCATTTGCGCGGTTAAAAACGCGGTACCCCACGGTCGATACGTTGTCTCTGGGAATGTCGGACGATATGGAAGCCGCTATCGCGGCGGGAAGCACAATGGTGCGCATCGGCACGGCCATTTTTGGTGCGCGCGACTACAGCAAATAATAAGGAATCTGAGGAACGCCATGAAGACGTTGACTTTCCTGCTTTCAACGGTCATTGAGCTTTACACGATGGTCGTGTTGTTACGCGTCTGGATGCAGTGGGCGCGCTGCGACTTTTACAACCCGTTTTCGCAGTTTGTGGTAAAGGCCACGCAGCCGATTGTCGGGCCGCTGCGCCGGATTATCCCGGCAATGGGGCCGATTGACAGCGCCTCGCTGCTGGTGGCATTCATCCTCTGCGTCATCAAAGCGATCGTACTGTTTATGGTGATCACCTTCCAGCCGATCATCTGGATCTCCGCCCTGCTTATTCTGCTGAAAACCATCGGCTCGCTGATCTTCTGGGTGCTCCTGCTGATGGCGATCATGAGCTGGGTCAGCCAGGGACGCAGCCCGGTGGAATATGTGCTGATGCAGCTGGCGGACCCGCTGCTGCGCCCTATCCGCAACCTGCTGCCGTCGATGGGCGGTATCGATTTCTCACCGATGGTGCTGGTGCTGCTGCTGTACGTGATCAATATGGGTATCGCCGAGGTGCTGCAGGCCACCGGTAACGTACTGCTGCCGGGGCTGTGGATGGCGCTATGAGTGCCGTTGAAAGCTGCGCTGACGGGCTGGTGCTGAGGCTGTATATTCAGCCGAAGGCCAGCCGCGACAGCATCGTGGGCGTGCATGGCGACGAGCTCAAAGTCGCCATTACCGCCCCGCCCGTTGATGGCCAGGCCAATGCCCATCTGGTGAAATTTCTCGCCAAACAGTTCCGCGTCGCCAAAAGCCAGGTACTGATTGAAAAAGGCGAGCTGGGCCGCCATAAGCAAGTTAAAATCATCGCCCCACAACAGATCCCGACTGCGGTCGCGGCGCTAACTGAATAAACAGGATTCATCATGCAAAAAGTCGTCCTCGCTACCGGCAACGCCGGTAAAGTGCGCGAACTGGCCTCGCTGCTGGAAGATTTTGGTCTCGATATCGTCGCTCAGACCGAGCTGGGCGTCGAGTCTGCGGAAGAGACCGGCCTGACCTTTATTGAAAACGCGATTCTGAAGGCGCGTCATGCGGCGCAGATCACCGGCCTGCCGGCTATCGCCGACGATTCCGGTCTGGCCGTCGATGCCCTGGGCGGCGCGCCGGGCATCTACTCCGCCCGCTATGCCGGCGTCGACGCCAGCGACCAGCAGAACCTTGAGAAACTGCTCGACGCCCTGCAGGACGTGCCGGACGACCAGCGCCAGGCGCAATTCCACTGCGTACTGGTCTATCTGCGCCATGCCGAGGATCCCACGCCGCTGGTGTGCCACGGCAGCTGGCCTGGGGTGATCGCCCGAAAAGCCGCGGGTCAGGGCGGTTTCGGCTACGATCCGATCTTCTTCGTCCCGTCAGAAGGAAAAACTGCGGCCGAACTGAGCCGTGAAGAAAAGAGCGCTATTTCCCATCGCGGGCAGGCGCTGAAATTGTTACTGGAAGCATTACGTAATGGCTAATTTGCCGCCGCTGAGTCTCTATATCCATATTCCCTGGTGCGTGCAGAAATGCCCGTACTGCGACTTTAATTCGCATGCGCTGAAAGGCGAAGTGCCGCACGATGACTACGTCCAGCATCTGCTGAACGATCTGCGGGCCGATGCGCAGTATGCCCAGGGACGGGAAATAGGCACCATTTTTATCGGCGGCGGTACGCCGAGCCTGCTGTCCGGCCCGGCCATGCAAACCCTGCTCGATGGCGTCCGCGCCTGCCTGCCGCTGGCCGCCGGGGCGGAAATCACCATGGAAGCCAACCCGGGCACCGTGGAGGCCGATCGCTTCGTTGATTACCAGCGCGCCGGGGTGAATCGCATCTCCATCGGCGTACAAAGCTTTAGCGAACCGAAGCTGCAGCGGCTGGGGCGGATCCACGGCCCGGAAGAGGCCAAACGCGCGGCACGCCTCGCCAGCGGCCTGGGCCTGCGCAGTTTCAATCTCGACCTGATGCACGGTTTGCCGGACCAGTCTCTGGAGGAGGCGCTGGACGATCTGCGTCAGGCCATTGCTCTCAACCCGCCGCATCTCTCGTGGTACCAGCTGACCATTGAGCCGAACACCTTGTTCGGCTCCCGGCCGCCGGTGCTGCCGGATGACGACGCGCTATGGGATATTTTCGAGCAGGGGCATCAGCTGCTGAGCGCCGCCGGCTACCAGCAGTACGAGACTTCCGCTTACGCCAAACCGGGCTATCAGTGTCAGCATAATCTCAATTACTGGCGCTTTGGCGACTACCTTGGCATCGGCTGCGGCGCGCACGGCAAGATAACCTTCCCGGACGGGCGCATTCTGCGTACTGCCAAAACCCGCCACCCGCGCGGCTATATGGAAGGCCGCTACCTCGAACGTCAGCATGATGTGGAAGAGGCGGATAAACCGTTTGAGTTCTTTATGAACCGTTTTCGCCTGCTGGAGGCCGCGCCGCGCGCGGAATTCCGCCGTTATACCGGTCTTGATGAAGCGGCGATCCGTCCGCAGCTGGACGCGGCGATAGCTCAGGGCTATCTGCAGGAAGACGAGCAGAACTGGCAGATCACCGAGCATGGAAAGCTGTTTTTAAATTCTCTTCTCGAACTATTCCTTAGCGAATAAATATCGTTATCCCATTCCCGCCAGGCAGAGTGCGGGAATGGGAATAACTCGATTCCTCCGCCATATATACCTTATTATATCCGATTCATTCTTATTAAATATTCCACCCTTAAATTAATTTGCATTAATTAATACAAGCCAAATATCAATCCAGCAATAAGATCGGTTATTTCCTTACCTCATTGCCAGAAAGTGTGAGTCAGGTAGCTTAAAGATGTACGACAACAAAGATAATATGTCATACAGAAATAAAGCATGATGCTAAAGATATTGACAAATTATCCCAAGTGCATGGAGCCAACTCATGAAAAAATACCCTTTTTCTCGTTCTCTGGTAGGTATAGCTTTACTGGCCCTACTCTCCCCAGGGGCCGTCGCGGCTGAAAAAGTCACGTTAAAACTGGCACATAACCTTGAGCGCAGCCATGTGGTGCATCAGGCGCTGGAGGAGATGTCCAGAGAGGTAAACCAGCTTTCTGACGGTAAGATGAAGATTCGTATTTACCCCAGTAGTCAGATGGGCAGCGCGCGCGAGACCATGGAGTTATTACAAAATGGCGCGCTGGATATGACCAAAGGTTCCGCCAGCGATCTGGAGTCCTTCGATAATATTTACGCCATTTATAATTTACCCTTCCTGTTTAACGACCAGAATCACTTCAATAAAGTCGTCTTCGGCGAGGTGGGCAAGGAAATAATGAACTCGACGAAAGAGAAAGGATTCTTTGCCCTTTCCGCTTATGTCGCCGGGACGCGAAGCTTTTATGCCAAAAAGCCCATTACTAAACCGGAAGATTTAAAAGGACTGAAGATCCGCGTCCAGGCCAGTCCGACAACGTTAAAAATGGTCGAATTAATGGGCGGTTCCCCGACCCCCATCTCCTTCGGTGAAGTTTATACCGCCATGCAGCAGGGGGTGGTAGACGGCGCGGAAAATAACGTTCCCTCCTGGATGCAGACGCGCCATATCGAAATCGCGAAAGTATTCTCTGAAGATGAGCACGCCTCCATCCCTGACTTCCTCGTTATCTCCAGCAAAACCTGGGACAAACTGACGCCGGATCAGCAGCATATTCTGATCAAAGCGGCGAAAGCCTCAGAGATTTATCAGCAACAGCTGTGGCGGAAGATCGATGCCGATACCCGCGCGCAGGCCAAAGCCCTGGGCGGAGAAATAATCAAAGTAGATAAAGCGCCGTTCCGCGCCGCCGTGCAGCCGCTATACGATGACTTTAAAAAAGATCCCAGCCAGGCCGCCCTGCTGGCCAAATTTGAAGCTGCCGCGGAATAACCTTTAACGGGCCGGCCGCTGGCCCGTTTGCACCAGGAAATCAACGATGATACTTAACCGCATTAAGCTGGCGGTGGACCGCACCATCGCCGCCTTCTCTGTCGCTGTAATGATTGCGCTGGTTGTCTGCGTCGTCTGGCAGGTATTTAGCCGCTACGTGCTCAACCAGCCAAGCACCCTGACCGACGAGCTGGCGCGCTTCTTAATGATCTGGGTCGGGCTACTGGGCGCGGCCTATACCGTCGGCGCCCAGCGTCATCTGGCGATTGATTTACTCACCATGACGCTCTCTCCCCGCAGGCAGGCGCTTTTCAGCGTCATCATTAACCTGCTGATCCTGCTGTTTGCCGGCGCAGTGATTGTGACCGGCGGCGTAAAACTGATTGCAAAAACGCTGTCGACCGCCCAGGTCTCAGCCGCGATGCAGATCCCCATGGGCTACGTGTATCTGATCCTGCCGCTCACCGGCATCATGATGATGTTTTACGCATTGTGTTTTATCAGTAACGGCCTGAAAAACATCAAACATGCAGAATAAGGAGCAACTCATGGATAGCTATATTGCACTGACGCTGTTTGGCGCTTTCTTTATTCTGGTTTTTATTGGCGTTCCCATCTCCTTCGCCATCGGTATCGCTACCGTTGGTTCGATGCTGCTGATGTTTCCCTGGGATATCGCGGTGATTACCGTGTCTCAACGCCTGGCGAACGGGCTTGATAACTTCGCGCTGCTGGCCATCCCCTTTTTTATCTTTGCCGGAACCCTGATGAACAGCGGCGGGATTGCCATACGTTTAATCAATCTGGCCCAGGTGATGGTCGGACGCGTGCCGGGCTCTCTGGGCCACGTCAACGTGCTGGCCAATATGATGTTCGGCTCGATTTCCGGTTCAGCCGTCGCCGCCGCCGCGGCGGTAGGCGGGACGCTGAATCCCATTCAGACGCAGAAAGGCTACGATCCGACCTTTTCCACAGCGGTAAACGTCTCATCCTGCATCACGGGTCTGCTTATTCCGCCGTCAAACGTCCTGATCGTCTTTTCCCTGACCGCAGGCGGCGTCTCGGTCGCCTCGCTGTTTATGGCCGGTTATCTGCCGGGCATCCTGATGGGCCTGGCTATTATGCTGGTCTGCGGCTGCATCGCTAAACGCCGCGGCTATCCGGTTTCCGAACGGCCGACCTGCGCCCAGGCGGCAAAGGCCTTTTTCGATGCTCTGCCCAGCCTGCTGCTGGTCATCATTGTGATGGGCGGGATCCTTGGCGGCATTTTTACCGCGACGGAAGCCTCTGCCATCGCCGTGGTCTACACCTTTATCCTGTCGGTACTGATCTATCGGGAAGTGAAGTGGCGCGATCTGCCGAAGCTGATTCTGGAATCGGTAGTCATGACCTCTATTGTGCTGCTGCTGATTGGCTTTTCGGTGGGCATGTCGTGGGCGATGACCAACGCCGACATTCCCTACATGATAAGCGATGCGCTAATGGGGGTGTCGGAAAACCCGGTGGTGATCCTGCTGTTGATAAATATTGTGCTGCTAATCGTCGGCATTTTTATGGATATGACCCCTGCGGTGCTGATTTTCACGCCGATATTTCTGCCCATTGCTGAGGATTTGGGCATGAACCCGGTTCATTTCGGCATCATGATGGTCGCTAACCTGTGCATCGGCCTGCTGACCCCGCCGGTAGGCAGCGCGCTGTTTGTCGGCTGCTCCATTTCAGGAGTGAAAATTCAGCAGCTCATCAAACCGTTGCTGCCGTTCTACGCCGCCCTGCTGATCGCGCTGATGATGATTGTTTATATCCCGCCGATCTCGCTGTTTATTCCACAGCTGCTGGGGCTGATGTAGGGTTTTGCCCAGGAGAAGGGGCTCTCCTCCCTGAGGAAAAACGAGCGTTAGCCCCCGTGCTAACGCTTCTGCCCGGGCGGCGCTTAGCGCCCTGCCCGTCAGGCAAAAATCTTCAATATCAGAACATTGTGTCATCCGACAAGCCTATACCCGCCAGGCGCAGCCGGGCCATTCCGAACCTGATTCGGCTACTTAAGGACCCCGTCGCGGCGCATCTTCTCCAGCCCCTCCTGCCAGTATTTTTCGTCGCGAGCCAAATCCCGATAGCGTATCTCCAGCGCCATCAGCTGAGCGCTCAGTTCGCCTTTTTGCTTCTGCAGCGGCGCTATCTTTTTATCGCGCGCGGCCATCTCCGCTTTGATATTTTCACTCATCTCTTTATGCTGGCGATAATAGTTACGCTTCTGCTCATTCAGCACAGCATCGCGCTCGGCGCGCAGCGGCCCGGCATCGCAAACCGCTTTTTTCTGACAGGCGGTCAGGGCGGGTTCATAGATAGTTTTGTAGTAATGATTCTCGAATTTCAGCGGATCGTTTTGCCGATCTACTTCATACATTTTTTCCAGCATCGCCTGCTGCACGTCGCTGCGATCGAGCGTCTTGCCGTTCGCATCCGTACCCCATGAACGGTTAATCTGCTCCTCTAACGCGGCGATCTCGGTTTTCAGCGCATCCTGTTGCCCTTGCAACGTCTTCATCGTGGCTTTGCTGGCGGCAAAGCTGGCGTTAATTTTGGCAAATTGCGCCATAAATTTGTGGTCATTAACGATCAGGTTTTTACTTTCATCCCCTCCGATTTCCTTCAAGGTTCTCCCGCCCCTCTTCGCCGCCATTTGCAGCGAAAAGAATTCGGTCTGCCAGCCGGAGTCTTTGGTCCCTACCGAGGTCATCATGGCGGAGAATTTTACCGGCCGCCCCCTGGTCCAGACTCGCTCATAAAAAAAGTAATCTCCCGCGACGCCGACGCAAATATAGAGATCTTCCGCGGCGGCCATATCGCCTTCCAGCATATAGGTCGCCTGATTTCCCCGGGCGTCGAGCTGCTTTAGCGTCACACTTTGCAAGCGCATAATCCCGCCAGTCTGTTCAGCAAACTGCTTTTTCACCACGTCGTCTGTTGGCGTGTTGGCATCCGCCAGCACGTAACAAGGGGAAGCGATCATCAGGACGGTGAGCGTTTTCCATGCCTCTTTCATCAGCAAATTCCTTTTATGAATACAGCAGGCATCATAAGGCGTTCGCCACCGCAGGCAGGATAAATGAAATCTGATTTTGCTACCTGCGGACGCAGGTAGCGGGATGTCGCTTACTTTAACGAGCCCACCAGCGCTTTGCGGCTGTCCTCAAGGGAGACCACTCGGCTGCAGACGTCTTTACCAAACTGCTGGAAATCGGCCTCCTGGTTTTTCCACTCGTCCTGAATCGCGGTTTGCAGACCGCCGAGGCTGCCGAGAATGCCCTGCAGCGGGTTGCCGCCGCCTTTGAGCACCGCTTTCGCCCCCATCTCGTTAATGCTGTCCTGCAGAATGCCGCCCATCGCCTGATTCACCAGCTGCTGGCCGTCGGCGCGCACCTGGTCGATGGCTTTATAGTGGAAGGTCAGGCCATCGCTGCGGCGCTCAATAATGCGGTTCATCTGTTCTTTCAGCTGCGCGTCCAGCTTAGTCAGACGACCGTGCATACTGCTGTCGGCGCCGACCTGTTCGGTAATGATTTTATCCAGCGCCTTGCGGCCTTTTTCGACTCGCGAACGCGCGCCTTCGTCAATCCACGGCAGGCTGCTGCGCAGACCGGCCTGATAATCCTGGGCCTGCTCGCGCTGGGCGGCGCTGAGGGCATAGGCCTTGCCGTTAAAGGTCAGGTTACCGTCCGGTTTGATCACCAGATTGCCATTTTCCCCTTTCACCTGGACCTGCTGCGGGGTGAGGATCACATCGTCACGCGGCGTGACGCTACACTGGTAGTCTGCATGGGCAGACAAAGCGGTGACGGAGAGCGCCACCGCCAGCAGCGTTTTACGCATCATAAAACTCCCTTAAGACAAAACGGGCCGGCAGTTGCCGACCCTTGTCAAACTTAGTCCCACCAGACGTCAAAAAGTTCGCTGGTGCGCACATCCTCTAACTTACGCGCTTCCAGCCATTTGCGCACGATAGCCTGATGCTCTTCGGTACATTTACCGATCTCCTGCATGCAGATCAGCCCCTCCCAGGAGAGATAGCCGCTGCCGTCAAAGGCCAGCTTGTTCGGCTCAATCACCTCTTCGATCAGATCGTTGACCGTCTGGTCGATCTGTTCTTCGCTGGTCCCTTCCGGGAAACGCCAGGCGACGGAGAAGCCTAACTCCTGAAACTCGTCGATATGCATTTTTTTCCGCAGACGACGGCTACGATTCTTGGCCATTATTTCACCCTCTCGAACATTAAGTCCCATACGCCGTGGCCGAGACGATGGCCACGCTGTTCAAATTTGGTTACCGGGCGCGATTCCGGGCGCGGTACGTAATCGTTGCTTGCCGACTGGTTACGGTATCCTTCCAGCGAGGACATCACTTCCAGCATATGGACGGCATAGGCTTCCCAGTCTGTCGCCATATGGAAGACGCCGCCGAGCTTCAGTTTACTTTTCACCAGCTCGGCGAAAGGCGGCTGCACGATACGACGTTTATTATGGCGCGCTTTGTGCCACGGGTCAGGGAAAAACAGCTGCACCATATTCAGCGAGTTATCCGGAATCATAGTGTGCAGCACTTCCACCGCATCGTGACACATCACGCGCAGGTTTTGCACACCTTCTTCTTCGGCCGAGGCCAGACAGGCGCCGACGCCCGGGGAGTGCACTTCGATGCCGAGGAAATTCTGTTCCGGTTTGGCTTTTGCCATCGCCACCAGCGAGGCGCCCATCCCGAAGCCAATTTCGAGGGTGACCGGCGCTTCGCGGCCAAACAGGGCGGCGAAATCGAGCGGCGCATCGTTGAATTCAACGCCCATCACCGGCCAAATGTTATCCAGCGCATGCTGCTGCCCTTTCGTCAGGCGGCCCTGGCGACGGACGAAGCTACGAATACGGCGCAGCGGACGGCCGTTTTCATCAAATTCCGGAGAGATGACGTCGTTTTTCATAAAAGTTAGGTCTGCTAGTGAAAGTGTTCGGAAAACGGGCATTATCCAAAGTTACCCGGCGGATGCAAGGGTTTACAGCCACTCGGCCTTGTGCTGCAATCTGCCACCCTGTAATCGCGATCCCGGAGCCGTAGCTTTGACTTTTCTCGCCACGCAATTTTCAGCCCAGGTCCTGGACTGGTACGACAAATACGGGCGTAAAACCCTGCCCTGGCAAATCGCCAAGACGCCCTACAAAGTATGGCTCTCCGAAGTGATGTTGCAACAAACCCAGGTGACCACGGTTATCCCGTATTTTGAACGCTTTATGGCGCGTTTCCCCACGGTGGTCGATCTCGCCAACGCGCCGCTGGATGAGGTGCTGCATCTGTGGACCGGACTGGGTTACTACGCGCGGGCGCGCAACTTACACAAAGCGGCGCAGCAGGTGGCAACGCAGCACGGCGGCGAATTCCCGCAGACCTTTGACGAAGTGGCGGCGCTTCCCGGCGTCGGGCGCTCAACGGCGGGGGCCATTTTATCCCTTTCGCTCGGTCAGCATTATCCGATTCTCGACGGCAACGTGAAGCGCGTGCTCGCCCGCTGCTATGCTGTCAGCGGCTGGCCGGGGAAAAAAGAGGTGGAAAAACGGCTGTGGGAGATCAGCGAAGCGGTCACGCCGGCGAAGGGCGTGGAGCGCTTTAACCAGGCGATGATGGATCTCGGGGCGATGGTCTGCACCCGCTCGAAGCCGAAGTGCGAACTGTGCCCGCTGAGCAACGGCTGCGTGGCCTACGCCAATCATTCATGGGCAGAATATCCGGGCAAAAAACCGAAGCAGACCATTCCGGAACGCACCGGCTATTTCCTGCTGATGCAGCACGGCGACGAGGTGTTTCTCGCCCAGCGTCCGCCGGTGGGCCTGTGGGGCGGATTGTTCTGTTTTCCGCAGTTTGCCGACGAAGCGGGCCTGCGCGAGTGGCTGGCACAGCGCCAGATTAAGGCCGATAATCTGACGCAGCTCACCGCTTTTCGCCACACTTTCAGCCATTTCCATCTGGATATTGTGCCGATGTGGCTTACAGTGCACTCATCTGGCGCATGCATGGATGAAGGCAACGCACTCTGGTATAACTTAGCGCAGCCGCCGTCCGTCGGTCTGGCGGCCCCCGTGGAGCGCTTGTTGCAACAGTTAAAAGCCGGAACGCCGGTATAAATTTTCGGCTATCAAAGAGGATTGATTATGAGCAGAACCATTTTTTGTACCTTCCTGCAGCGTGAAGCGGACGGCCAGGATTTTCAGCTGTATCCGGGCGAACTCGGGAAGCGCATTTACAACGAAATCTCCAAAGAAGCCTGGGCACAGTGGCAGCACAAGCAGACCATGCTGATCAACGAGAAAAAGCTCAGCATGATGAACCCGGAGCACCGCAAGCTGCTGGAGCAGGAGATGGTGCAGTTCCTGTTTGAAGGGAAAGACGTGCACATCGAAGGCTATACGCCGCCGGAAAAACAGTAAGGGCCCTGCGGCCTTTTAAGAACAAACACAACACGCACGCCCGGAATGATGAAAAAATACTTAGCGCTCGCGCTGATTGCGCCGTTGCTCGTTTCGTGTTCCAGCTCCAATAAAAAAGGCGCCGAATACAACGAGGCCTGGGTCAAGGATACCAACGGTTTTGATATCCTGATGGGCCAGTTTGCCCACAACATCGAGAACATTTGGGGGTACAACGAAGTCCTGCTCGCCGGGCCGAAGGACTACGTCAAATACACCGACCAGTATCAAACCCGCAGCCACATCAACTTCGATGAAGGGACGATCACCGTCGAGACCATCGCCGGCACCGATCCGCGCGGACGACTGCGCCAGGCGATCGTCAAAACCCTGCTGATGGGCGATGACCCCAACTCCATCGACCTCTATTCCGATGTCGATGACATTCAGATCTCCAAAGAGCCGTTCCTCTATGGCCAGGTGGTGGATAACACCGGGGCATCGATTCGCTGGGAGTGGCGCGCCGCGCGCTTTGCCGACTATCTGCTGCAAACCCGCCTGAAGAGCCGCAACAACGGCCTGCGCGTGGTCTACAGCATCACCATCAACCTGGTGCCGAACCACCTCGACAAACGTGCGCATAAATACCTCGGCATGGTGCGTCAGGCCTCGCGTAAGTATGGGGTTGATGAGTCGCTGATCCTCGCGATTATGCAGACCGAATCCTCCTTTAACCCTTATGCGGTCAGCCATGCCGACGCCATGGGGCTGATGCAGGTGGTCCAGCACAGCGCCGGCAGAGACGTCTTCCGTTCCCAGGGTAAATCGGGCCTGCCAAGCCGCAGCTATCTGTTCGACCCGGCGAATAACATTGACACCGGTACCGCCTACCTGGCGATGCTGAACAATGTCTACCTCGCCGGCATCGATAACCCCACCTCGCGTCGCTACGCGGTGATCACCGCCTATAACGGCGGCGCCGGCAGCGTGCTGCGGGTCTTCTCCAGCGATAAAGTCCAGGCGGCCAATATCATCAACAGCATGGCGCCAGGGGACGTCTACCAGACCCTGACTACCCGCCATCCTTCGGCGGAATCGCGCCGCTATCTGTATAAAGTTAACACGGCGCAGAAAAGCTACCGCCGTAAATAACCCCCTCCTGACACCGGCCTCAGCCCCGCGCTGAGGCCGCGTTTTTTCTGCGCCATACGGTGCAATATCTTTCGGTTTTCTGCGGCAGTTAACAGAAGCCTTCGGTAGGCGAATGATAGAATCGCATCAAAATAACGGGTTTAATGTTATTTTAAAAACATAACAAGCCCATATTCGTGAGGATAACTACATGAATCTTAAGCTGCAGCTCAAAATACTGTCGTTCCTGCAGTTCTGTCTTTGGGGGAGCTGGCTTACCACGCTTGGCTCATACATGTTTGTCACCCTGAAGTTTGACGGCGCAGCAATCGGCGCGGTTTATAGCTCGCTCGGTATCGCTGCGGTGCTGATGCCGACGCTGCTCGGCATCGTCGCCGACAAGTGGATTAGCGCCAAATGGGTGTATGCCGTTTGTCACCTGGTGGGTGCGCTGACGCTGTATCTGGCGGCGCAGGTCACCACGCCGGGCGAAATGTTCCTCGTGATCCTCCTCAACTCACTGGCCTATATGCCGACGCTGGGGCTGATTAACACCATCTCTTACTATCGCCTGCAGTCGGCGGGGCTGGATATCGTTACCGATTTTCCGCCGATCCGTATCTGGGGCACTATCGGCTTTATCTTCGCCATGTGGGGCGTCAGCTTCTCCGGCTTTGAGCTGAGCCATATGCAGTTGTACATCGGTGCGACGCTGTCGGTATTGCTGGCGCTGTTCACCCTGACGCTGCCGACGATCCCGGTGGCTAACGCCCAGCGTAATCAAAGCTGGACGGAGATGCTGGGGCTTAACGCTTTCGCGCTGTTTAAAAACAAGCGCATGGCCATCTTCTTTATCTTCTCAATGATGCTCGGCGCCGAGCTGCAAATCACCAACATGTTCGGTAATACCTTCCTGCACAGCTTCGATAAAGATCCGCTGTTTGCCGGCAGCTTTATCGTCGAACACGCCTCGGTGCTGATGTCGATCTCGCAGATCTCCGAGACCCTGTTTATCCTGACCATCCCGTTCTTCCTCAGCCGCTACGGCATTAAGAACGTCATGCTGATGAGTATCGTGGCGTGGATGCTGCGCTTCGGCCTGTTCGCCTTTGGCGACCCGACGCCGTTCGGCACCGTGCTGCTGGTACTGTCGATGATCGTCTACGGTTGCGCCTTCGACTTCTTCAACATCTCCGGTTCAGTGTTCGTTGAGAAAGAGGTGCGCCCGGAAATCCGCGCCAGCGCCCAGGGGATGTTCCTGATGATGACCAACGGCTTCGGCTGTATTCTCGGTGGCATGGTGAGCGGCAAAGTGGTGGAGCACTTTACCGTCGAAGGGATCACTAACTGGCAGAGCGTGTGGCTGATTTTCGCCGGCTATTCGCTGGCGCTGGCTTTTGCCTTCGTGGCGCTGTTCAAATACAAACACGTCAGACAGCCGACCGCCGCGCAGCAGAGCGCGTGATCGGCAAAAGTAAAACGCCCCGCCTGTTCGGCGGGGCATTTTTTTATCCCTTCAACACGTAGCCATACAGCCGCTTAATGCCGTCCGGATCCGTCTCGCTATAAACTCCCTGCAGCTCCGGCGAGAAGCCCGGTAGCATATTGACCCCCTCCTCCAGCGCGAGGAAATAGCGCAGCACAGCGCCCCCCCAGACCTCACCGGGCACCACGCATAATACCCCCGGCGGATACGGCAGCGCCCCTTCCGCCGCGACGCGGCCCTCCGCCTCGCTCAGACGCACCAGCTCCACGTCGCCGCGGATAAATTCGCGGTTGGCATCCTGGGGATTCATCACCACCCGCGGGAAGCTCCGTTTACGGAACATCTCTTTTTGCAGGCTCTTCACGTCAAAGCTGACGTACAGATCGTGCATTTCCTGGCACAACTCGCGCAGGGTATAGTCGCGATAGCGCACCGGATATTTGTTGTAGATGGTCGGCAACACATCGGCCAGCGGCGTATCCGCTTCAATATGCTGTTCAAACTGCCCCAGCATCGCCACCAGCTGCGCCATTTTTTCGGCGCTTTCCGCCGGCGTCAGCAGGAACAGAATCGAGTTGAGATCGCACTTCTCCGGCACGATGCCGTTTTCCCGCAGGTAATGCGCCAGAATGGTCGCCGGGATGCCGAACTCACTGTACTCCCCGCTCTCCGCGTCGATGCCAGGGGTGGTCAACAACAGCTTGCACGGGTCGACAAAATACTGGTCGTCGGCATAGCCCTCGAAACCATGCCAGCGCGCGCCCGGTTCGAAGCTGAAGAAACGACGCTCCCGGGCGATCGCTTCGGTCGGGTGATCCTGCCACGGGCGCCCCGCCACCATCGGCGGAATAAAGGGCTGAATCATCTTACAGTTGGCGATGATCGCTTTGCGCGCCTCGATGCCCAGCGCCACGCACTCAGCCCACAGGCGGCGGCCGCTCTCGCCTTCGTGAATTTTGGCGTTGACGTCCAGCGCGGCGAACAGCGGATAAAACGGGCTGGTGGAGGCATGCAGCATAAAGGCGTTATTCAGCCGCTTGTGCGGACAGAAGCGCGCCTGGCCGCGCAGATGGTTATCCTTTTTATGGATCTGCGACGTCTGCGAGAAACCGGCCTGCTGCTTGTGTACGGACTGGGTGACAAAAATGCCCGGATCGTCCGGCGTCAGCTCCAGCAGTAGCGGCGAACAGTCGGCCATCATCGGGATAAACTGCTCATAGCCCACCCACGCCGAGTCGAACAGGATGTAATCGCAGAGGTGGCCGATTTTATCGACCACCTGGCGGGCGTTATAGACCGTGCCGTCATAGGTCCCGAGCTGGATCACCGCCAGGCGAAACGGGCGAGCGGCCGTGGCTTTCTCTGGCGCCGCTTCGCGGATGAGATCCCGCAGGTAGCGCTCATCAAAGCAACGCTCGTCAATGCCGCCGATAAAGCCGAACGGATTGCGCGCGGCTTCAAGATAGACAGGCGTCGCCCCCGCCTGAATCAGCGCCCCGTGATGGTTTGACTTGTGGTTGTTGCGATCGAACAGCACCAGATCGCCGCGGGTCAACAGCGCGTTGGTCACAACTTTGTTGGCCGCCGAGGTGCCGTTAAGGACGAAGTAGGTTTTATCCGCATTAAAGACCTTCGCGGCGAACTTCTGCGCATGCTTGGCCGACCCTTCGTGGATCAGCAGATCGCCTAATTTTACGTCGGCGTTACACATATCGGCGCGAAAGACGTTTTCGCCAAAAAAGTCATAGAACTGACGGCCTGCGGGGTGCTTTTTGAAGAAGGCCCCGTGCTGGTGTCCCGGACAGGCAAAGGTGCTGTTATCCATTTCGACGTACTGGGTCAGCGTATTGAAAAACGGCGGCAGCAGACGCGCTTCATAATCGCAGGCCGCCGCTTCCAGCTCGAGCCACTCCTGATCTTTACCGGCGATCACCGCCTGTACCCCCTCCGGCTTATCGACCGCCGTCTCGCTCAGCAGGTAGACCGGCAGGTTAAATCCGCTACGCCTGAGGAGGGCAAGGATACCGCTGCGACTGTCCGCCGCGGTGATGACGACTGCCGCCACATCGGTAAAATCGGTACTGTCCAGCGCCACAACGCGACGGTGGGTGGACAAGCGGGTGACCAGCTCGCAGCTGGCGGCAATGTGCATGGATTTCATAAGCGCAAATGCCCGTATCGGGAGTGTAAAAATCTCAGACAAGGGAAACCTTGCCCAACGATGTGTCCGGGTCTGACGGATTCAGCTCCGACCGCCGGACATCAGTAAAAGCAGACGCGTCCGATCTTACTGTTGCCCTACAGTGAGCATACGTGTCCTTCACCGCATGGTGAACGAAGGGGTAAGCGTAGCAAGATGAGGCAGCCCACGCATCTGTGCGCGGCGTCGCTGGCGAGGTAATGGCAGTGTCGTCATCGGCGGCCTCATATCAGGGAGGAGAAAATTCGCGCAATCATGGCACCTTTCCCTGGCAGGCGCAAGATGAAAACCGTATGCACTTATATCACGGATACACAAGCTTTCACGGCGGGTTAACGTCATAATCAATCGGTTATCAGGGATATTTAACAGGAGTCAGCGTGGTTACAGGACCTTTTATTAATGCCAGCGCGGTGCTGGTCGGCGGCGTGTTAGGCGCCTTACTCAGCCAGCGGTTGCCGGAACGGATCCGCACATCCATGACCTCAATTTTTGGCCTGGCGTCATTAGGCATCGGTATTTTACTGGTGATTAAATGCGCCAATCTGCCGGTGATGGTGCTGTCGACCCTAGTGGGAACGCTGCTCGGCGAAATATGCAATATGGAAAAAGGCATAAATACGCTGGTCAGTCAGCTTCAGCAGTTGCTGTCATCGAAGGGTAAGAAAAAGGCCTCGGCGCATGACTCCTATATTCAGAGCTATGTGGCGATTATCGTCCTGTTCTGCGCCAGCGGCACCGGCGTCTTCGGCGCCATGCGCGAAGGGATGACCGGCGACGCCAGCATTCTGATTGCCAAAGCGTTTCTTGATTTTTTCACCGCCACCATTTTCGCCTGCACCCTGGGCATTGCCGTCGCCGCCATCAGCGTGCCGATGCTGCTTATCCAGCTGACCCTCGCGGCCTGCGCGGCGATCATTATGCCGCTCACCACGCCGATGATGCTGGCGGATTTCAGCGCCGTCGGCGGTATGCTGCTGGTGGCCACCGGGCTGCGCATCTGCGGAATAAAAATGTTTGCCGTGGTGAATATGCTGCCTGCGCTGGTGCTGGCGATGCCGATTTCAGCGGCCTGGACGCTGTTTTTTGCCTGAAGACGCGTGCTTTTAGCGCAATGTGGTGATAGATTGTTCAGTCTGCTGCAAAACAGATAAATTTCGTTGACGAGGCGCGGCGATTACGGTTTAATGCGCCCCGTTGCCCGGATAGCTCAGTCGGTAGAGCAGGGGATTGAAAATCCCCGTGTCCTTGGTTCGATTCCGAGTCCGGGCACCACTATTTAAAGAACCCGCCCAAAAGGCGGGTTTTTGCTTTTCTGCATCCGGACTCTCCATCGAACTGCGTAAACCCGTGATTTCCCTGCTGCGCTTTTCTCCTGGCCAGCCCGCTGCCACTTAACGGCAAGCGCAGGCCTGTTCCCCATAGAATCTTTTCGCAAATACATTGCCAGATATCATATAACACGCTGATTAAAATCGTCTTTTTGTCGCCAAAAGCGGCTAAAAACGCCCTTTTCTGGCAATCGATCCGCCCAGGCGGCTACCCTGCTTTCCCTCCGGATGGCTGAACAGCATCTTATATTCCATTTTGCGCTAAATGACAGAGAAATATTCTTTAAATAACCGATTTCACAGACCTACCATGCAAAAATATCTTAAACGAGTGGGTAAATGGTTATGTCACTGTTTCATTCCGTGAGCGACCTGATCGGTCATACTCCCCTGCTCCAGTTGCACAAACTGGATACCGGCCCCTGCAGTCTGTTTTTAAAACTGGAAAATCAGAACCCGGGCGGCTCAATTAAAGATCGGGTTGCGCTGTCGATGATTAACGAAGCCGAGCGCCAGGGAAAACTGGCCCCCGGCGGGACAATTATCGAAGCCACCGCCGGCAATACCGGCCTCGGCCTGGCGCTGATTGCGGCGCAGAAAAATTACCGCCTGATCCTGGTGGTGCCGGACAAAATGAGCCGCGAGAAAATCTTTCACCTGCGGGCGCTGGGCGCGACGGTGCTGCTCACCCGCTCCGACGTCAATAAAGGCCACCCGGCCTATTACCAGGATTATGCCCGCCGCCTTGCCGATGAAACGCCGGGGGCTTTTTACATCGACCAGTTTAACAACGACGCTAATCCGCTGGCGCACGCTACCTCCACCGCGCCAGAACTTTTCCAGCAACTGGAGGGCGACATAGACGCCATCGTCGTCGGCGTTGGCTCCGGCGGCACGCTGGGCGGGCTTCAGGCCTGGTTTGCAGAACATTCGCCGAAAACGGAATTTATCCTCGCCGATCCGGCGGGCTCGATCCTTGCCGATCAGGTTGATACCGGACGCTACGGCGAAACGGGATCCTGGCTGGTCGAAGGGATTGGAGAAGATTTCATCCCGCCGCTGGCCAGGCTGGAAGGGGTGCATACCGCCTATCGCGTCAGCGACCGCGAAGCGTTCCACACCGCGCGCCAGCTGCTGCAGGTCGAGGGGGTGCTGGCCGGCTCCTCCACCGGCACCCTGCTCAGCGCCGCGCTGCGCTACTGCCGGGCGCAAAGCCGTCCGAAGCGGGTGGTGACCTTCGCCTGCGACAGCGGCAATAAATACCTGTCAAAAATGTTCAACGACGACTGGATGCGCCAGCAGGGGCTGATCGCCCGCCCCGAACAGGGCGATCTCAGTGATTTTATCGCCCTGCGCCATGACGAAGGCGCCACCGTCACGGCCGCGCCGGGCGACACCCTGGCCGCAGTCTTTACCCGCATGCGGCTGTATGACATCTCCCAGCTGCCGGTGCTGGAGGATGGCCGCGTGGTCGGCATCGTCGATGAGTGGGATTTGATCCGCCACGTAAAGGGCGATCGCCAACGCTTCTCGCTGCCGGTCAGTGAAGCGATGAGCCGCCATGTTGAAACTCTCGATAAGCGTGCGCCAGAGAGCGAACTGCAGGCCATTCTCGATCGCGGTCTGGTGGCGGTGATCGCTGACAACGCGCGTTTTCTTGGCCTGGTCACCCGCAGCGATGTACTGACCGCCTGGCGTAACCGAGTCGCACAATAAGGAATTTTTTATGTCATCTATCCACACCCTGAGCGTACATAGCGGAACCTTCACCGACAGCCACGGCGCAGTGATGCCGCCGATTTATGCCACCTCCACTTTTGCTCAGCCGGCGCCGGGGCAGCATACCGGCTATGAATATTCCCGTAGCGGGAATCCTACCCGCCACGCGCTGGAGACGGCGATCGCCGACCTGGAAAACGGCACGCGCGGCTACGCGTTCGCCTCCGGGCTGGCCGCCATCTCCACCGTGCTGGAGCTGCTGGATAAGGACAGCCACCTGGTGGCGGTCGATGATGTGTATGGCGGTACTTACCGCCTGCTGGAAAACGTTCGCCGCCGTAGCGCTGGTCTGCAGGTGAGCTGGGTGAAACCCGACGACCTGGCGGGGATTGAAGCGGCGATCCGCCCCGATACGCGCATGATCTGGGTGGAGACGCCCACCAACCCGCTGCTGAAGCTGGCGGATCTCAGCGCCATCGCCGCCATCGCGCGCCGCCATAACCTGATCAGCGTCGCCGATAACACTTTCGCCTCGCCGGCGATCCATCGCCCGCTGGAGCATGGGTTTGATATTGTGGTCCACTCCGCGACCAAGTACCTCAACGGCCATTCCGATGTCGTCGCCGGCCTGGCGGTGGTTGGCGATAACGCTGAGCTCGCGGAAAAGCTTGGCTACCTGCAGAATGCGGTAGGCGGTGTACTCGACCCGTTCAGCAGCTTCCTGACGCTACGCGGCATCCGTACCCTGGCGCTGCGGATGGAGCGCCACAGCGCGAACGCGCTGCAGCTCGCCGAATGGCTGGAACAGCAGCCGGAGGTGGAGCGAGTCTGGTTCCCCTGGCTGGCCTCGCACCCGCACCATCAGCTGGCGCGCCAGCAAATGGCCCTGCCCGGCGGCATGATTTCCGTCGTGGTGAAGGGCGATGACGGTTACGCCGAACGCATCATCAGCAAGTTGCGCTGGTTCACCCTTGCGGAGAGTCTGGGCGGCGTGGAGAGCCTGGTAAGCCAGCCCTTCAGCATGACCCACGCCTCGATCCCGCTGGAGAAGCGCCTGGCGAACGGCATCACGCCGCAGCTGATCCGCCTGTCGGTCGGGATCGAAGATCCTCACGATCTGATTGCCGACTGGCAGCAGGCGCTACGGGAGGAGTGATTATTCCGACGCGCGGGTCATCGCCAGCGCGTCGGCCATTCCCTGCTGGAGGTGGGCGATAAACTGCGTCAGCTTCGGCAGGGGCCGGCGATCCTGACGCCAGAGCAGATGTACAGGCCTCGGCTGTGGGGTCCACGCCTCCAGCACCCGCATCAGGCTGCCGCTGGCCAGCGCATCGGCCAGCAGCACCTCCGGCTGCATCAGCAGCCCGGCCCCGGCGATCGCCGCCTGGCGCAGCGCATAGCCATCGTTGCAGCGCAAAACCGCATCGCGCTTCCAGCGCACTTCCCCCTCCATGCCCGGCAGCCGCCACTCGTTGCGGGCGGTCCAGACCGTATGGGACAGGCAGAGATGATCGGCGAGATCTTCCGGCGTCCCTGGCGTTCCGTAACGCGCCAGATAAGCCGGCGCGGCGCAGATCACCATCCGATAGGGCGCCAGATAGCGGGCCACCAGATCCTCCTGATGGATCTCGCCAATGCGGATCGCCAGATCGAAACCTTCATCCACCAGATCGACCATCCGGTTGGTCAGATCCAGTTCCACCCGGACCGCTGGCCAGGCCTGCAGAAAGGTGGCGGTCAGGGGGGCGATCACGCTGGCGCCGAACGAGGTGGGCGCGCTCACCCGCAGGGTGCCGGCGGGCGCCAGCCGCAGCCGCTCAACGGCGCTTTCGGCGATGGAGACCTGCTCCATCACCCGTTTCGCTTCGTCAAAATAGACCCGCCCTGCGTCGGTAAGGCTCTGGCGTCGGGTGTTACGCTCCAGCAGACGCGTCGCCAGCTGGGTTTCCAGCTGGGCGATGTATTTCCCGACCATTACCGCCGACAGCCCCAGGCGCAACGCCGCCCCGGTAAAGCTGCCGCACTCCACCACGGCAATAAACGTCTCCATCCCTCGCAGCTTATCCATATTGCTAACCTCTGGTTAGTAATGTTCTAACTTTTAGCCAGTTTATCCGATATCCGTTTTATTAAAGAATAGGCTTTCACCTCACGAGGAGTCAGCCATGAAAATTATCGTTATCGGTGCCAGCGGCACCATTGGTCGCGCGGTCAGCGAAGAACTGGGCCAGAGACATGACGTTATCCGCGTCGGCCGCACCCGGGGGGATTATCAGGTGGATATTACCTCCCAGGGGAGCGTCGAGGCGCTGTTTGCGCAGACCGGCGAAGTAGACGCCATCGTCTCCACCACCGGCAATCTGCACTTTGGGCCGTTAAGCACCATGACCGATAGCCAGTTCAACCTCGGTCTGCAGGACAAGCTGCTGGGGCAAATTCGCCTGGCGCTGATCGGCCAGCATTTCCTGCGCGACGGCGGGTCGATTACTCTGGTCAGCGGCATTGTCGCGCAGGAGCCGATTGCTCAGGGCGTTAATGCCACGACGGTTAACGCCGGTCTGGAAGGCTTTGTGCGCGCCGCCGCCTGCGAACTACCGCGCGGGATCCGCATTAATCTCATCAGCCCCACCGTGCTCAGCGAGTCGCTGGCGGCCTACGGCGACTTTTTCCCGGGCTTTGCCAGCGTCCCTGCCGCCGCCGTGGCGCAGGCCTATCGCCGCAGCATTGAAGGAGTGCAGACCGGCCGCATTTACCCGGTCGGCTACTAGCCTGTGCCGGCCCGCCGGGGCCGGCGCTTACATCCTGACGTCGTTGCAGGTACACTGACGGCTGATTGTCTCCGGCCGAAAAACTGATGTTGAAAAAATTACCCTTTATTATCCCGCTGCTGGCGCTTACCGCGCTGCTGGTCTGGTGGTTCACCCCGCATTACACCGAGGAAGACGAAGCTTACTACCGGGCGGTATTTTGCGTGATCGATCATGACGACAGCCGCCAGTTCCTCGACGATATGCAAAACATCGTCGAGGGGGGGAATTCTGACTACGCGCTGCATAAAGCGCATTACCTGCCGGCGCTGGGGCAGCGGATGCTGGACACCTGGCATCAGCTCAGCCCGCAGGAACAGCAGACGCTGCGTCAGGACCGGCAGCGCTGCGGCGAGATATTACGGGCAAAACAGCAGGGTGAATAATCCCGGCGGGCTGGCGAAACAGCAGCCCGTCCCAGCGTCCGATAAGATCCCGCTGTTGATGAGCCGATCGCTGTCACAAAATCCTCCTCTATCGCCGGGCCACGGGATGACGTTTTTTTCTGCGGTCGCATACGATAAAAAGTAGTTGATCTGGTACGAACTAACTCTTATTTTGCTTCTCAGTTTTCAAAATGAGATAAAACTGATGCCTGTCATTATTGCCAGTAGTGTTAAAGAAGCCAAAGCGTTAATTAACGGTGGGGAATACAGGGAAATTATTCTTAACTTCGATATTGATGCCGATGACTTTTTCTCTCTCGCCAGCCATTCGGCTGGGACAAAAATCTCCATCTCCGACCGAAACGATCGCTCTCCGGTAAAATCAGCAAAATAATTAACCCGTGAGGGACATCTATGTGGTTGTTTATTGGTACCTTGGCGGTGGCTTTTCTCGCAGCGCTGATGTTGGTTTGGCTGGATGATCGCATCGCCGATACGGAGTGACCCCTGCGCTGAACGCTAGCGTCACCCCCTCTCGCTACTGAGGCGAAGAGGGTGCGCCGCCGCTTAGCGGCGCACAGCAGGGTCGTTACAGGGAGGCCGCCAGCCGCTCAACGGCGGTCAGCAGCCCCGCTTCCGACACCGTGGAGTAGGAAAGGCGCAGGGTACGGGTATCCGGATTATCGTGATAGAACGCTTCCCCCGGGACGTACACAACGCCGTTTTCCAGCGTTTTCTTCATCCATGCCATGGTATCGAATGGATAGCGGAAACGCGCCCACAGGAACATCCCACCCTGTGGGCGGCTGAATTCCAGATGCTCGCCAAGGCGACTCTCCAGCGCGTCGGCCAGCGCCACGCACTTCTTGCGATAGTCTTCGCGAATCAACGCAATCTGATTTTGCAGCCGGTTCAGGCTGAGGTATTCCGCGGTGATCACCTGCGACAGCATATTGGTATGCAGATCCGCCGCCTGCTTAACGATCACCGTCTGCTGCGCCAGCCAGTCCGGCATGACGATCCAGCCGATACGCATCCCCGGCGCGAGGATCTTTGAAAACGTCGAGGTGTAAACCACCTGATCTTCACAGCCCAGCTCAACGGCGTGCTGATAGAGCGGACGTCGCACGGCGTCAGTAAAGCTAATTTCACCGTAGGGATCGTCTTCCAGAATGACGAAGTCATATTTTTTCGCCAGCTCGACCAGCCGGCGACGACGCGCCTCGCTCAGCGTTTTACCGCCGGGGTTGCCGAACGTCGGCACCAGGTAGACGGCTTTGACGCGGGTGGTCTCCAGCAGGTCGGCCAGTTGCTCCACCAGCATCCCGTCATCATCGGTATCGACGCTGAGGATATTGGCCTGCGCCAGCTGAAACACCTGCAGCGCCGCCAGATAGGTGGGTCGCTCAACGACGATAGTATCGCCTGGATCGAGCAGCGTGCGGGCAACGATATCCAGCGATTGCTGGGAGCCGGAGGTGATATAGACCTGAGCGGCTGAACAGGTCACGCCACGGGAGTGGCAGATTTCACTCACCGCCTGACGCAGCGGCGGGTAGCCCTCGGTCAGACCGTACTGAAATGCGTCATGAAAACGCTCGCTCATCACCTTCTGCACCGCCAGCTCCAGGCCTTCGGTATCAAACAGTTCCGGGGCCGGAATGCCGCCGCCAAGCGAGATCACGCCCGGCAGTTTACTGTGCTTAAGAAGTTCGCGGACGGCGGAGGGCTTGAGTTCACCCGCGCGGGCGGCGAGACGCCGATCGTGCATACTATTTTCCTTTTCTGTCTTGTTGTTGTGTTAATTATCTTGGCTTTGTTGCAGGTGGTCCCCGGCGGCGCTTACCGGACCGGGCTATCCTGGTTCGTGTCTCTGCGCTTTCCCCGGACAGGGCGCGAGCCGCTATCCGGGGTCAGCACATCACGCTTTATCTTTCAATACGATCAGCGGCTCTATGTCGCTCTCTTTTTTCACCACCAGCGACGAATCGCCGCGCAGGCAGGTACCGCCGTAGTTACCGCCGACGGTAAAGGTGCACACCTGGATATACTTGCCATCCACTTTCGGCAGGCACCACAGCTGCTGGTAGATATTCTTACGATCGACAAACTGGCCGCTGGTCTGATCCAGAACCTCATCCTGAGGCCCGATCAGATCGATATTGTTCCCGCAGCGTCCGGAAATGGGCTTCACGGCATAACCGGTTTTCGCCAGCTCGTCGTTAACCACAAAATCGGTATCCAGCAGATAGCGATGATGCGGGAACAGCGACCACAGCACCGGCAGGATCGCTTTGTTGCCCGGGATCACCGTCCACAGGGGTTCGAATACCAATACTTCAGGACGCAGCAGGACGTCAATCAGTCGCACCTCATTCTGCGGATGTCCGGTACGAATCGGCACCGCCGCGTACTCATCGGCACTGACTTCGCGCACCTGCTCAATGGCGGTTTCCCATGCCCAGGTTTTCCAGACGCAGTTGACCAGCCGCCCGTCGGCGTCGATCAGCTGGCCGGCGGCATCCCAGCGCAGTTCATCGAGGCCAAAGAGAATTTTGCTCTCGAAACCGGCCTGGGTCAGCGAACGCTGGATAAACTTCGCGTGGTAATTCTCTTCCAGATCCTTGTCCTGCATGATGTGCACGAAAGGCCGCGCCCGGCTGTGTTTCCACGCCCCCGCCAGCTCATCGAGCAGACCTTCAGCCGGATTGTGACCCGTGCCGTAGTAGCCCTGCTTCAGCCACTGCTCGAGGATCAGCCCGCCTTCGGTATGGCAGGAGGCGGAGTCGGCATTGTACTCGTACACCTTCAGCCCGCGCTCGTCCATGCAAAAATCCATGCGCCCGGTGATCATATGATGACGCCGGCGCTGCCACGAGAGACGCAGACGCGGCCAGAGGATTTTCGGGATATCAAACAGCGCCAGCAGGTTATCATCCTTCATTACCTTATCGGTGGCGTGCAGATACATCAGGTGCAGCTCGTTGGTGGCTTTAATCAGCTCCTGTTCGGCGCTTTCGCTGATGGTGAAATACTGATAGGGATCCTGATTGATAAAATGGCCGTTGGCCGCCACGTAGGCTTTCTGCAGCGGATCTTTCTCGTTCAGCCATTTGCCGCGGAACTGGCCGTTGTTCGGCAGCCGCGCGCCCTTGATCGCCATCGCCTCGCCCGGCAGCACCGGCTGCGGCAGGCTGTGTTCGGTATCGGCGGTCTGGATCATCCAGCCTAAAATTTCGGTATCGGCAAAGGTATCTTTGATGGTGTACCGGCCGGCGTTGACCTCGAGGGTCAGCTCGCGGGTCCACTGCTGGCCCTGCGGCAGCGGCGAGTGAATGACGTTCTGCTCGGCGATACGCACCTTATTGCCGACAAGCTGGGTGATCACCGCGACGTGGCCGGTGTGCTTAAACTCGCCGCCCTTCTGCCAGATCAGCAGCGAACCGGCGATCGGCGGACGACGGGAGCCGTTGGCGAAGGCCTGCAGCGGGAGAATATTGTCATTGACCACTTCGCGCAGAAAGCGCAGGGAGAAGATTTCATAGGCCATCCCCACATCGGTAAAGACAAACCCGTAGGTCAGGAACAGAAAGCGGCGCGCAAATTCAACGCACTGCCATTTATGCCCCATATACTCATTGCCGATGTAGCTGCGAAACGTCGCGTCATCCGGATAGTCCTGCGGATTTAAGCTACTGTAATTCGATGAATAAATTGCCACGCCGCCGGGCGCGTAGCCTAACAATGTCCCAAACGGGGCGTCACTGCTTGTCGATCCTTTGCTCATTTAGCCTGACCTCAAATAAATGCAGCCCGGGCAGTTGGCGAAACAAAACTCCCTCTTCTTATCCTGCCGCAGGCACTTACCAGACAGAGGTGTAACGATGATACCACTCATTCGTTTCGCTAATCGTGCCGTTAAGGAAAATAACCCTGCAGCCGAAAGCAGAAGTGATATCGTTATCGGTGATATAACAAAAAAACAACGCAACATCAGGAGTCGACAATGAGCACACCCTCGCATCTGAATGCCCAACCGCTGGTCTGGGGACACGGCCCGCGGACGTTTGAGGTGTTCCTTGAGCCCACCTGCCCCTACTCTGTCCGCGCGTTTTATAAACTCGACGATCTGCTCGATGAGGTCGGCGCCGATAACGTAACCATCAAGATACGGCTGCAGTCGCAGCCGTGGCATCTGTTCTCCGGGGTGATTGTCCGCTGCATCCTCGCCGCGTCCACCCTGCCGCATGGCAGAGAGCAGGCGCATAAGGTGATGCAGGCCGTGGCAGACCATCGGGAAGAGTTTGAATTTACCGATCACTGCAGCGGGCCGAACATGAACGCCACGCCGCAGCAAATCATTGAACGCATTGAGCGCTACAGTCACGTCCTGCTGGGGGCCGCCTTTGCCCGCCCGGAGCTGCAGGACGTGATCAAGTGGCACAGCAAATATGCCCGCCAGAACGGCATCCATGTCTCGCCGACCTTTATGGTCAATGGTCTGGTGCAGCCGGATCTGGGCAGCGGCGATGATGTCAGCGTGTGGGCCGCGCGGATTATGGCCTGAGGTCACCTGCTACACTTTTTGTACATCCACGAAAAAGGCAAACCAGCATGTCAGAGCAAAACTACCAGCCACCAAAAGTGTGGGAATGGAAGCAAAACAGCGGCGGCGCGTTCGCCAACATCAACCGTCCCGTGTCCGGCGCGACTCATGAACGCGTCCTGCCGGTGGGAACCCATCCGCTCCAGCTATACTCACTTGGCACGCCCAACGGCCAGAAGGTGACGATCATGCTGGAGGAGCTGCTGGCGCTGGGCGTCAGCGGCGCGGAGTACGACGCCTGGCTGATACGCATTGGCGAAGGCGATCAGTTTTCCAGCGGCTTTGTCGACATCAACCCGAACTCGAAGATCCCGGCGCTGAGCGATCACTCCACCACGCCGCCCACCCGAGTATTCGAATCCGGCAACATTCTTCTCTATCTGGCGGAAAAATTTGGCTTCTTCCTGCCGAAGGATCCCGCCGGCCGCACTGAAACCCTTAACTGGCTGTTCTGGCTGCAGGGCGCCGCGCCCTTCCTCGGCGGCGGCTTCGGCCACTTCTATAACTATGCGCCGGTGAAGCTCGAGTACGCGATCGATCGCTTTACCATGGAAGCCAAACGCCAGCTCGACGTGCTGGACAAACAGCTCGCCCGCGGTCGCTATGTGGCCGGCGAGGAGTATACCATCGCCGATATGGCGGTCTGGCCATGGTATGGCAACGTGGTGCTGGGCAATGTCTATAACGCGGCGGAGTTCCTCGACGCCGGGAGCTACACCAACGTGCTGCGCTGGGCGCAGGATGTCGGCAACCGCCCCGCCGTCAAGCGCGGACGCATCGTTAATCGCACCAACGGCCCGCTCAATGAGCAGCTGCATGAGCGCCACGATGCCCGCGACTTTGACACCCAAACGGAAGATAAGCGCCAGGCGTAGCGCGCTGACCCACCGGAGGCGCCCGCCTCCGGTTTTTAGCTTTCCAGCCGATAGCCCGCCATAAGCGAGCGGTAGCGCTATTTATGACGTTTGCGCTAGCGTAAATACTTCTCAAACCATGCCAGCGTGCGTTGCCAGGCCAGGTCCGCCGCAGCCCGATCGTAGCGCGGCGTGGAATCATTATGAAAGCCGTGATTCACGCCCTGATAGAGATAGGCCTCATAGACTTTATGGTGTTCCTTCAACGCCTGTTCATAGGCGGGCCAACCTTCATTAATGCCGCTATCGAGTCCGGCGTAATGCAGCAGCAGCGGCGCTTTAATTTTATCGACCTCCTTCAGCGGCGGCTGGCGGCCGTAAAACGGCACCGCGCAGGCCAGCTCCGGAATGGCGACCGCCGCCGCGTTGCTGACGCCGCCGCCGTAGCAAAAACCGGTGATACCAACCTTCCCCGTCGCCTGCGGATGCTTCGCCATAAACGCGACCGCGGCAAAAAAGTCATTCATCAGCTTCACGGGATCGACTTTCTGCTGCAGCGCGCGGCCTTCATCATCATTCCCCGGATAGCCGCCGACGGCGCTCAGGCCATCCGGCGCCAGCGCGATATATCCCGCTTTCGCCACCCGCCGGGCGACGTCTTCAATATAGGGATTCAGGCCGCGGTTCTCATGCACCACCACCACGGCGGGTGCTTTGTCGGCTATTTTCGTCGGCGTCACCAGGTAAGCCCGCACTTCGCCGTGGCCGTCAGGAGAGGGATAATGAATATACTCCGGGCGGATATCCGGGTCGGTGAACGGTACCTGCTCTGCCAGGGCATAGTCGGGCTTCAGCAGATTAAATAGCGCCAGCGCGGTCATCCCGCCGACGGTATATTTCCCCGCCAGCTGGAGAAACTCGCGTTTGCTGATTTTACCGTGGGCATAGTAGTCATAATACTCGAGCAGCTGCTGCGGGAAATCTTTGGCCGTTAATCGCGTCATCACCCTGCCTCCGTTGTTAAGCGCCCTTTAAGCAAAGCAGAAGCCCGGACATACGCCAGCGCAGAACAGCAGAAACGGGGAGAAACAGCCCAGCGGCTAACGCCGCCGGGAGAGAAAGGATCAGTGTTTCACTTTGGTCAGACGATCGAGGTAGCCCATCACAAAGGCCGACAGCACAAAGGTCAGGTGGATGATGACGTACCACATCAGCTTATTGTCCGGAACGTTTTTCGCATCCATAAACACCCGCAGCAGGTGAATAGAGGAGATCGCCACGATGGAGGCGGCAACCTTATTTTTCAGCGACGTCGCGTCCATTTTGCCCAACCAGCTGAGTTTTTCTTTACCCTCGTTAATATCCAGCTGCGAGACAAAATTTTCATACCCGGAGAACATCACCATCACCAGCAAACCGCCCACCAGGGTCATATCCACCAGCGACAGCAGGGTCAGAATCATATCCGACTCACTGACGCTAAAAATATGCGGCAGTATGTGGAAGATCTCCTGAAAAAATTTGATGGTCAGCGCAATCAGACCGAGCGAGAGGCCAAAATAAACCGGCGCCAGCAGCCAGCGCGAGGCGTACATAGCATTTTCCAGAAAGCGTTCCATAAGATCCTGTCAGTTAACAAAAAGAAGCGACATTATATCTCAGACAGATAACGTGATGGCAACGCCAGGCCAACACTTCGCTGGCAGAGGACAATAAAAAAGGCCGGCGCGCGGCCAGCCTTTTCAGGAAAAGCATCGGGTTATTTGGCTTTGACGGTCTCTTCGCCCACCAGCCCGATCTTGAGATAGCCCGCCTGATGCAGGGTATCCATCACTTTCATCATCGTCTCGTAATCGACGGTTTTATCCGCGCGGAAGAAGACGGTGGTATCTTTTTTGCCGGCGGTCAGGCTATCCAGGGCGTTAATCATATTCGCTTCGGTCACCGGGTCGTTGCCGAGGAACATGCTCTTATCCGCCTTCACCGACAGGTAGATAGGTTTTTCCGGTCGCGGTTGCGGCTGGCTGGAGGAGGCCGGCAGATTGACCTTCACGTCGACCGTCGCCAGCGGCGCGGCTACCATGAAGATAATCAGCAGAACCAGCATGACGTCGATAAACGGCGTCACGTTGATCTCATGCATTTCGCCGTTATCGTCCAGATTTTCATTAAGACGCATCGCCATAGCCGATCAACCTACCCGTAATTTCTGCGCACTGCGCACCGGCTTCACGCCGCTGGCGCTGAGGTCCAGGTCGCGGCTTTGCAGCAGGAGGACCTGAGCGGCGACGTCGCCAAGCGAGGCCTTATAGCTGCCGATCATGCGGGCGAAGATGTTATAGATGACCACCGCCGGGATGGCGGCGAACAGACCGATAGCTGTCGCCAGCAGCGCTTCCGCGATGCCCGGCGCCACCACCGCAAGGTTGGTGGTCTGGGTCTGGGCGATGCCGATAAAGCTGTTCATGATGCCCCAGACGGTGCCGAACAGGCCCACGAACGGCGAAATGGCGCCGATGGTGGCCAGGTAGCCGTTGCCGCGCCCCATATGGCGACCGACGGCCGCGACGCGGCGCTCAAGGCGGAAACCGGTTCGTTCCTTGATGCCTTCATTGTCTTCGGCACCGGCGGAGAGTTCGAGTTCGTTCTGCGCTTCATTGATAAGCTGGGTGGTGAGGCTTTTCGCCTCAAAGGCGCTGGCGATATCGCTGGCCTGATCGAGAGAGCGGGCTTCCGCCAGCTGCTGCTGTTCACGTTTGAGGCGACGCTTGCTGGCGAGGATTTCCGCCCCTTTACCGAAGAAGATGGCCCAGGTGACGACCGACGCCAGAATCAGGCCAATCATCACCACCTTAACGACAATATCGGCATGATGATACATACCCCAAACGGAGAGATCCGCCTGCATCAAATTATTACCCACGCTCTATCTCCACGACGATAATCACAAAATCTGCCCACAATAATATCAAAACGACATCGAATTGATAGTGGTTCTCATTAGTATTTACACTGTGCAGCAAATCACGTTTATTTTCCTTGCGCTTACGCAGTAAAAAAGTGGCTAACCGCGGGCCTGGTAAAATTTTCGCCTGTATCGGCAGCGCGCTGGTACAGAAAAGAAGATTCATGCTAGTTTAGACGTCCAGACGTATAAAAACAGGTTCATCAACATGGCTGATAAACATCTTGATACCGCGCTGGTCAACGCCGGGCGGAGCAAAAAATATACCCAGGGCTCAGTGAACAGCGTGATCCAGCGCGCGTCATCGCTGGTGTTCGACACCGTAGAGGCCAAAAAGCACGCCACCCGCAATCGGGCCAACGGCGAGCTGTTCTATGGGCGTCGCGGCACCCTGACCCACTTCTCGCTGCAGGAAGCGATGTGCGAGCTGGAGGGCGGCGCCGGCTGCGCCCTCTTCCCCTGCGGCGCGGCCGCGGTGGCCAACACTATCCTGGCGTTTGTCGAGCAGGGCGACCATGTGCTGATGACCAATACCGCCTATGAGCCAAGCCAGGATTTTTGTACCAAAATTCTCGCCAAACTCGGCGTGACCACCAGCTGGTTCGATCCCTTAATCGGCGCCGATATTGCCCGTCTGGTTCGCCCTGAGACCCGCGTGGTGTTCCTGGAATCGCCCGGCTCCATCACCATGGAAGTGCACGATGTGCCGGCGATTGTCGCCGCCGTGCGTCAGGTCGCCCCGGAAGCGATTATCATGATCGATAACACCTGGGCGGCGGGGATCCTGTTCAAAGCGCTGGATTTTGGCATTGATATTTCTATTCAGGCAGGCACCAAATACCTGATCGGCCACTCCGACGCCATGGTCGGCACCGCGGTGGCGAACGCGCGCTGCTGGCCGCAGCTGCGTGAGAATGCCTATCTGATGGGGCAAATGCTGGACGCCGATACCGCCTATATGACCAGCCGCGGCCTGCGCACGCTGGGCGTCCGCCTGCGTCAGCATCATGAAAGCAGCCTGCGCATCGCCGAGTGGCTGGCGCAGCATCCGCAGGTGGCGCGGGTCAACCACCCCGCTCTGCCCGGCAGTAAAGGCCATGAGTTCTGGAAGCGCGATTTTACCGGCAGCAGCGGGCTGTTCTCTTTTGTGCTCAACAAGCGTCTCAACGACGCTGAGCTGGCAGCGTATCTCGACAACTTCAGCCTGTTCAGCATGGCCTACTCGTGGGGCGGCTTTGAATCGCTGATTCTGGCCAATCAGCCGGAGCAAATCGCTCACATCCGACCGGATGCGGAAGTCGACTTCAGCGGTACGCTGATCCGTTTGCACATTGGACTCGAAAATGTTGACGATCTGCAGGCGGATTTAGCAGCGGGCTTCGCGCGTATCGTGTAAAGTGACAGTCAGTGGCAACAATAGCGGACGCTTTTTATCGGAGCGGCCGCTTTTGTTGCGCCCGGGATCAAGGTGCTCGGGTCTCTTCAGGAGTACACTAGTCAACAATACGGTACCACTTAGGAAAGTCCATGGTTGTCATTCAAGAGATTGTCGCCGCGCTGTGGCAACATGATTTTGCCGCACTGGCGAACCCTCATGTTGTGGGCGTTGTATATCTGGTTATGTTCGCGACCCTGTTTCTGGAAAACGGGCTGCTGCCTGCCTCCTTTTTACCTGGAGACAGCCTGCTGCTGCTCGCCGGCGCGCTGATTGCTAAAGGCGTCATGGACTTTGTGCCCACTATCGCCATTCTGACCGCCGCCGCCAGCCTCGGCTGCTGGTTGAGCTATGTACAGGGGCGCTGGCTGGGCAATACGCAAACGGTGAAAGGCTGGCTGGCGCACCTGCCGCATAAGTACCATCAGCGCGCCACCTGCATGTTTGACCGCCACGGTCTGCTGGCGCTGCTCGCGGGCCGCTTTCTGGCATTTGTCCGTACCCTGCTGCCAACCATGGCGGGGATTTCCGGTCTGCCGAACCGCCGCTTCCAGTTCTTCAACTGGCTGAGCGCCCTGCTGTGGGTCGGCGTGGTCACGGGCCTCGGCTATGCGCTGAGCATGATCCCATTCGTGAAGCGTCATGAAGATCAGGTGATGACCTGCCTGATGATCCTGCCGATTGCCCTGCTGCTGGCTGGCCTGCTCGGCACGCTGTTCGTGGTGATCAAAAAGAAATACTGCAGCGCCTGACGTCGACTGCCGGGGGGCTGCGCCCGCCCGGCCTGCTCCCTCCCCGGTATTACATTCCCTGCATCGTACGAATACGCGCGGCGTCTTCCCCGGGCGTCATCCCGAAGTAGCGCTTAAACTCGCGACTGAACTGGGAAGGGCTTTCATAGCCCACCTGTATCGCCGCCGCGCTGGCCTTCATCCCGTCATGGATCATCAGCATGCGCGCCTTGTGCAGACGGTAGGTTTTCAGATACTGCAGCGGCGAAGTACTGGTCACCGATTTAAAATTATGGTGAAACGCCGACACGCTCATATTCGCTTCCGCCGCCAGCCGATCGACGCTGAGGTTTTCGGTGTATTGACTCTCGATATGCTTGAGTACGCGGCTAATCAGGCTGAAGTGGGTCTGCCGGCTGACCAGCGCCAGCAGCGCGCCGCCGCAGGGTCCCGTCAGCACATAGTAGAGGATTTCGCGGACGATCTGCTTGCCAAGGATCCGCGCGTCCAGCGGCCGCTCCATCACGTCGAGCAGCCGTTCAGCAGCGCACAAGATATCCTCCGAGAGCACTGCGGAGTTTATCCCGCTGGAGGCGACGGCGGGCTGAAACAGCGGATCCTCGCCAATATCCATCAGCAGCTCCTGCAGCTGCAGGATATCGACGTTCAGGCGCATGCCGGCCAGGGGCAACTCCGGGGTGGCAAAGGTTTCGCATTCGAAAGGCAGCGGTACGGTCAGCAGCAGATATTCGTTTGTATCGTAGCGAAACGTCCGCTCATTGATATAACCAATTTTATGGCCAGAAAAGAGAAAAACGATCCCCGGCTGGTACATCACCGGCATCCGCGGTCCCGGCTGCGTCCCGTACAGCAGGCGGACGTCGGGTAGTAGCGAACTTAACATTTCGTGCTTATCTTTCAGCTGGTTAACCTTTTCTGTCAGAGTCTGACATATCTCTGCGTGTTGCATTGCCACCGTCTCTCCCGATGTTTCTTCACCCGTACATTGTGCGCAGGCCGCCGCGAATTCTCCAGCCATATGGAGAAATAGGCAAGACATAGGCAGAAATGTGCATTGAGGGGCAACGGCGCCAGGACCACAATAACCGTCATCGGGCAGCGGTATCGTCCCTGTCGGCGGTTTTACTCTTTTGAGGATTCAAGCAATGAATAATTTTGACCTGCATACCCCAACCCGCATTCTGTTTGGCAAAGGCGCGATTGAAAAACTGCGTGAACAGATCCCGGCGGAAGCTCGCGTACTGATCACCTACGGCGGCGGCAGCGTGAAAAAAACGGGCGTCCTGGATCAGGTACTGACCGCCCTGAATGGCCTGGACGTCCTTGAATTTGGCGGCATCGAGCCGAACCCGTCTTACGAAACCCTGATGAATGCGGTGAAGCTCGCCCGCGAAGAGAAGGTCACCTTCCTGCTGGCGGTCGGCGGCGGTTCGGTGCTGGATGGCACCAAGTTTATCGCGGCAGCAGCCCACTATGACGCCAACATCGATCCGTGGGAAATTCTGGAAACCTATGGCAGTAAGATCGCCAGCGCCATTCCAATGGGCTCGGTTCTCACTCTGCCGGCGACCGGTTCTGAATCAAACAAAGGGGCGGTGATTTCGCGGAAAACTACCGGCGACAAACGCGCGTTTATGTCTTCCCATGTTCAGCCGCAGTTCGCGATCCTCGATCCGGTCTACACCTATACCCTGCCGCCGCGCCAGGTCGCCAACGGCGTGGTTGACGCCTTCGTCCATACCGTCGAACAGTACGTCACCTACCCGGTTGACGGCAAAATTCAGGACCGCTTCGCCGAAGGCATTCTCCTGACCCTGATCGAGGATGGCCCGAAAGCGCTGCAGGAGCCGGAAAACTATAACGTGCGCGCCAACATTATGTGGGCCGCGACCCAGGCGCTGAACGGCCTGATCGGCGCAGGCGTGCCGCAGGACTGGGCAACGCATATGCTTGGTCACGAACTGACGGCGATGCATGGTCTCGATCACGCCCAGACGCTGGCTATCGTTCTGCCGGCGCTGTGGAATGAGAAGCGCGATACCAAGCGCGAGAAGCTGCTGCAATATGCGGAGCGCGTGTGGCATATCACCGAGGGCTCAGACGACCAGCGCATCGATGCCGCCATCGCCGCGACGCGCCAGTTCTTCGAGCAGATGGGCGTGCCGACCCGCCTCTCCGATTACGGTCTCGACGGTAGCTCCATCCCGGCGCTGCTGGCGAAACTGGAAGAGCACGGCATGACCAAGCTGGGCGAGCGCCAGGATATCACCCTGGACGTCAGCCGTCGTATCTACGAGGCTGCCCGCTAAGTTACCCCGCCTGATTCACCTCCCCTTACGTTAAACAAACGTCGGGGAGAGGTGTTTTTACTACCGTTTTTAGCTATTTCGTCCAGACTTAATGCTACCCCTCGGCGGATCCTGCTTCGCCGAGTTCATTAACAGGAGGAAGGCATGACACATCCAACCGTTATAAAACTACACGACGGCAACCTGATGCCGCAGCTGGGTCTCGGCGTGTGGAAAGCTGGCAACGAGGAAGTCGTCTCCGCCATTCATAAGGCGCTGGAAGTCGGTTATCGCTCTTTTGACACCGCCGCCGCGTACCAAAATGAGGCTGGCGTCGGCAACGCCCTGCAAAGCGCTGGCGTCAATCGCGATGAGCTATTCATCACCACCAAGCTGTGGAACGACGATCAAAAACGGCCGCACGAGGCGCTGAAAGAGAGTCTCAGCAAGCTGAAGCTGGACTATGTGGATCTCTATTTAATCCACTGGCCGGTGCCGGCTATCGGCCATTACGTCGAGGCCTGGCAGGCGCTGATTGAGCTGCAGCAGCAGGGGCTGGCGAAGAGCATCGGCGTGTGTAATTTCCAGGTGCCGCATCTGCAGAAGCTGATTGATGAAACCGGCGTCGCGCCGGTGATCAACCAGATAGAGCTGCATCCGCTGCTGCAGCAGCGGCAGCTGCACGCCTGGAACGCCACCCACAAGATCCAGACCGAATCCTGGAGCCCGCTGGCCCAGGGCGGTAAGGGCGTCTTCGATCAGAAAGTTATCCATCAGCTGGCTGATAAATATGGCAAAACGCCGGCGCAGATTGTCATCCGCTGGCATCTCGACAGCGGTCTGGTGGTAATCCCCAAATCCGTCACGCCGTCGCGCATCGCCGAAAACTTTAACGTCTGGGATTTCCGCCTGGATAAAGAAGAATTGGGGGAGATTGCCAGGCTGGATCAGGGCAAGCGTCTGGGGCCCGACCCGGATCAGTTCGGCGGATAACAGGTAAAAAAGCCGGGCAGCGCTGACGCGTGTCCGGCTTGAGAAACCGCCCGGCCAGCGAAACGCTGCCGGGCGCAAAGTCAGGCTTAACGCCCGGCGACTTTACCCCGTTTAACGGGCTTTTTCGCCGTTGCGCCACCGTTAGAACGCTGATGCACAATCGGCGTGTGCTTGGTCAGCGCCGGGCGGGTATGACGGTTCTGGCGACGCGCTTCGCGCATCTCATCGAGAGTCGGCGCCGGCACCAGGCAGTCGCGACGTGAGCCAATCAGGTGTTTCTTGCCCATCGCCTCCAGCGCCTGACGGATCAGCGGCCAGTTGGCCGGATCGTGATAGCGCAGCAGCGCTTTGTGCAGACGGCGCTGTTTATCGCCCTTCGGCACCACCACCTCTTCACTCTTATAGCCGATCTTGCCCAGCGGGTTTTTGCCGGTGTAATACATGGTGGTCGAGTTCGCCAGCGGCGACGGATAGAAGTTCTGCACCTGGTCGAGACGGAAGCGGTGCTTCTTCAGCCACAGCGCCAGGTTCACCATGTCTTCATCACGGGTCCCCGGGTGGGCGGAGATAAAGTACGGGATCAGATACTGCTCTTTACCCGCCTGCTTCGAATAGGTGTCGAACAGCTCTTTAAAGCGGTCGTAGCTGCCCATTCCCGGCTTCATCATCTTCGACAGCGGGCCCTCTTCGGTATGCTCCGGCGCGATCTTCAGATAGCCGCCGACGTGGTGGGTCGCCAACTCTTTGATATAGCGCGGATCTTCGACCGCGATGTCATAGCGTACCCCGGAGGCGATAAGGATCTTCTTGATGCCCTTCAGCTCGCGGGCGCGACGGTAAAGATTGATCGTCGGCTCATGGTTGGTATCCATGTGCGGGCAGATATCCGGGTAGACGCAGGAGAGTCGGCGGCAGGTCTGCTCGGCGCGTGGCGATTTGCAGCGCAGCATATACATGTTGGCGGTGGGTCCGCCGAGATCGGAGATCACGCCGGTAAAGCCCGGTACCGTGTCGCGAATGGCTTCGATCTCATTGATGATCGAATCCTCGGAACGGCTCTGGATAATGCGTCCTTCGTGCTCGGTGATCGAGCAGAACGAACACCCGCCGAAGCAGCCGCGCATGATGTTAATCGAGAAACGGATCATCTCATACGCCGGGATGCGCGCATCGCCATAGGAAGGATGCGGCACGCGCTTGTAAGGCAGGGCGAAGACGCTGTCCATTTCTTCAGTGGAGAGCGGGATTGCCGGCGGGTTGATCCAGATGTAGCGCTCGCCGTGCTTTTGCATCAGCGCCCGGGCGCAGCCGGGGTTGGTTTCATGGTGCAGAATGCGCGAGGCGTGAGCGTACAGGACCTTATCGCCTTTCACCTTCTCGAAAGAAGGCAGCAGCACATAGGTTTTTTCCCACGGTTTTGGCCGCGGCGGCTGCACAGTGATGCTTTTCGCTTCCTGTTTCTTCGGCGCGACCGGTTTGTTATCGGCGCACGGCAGATCTTCACCATACGGGTGCGGGATGGGGTCGATTTTGCCCGGGGTATCCAGACGGGTGGAGTCTACGCCGCTCCAGCCCGGGAGAGCCTCTTTCACCATGATGGCGGTATTACGCACATCGCGGATCTGGTCGATGGTTTCGCCCATCGCCAGGCGATGAGCCACTTCCACCAGCGGACGCTCGCCGTTGCCGAACATCAGCATATCGGCCTTGGAGTCCACCAGCACCGAGCGGCGCACGGTATCGGACCAATAATCATAATGCGCGGTACGGCGCAGGCTGGCTTCGATGCCGCCGAGGATCACGGGCACATCTTTCCACGCCTCTTTACAGCGCTGGGTATACACCAGGGTGGCGCGGTCCGGGCGCTTGCCCGCCACGTTGCCGGCGGTGTAAGCGTCGTCATGGCGCAGCTTACGGTCGGCGGTGTAGCGGTTGATCATCGAGTCCATGTTGCCGGCGGTCACCCCGAAGAACAGGTTCGGTTTGCCCAGACGCATGAAGTCGTCTTTGGTGTTCCAGTCCGGTTGGGAGATGATCCCCACGCGGAACCCCTGCGCTTCCAGCATGCGGCCGCAGATAGCCATCCCGAAGCTCGGGTGGTCGACGTAGGCGTCGCCGGTGACCAGAATAATGTCGCAGCTATCCCAGCCAAGTTGATCCATCTCTTCACGCGACATCGGTAAAAATGGCGCAGGGCCAAAACAGGCAGCCCAGTATTGCGGCCAGGAAAAAAGGTCACGATCCGGTTGGATCAGGGATATTGCGCTCATATTGCTTCCGGGGAAATGATAAAAAAATAACCAAAAGGGCGTGGATTATAAGCCGGAATGATAGTGGAAATGAAGGAGGATTTTCTCAAACCCTGACCGTATGCCGGCCAGGGTCGAAGAGTTTACGGTGCGGGATTCACCAGCATCTGGCCAATCGAACCGCGGTCGGCCAGCTCCAGCGTCTGGCTCAGATACTGGAACGGGAAGTGCGGCCACGACGGCTGGGCGTAGTAGACCAGCAGTTCGACCTGCCCGTCGACCCACACGGTGTCCTTCCAGCCGCGGTCTTCCGGGAAAGGGGTCGAGCCGTTGACGTTACGGATCTGGAACATCACCCCTTCAATATGGAACGACTGCGGGCGGTCGGCGCGCACCGTCCAGCGCTCCCAAGTCCCCTGCTGCGCCGTGATATCGATACGCTGCGGATCCCACAGCTGGCCGTTAATCCCCGGATCGTCGCCGAGCGTGATATCCCGGCTGCGGATCGGCGTGCCGGAGAGCAGCTCCGTCGGCAGCAGACGCGCCGGCAGGCTGTCGGTGACCAGCGGCAGCAGCCCGGTCGGGCGCAGGGTCAGCACCAGCGTGGAGACCAGAATGCTGGACGGTTCAAAAAAGCCGCGGATACGGTCGACGATGCTCGCCGCTTCGCCGCAGGTAATGGACACTTCATCGCCGTTGGTCATATCGACCAGAATTTCACGCCGTTCCCCCGGCGCCAGCGACAGCTGCTTGAGCGAAACCGGCGCCGGCAGGAACCCCTGGTCGCCGGAAATGACATGCAGCAGTCGGCCATCGCTCATCTGTAGCTGATAGCGCCGGGAGTTGGAAGCGTTCAGCAGGCGCAGACGCACCCAGCCGCGGGACACTTCGACATAGGGGCTCTGCACGCCATTGACCAGCAGCGTATCGCCGACGAAGCCGCCGCTGCCCGGTTCGCTATATTCCGGCGTGCCGAAGTTATCCAGCCGTTTGTCCTGAATTATCACCGGGAAGTCATCGACGCCATAGTGGTTAGGGATCGGCAGGTTCTTGCTCACCTCATCCTCCACCAGCCACATGCCGGCCAGACCGTTATAGACCTGCTTCGCCATCCGGTTCGGCGTATTGGCCTGGTACCACAGCGTCGCCGCACTCTGCCGGATCGGCAGCACCGGCGCCCAGTCGGCGTTCGGCGACATCATGCGCGCCGCGCCGCCGATCAGCGGGCCAGGCACCTGCAGGCCGCGGATGGTCATCGCGACGTTCTCCGTCAGACGGTTGCTGTAGATAAGCTTGACGTCGTCCCCGCTCCAGACGCGGATCGTCGGCCCCATATAGCGGCCATTGATCCCCCAGACGGGGGCGCGGGTGCCTGGCGTAAACGACCAGTGTGAACGCTGCAGCGTCAGAAACAGCGGCTGACCGCGACGGGACTCCAGCAGCGGCGGAACCGGCAGCGCAGGCTGCTGGCCGGCGGCATGGGCCTTCAGCGGCGCGGCGCCAGCGCACAGCGCTACGCCGGAAGCCTTAATAAACTGACGCCGACTGAGTGACATATTAACTCCATGACATACTGACAAATGAAAAAGGGAATTCGTTTCCCGCCAGCAATACGCGCGCGTTGGCGGCGTTTCCTGTCTTATTGCTTACCGGCCGCTTCGCGCTCGGCCACTTCGTTGTCCAGCTCAGCGATTTTGGCGGCCATCAGCTCGCGGCAATGCGTCGCCAGCGCGCGCACGTTGTCTTTACCGAACTGGCTGGTATCCACCGGCGGCAGCATTTCCACAATCACCAGACCGTTGTTCCAGCGATTGAGTTTTATTTTATTCGATGTATTCGAGACACACACCGGAATAATCGGCACGCCGGCGGCAATTGCCGCGTGGAAGGCGCCGGTTTTAAACGGCAGCAGACCGCGACCACGGCTGCGGGTCCCTTCCGGGAACATCCAGAACGAAATTTTACGCTTTTTAAAGGCGTTGACGACCTCGGCAATGGTGCCGTGCGCTTTGGTTCGGTTATTGCGGTCAATCAGCAGATTACCGGTCAGCCAGTACAGCTGGCCAAAGAACGGGATCCACAACAGGCTCTTTTTCCCCACGGTGACCGTCGGGGCCTGCACGATGTTAGATGCCGTCACCATATCATAGTTGTTCTGGTGGTTAGCGATGTAGATCGCGTTGCCATAGCTTTCCGCATCGGCAGGTTTGCGCAGCTCCACCTTCAGACCAAACACCGGGGATAAGCGGCCAAACAGATGGCCGAAAGTGGCAACGTGTTTTGGATTACGCGGGCTGAACAAGCAGTACAGACAGCCAAGTATGCACACTACGATGCAATAAATGACCACAAAAATTACTCGAAAAATGAATAGCATAGCTACCTCTAAAACCCAAACCGCTTAGAATTATTCGCTGCTGGCAGAAGGCAGGCTCACAAGTTCTGCGCAGGCCGGGACCGTTCTTCCTGGGCCCCTGATGATGGACATTGTTAATCGCAACGCCTGAATAAACAACGATTTTGCGGCTTTTTTTCGCCTCCTCCCGTCAAAGACGGGAGGAGAAGCGCTTACTCTTCGCTATCGCCTGCCGCGGCGCGGCGCGGCGAGTCAATTTCAACACGGTCAATCTTCTGCAGACCGCGCATCAGCGAACCGCGGCGGCCGCGCTCGCCGGTGACTTTTTGCAGCTCTTCCGGACGCAATTTGATCTTCCGTTTGCCGACATGAATGGTCAGCGTACTCTGCGGCGGCAGGACAAACAGATGTGCGAGACCGTCCTGGCCGGCGGCGGCTTCCGCCGCAGGAATGTTGATGATTTTGTTGCCCTTGCCTTTCGACAGCTGCGGCAGATCGCTGACCGGGAACATCAGCATTCGCCCGGCGGTGGTGATGGCCAGCAGCATATCGGACTCGTCCTCAATGACCAGCGGCGGCATCACATGCGCGTTGTCAGGCAGGGTGATCAACGCTTTGCCGGCGCGGTTGCGCGCCACCAGATCGTTGAAGGTGCAGACAAAACCGTAGCCGGCGTCGGAGGCCATCAGCAGTTTCTGATCGTCGCCCTCCATCAGCATATGTTCCACGGTCGCGCCCGGCGGTAGCGTCAGCTTGCCGGTCAGCGGCTCACCCTGGCCACGCGCCGAGGGCAGGGTAATCGGATCGATGGCATAGCTGCGCCCGGTGGTATCGATAAACACCACCGGCTGGTTGCTCTTGCCCTTCGCCGAAGCTTTCCAGCTGTCGCCCGCTTTATAGCTCAGCCCCTGGGCGTCGATGTCGTGCCCTTTGGCGCTGCGCACCCAGCCCATCTGCGACAGAACGATGGTGACCGGCTCAGACGGCAGCATATCATGCTCGCTCATCGCTTTCGCTTCTTCACGCTCGTGAAGCGGCGAGCGGCGATCGTCGCCGAAAGCATCGGCATCGGCCTGCAGCTCTTTCTTCAGCAGGTTGTTCATCTTACGTTCAGAGGCCAGAATCGCCTGCAGCTGATCGCGCTCTTTTTCCAGCTCGTTCTGCTCGCCGCGGATCTTCATCTCTTCCAGTTTGGCGAGATGGCGCAGTTTCAGTTCCAGAATCGCTTCCGCCTGGGTTTCGCTGATGGCAAAGCGCGACATCAGGGCTGGCTTCGGCTCATCTTCCGTGCGGATGATCTCGATGACTTCATCAATATTGAGGAATGCCACCAGCAAACCTTCAAGGATGTGCAGGCGCTTAAGGACCTTCTCTAACCGGTGGTTCAGACGGCGACGTACGGTATCGCGACGGAACACCAGCCATTCGCTGAGGATCTCCAGCAGGTTTTTTACCGCCGGGCGGCCGTCGAGACCGATCATATTGAGGTTGATGCGGTAGCTCTTCTCCAGATCGGTGGTGGCGAACAGGTGGTTCATCACCTGCTCCATATCCACCCGGTTGGAGCGCGGGACGATCACCAGGCGGGTCGGATTTTCGTGGTCCGATTCGTCGCGCAGGTCGTCCACCATCGGCAGCTTTTTATTGCGCATCTGCGCGGCAATCTGCTCCAGTACTTTGGCGCCGGAGACCTGGTGCGGCAGCGCGCTGATCACTACCGCGCCGTCCTCTTTGCTCCATACCGCGCGCATGCGCACCGAGCCGCGTCCGTTCTGGTAGATTTTGCGAATTTCCGCCCGCGAAGTGATGATTTCCGCCTCGGTCGGGAAATCCGGTCCCTGCACGATATCCAGCAGTTCGTCGAGGGTCGTTTTCGGCTGCTCAATCAGCGTAATCGCCGCTTTCGCCACTTCACGCAGGTTGTGAGGCGGAATATCGGTCGCCATGCCCACCGCGATGCCGGTGGTGCCGTTGAGCAGGATGTTTGGCAGGCGCGCCGGCAGCATTTTCGGCTCCTGCAGCGTACCGTCAAAGTTTGGCACCCAGTCGACCGTCCCCTGCCCCAGCTCGCTGAGCAGCAGCTCGGCATACTTCGACAGGCGGGATTCGGTGTAACGCATGGCGGCGAAGGATTTCGGATCGTCCGGCGCCCCCCAGTTCCCCTGGCCATCCACCAGCGGATAGCGATAGGAGAAGGGTTGCGCCATCAACACCATCGCTTCATAGCAGGCGCTGTCGCCGTGTGGGTGATATTTACCCAGCACGTCGCCGACGGTGCGGGCGGACTTTTTGAATTTGGCGCTGGCGTTCAACCCCAGTTCGGACATCGCATAGACGATGCGACGCTGGACCGGTTTTAAGCCATCGCCAATAAACGGTAATGCCCTGTCCATGATCACGTACATGGAGTAGTTCAGGTAAGCATTTTCCGTAAATTCATGCAGCGCAAGGCGCTCTGCCATATCGCTCATTAATCGTGGATCCTCAATCTGGGTACCGACCGTTCGGACGGCAAAACTACCCGCGATAATACCCGATCTCACGCCCTGAGTCACAGGCCGTGAGATCGGTTGAGGATTCCGTCACCTTAATCAGGCCAGCGGCAGATAAATATCGGTTTGCAGCTCATGCTCAGCCACCTGGTGGACAAAATTGTGGTAACGGAAGTAGACCGGAAAATCCCGTAACGTCTCGCCTGAAGCGGGTAACCAGTCGCGATAGAGATACCAAACGCTCTGCGCCAGGGTATCCAGCGAACCGTGATGGCGCACGACGGCGCAGCGTCCGCCGGGGATTTCGCCGTTAATCACGCCAAAGGCGTTTTCACCAACCGGCCGTTCGACCGTACCGCAGAGATCAAAACGAAATGCCTCCTGCGGGGTAGTCTGCGGATCGTCCCAGGCGATCCCCCAGGTTTCACTGGTGGCAACGGGCGATAATCCGCTCGTCTTACGCCAGGTGATAAAACGCGCGGCGGTGGCGTTGACAAGGTCCGGGCTGCCACGATGTTGCAGGACGGCTACCCGGGTGGTGGGGAACGAAATGATATTGACGTCCATCGACGTTTGCTCCTGTAGCGTATGTTTCGGTACGCGTCGATGCCACTCGGCCCAGTCCGGTTGCTGACGGAACTGGGTCGGGCTTTGGTCAAACGCGGTACGGAAGGCACGACTGAACGACTCCGCATTCCGAAATCCGGCATCAAGGGCAATGTCGATGATTTTATCGCGGGGGTTGAACGCCAGGCGCCAACAGGCGCGTCGCAGACGCAACCACTGAATATACCGGTACAAGGGAATGCCGGTATACGCGCTAAATTGCCGGTGAAAATGGTAAGGCGAACTGTGCGCTATCGCGCTCAGCGCCTCCAGCGACAGCGGCTCATCAAGATGACGCGCAATGTATCTACAGACGCGCTGGAAGCGCCCGGCATACGCCGGGCTGGCCTTAATATCGTTCATCGTCTCCTCCTCGCGACATACTCTGACAGAGCGAGGATAGCGATTCCTGACCGATCTTGCGCTTATCCGCCGGAGACTTATGGCGTGATTTTACGGATCTGTTTAACGTCGATCTCCACCGAGTTCCAGTCCTTATCGACTTCCCCCTGAATTTCTACCGTGTCCTGCGGGCCGACGGTGACGCCGTTCCAGCGTTTGTGGTCGATATCGACATTTATCACCCCGGTAGCATCCTGGAACTTATACAGATCGTCGGACACGCGCTCGGTAATTTTGCCCCGCAGGGTCACCCAGGTATCGTCCCGCAGCGATTTGACATTGGTGACGGTGGTGACCGCGCCGCTCGGGCCGGTAAATCCGCCGCCCTGGGTGGTCGAACTTGCCGGCGTGGTCGCAGAAGGACCGGTATACCCGCCCTGTCCGGCGGCCAGCACCGGCATGGAAACCAGGGCAACGATCGCGGTCATCGCAGCAATTTTCTTCATGATGTGTTCTCCCTTCGTGTTGATATGGCTCCTATTACGCCCGACAAAACTTAACGACTTCTTAAGGGGAAAAAAGAAATTTTAATGCTGTACAACCCCGGTCGCAACGCGGTTTACTGCGCAGAGCAGCCGGGTTGGCAGGAGGGAAAATGCGCATATTATTGGTGGAAGATGACAAGTTAATCGGCGATGGCGTCAAGGCCGGGCTGAGCAAAATGGGCTTCAGCATCGACTGGTTTACCGCCGGGCTGGAGGGCAAAAACGCCTTATACAGCGCCCCCTACGACGCGGCAATTCTTGATCTCACCCTTCCCGGCATCGATGGCCTCGATATTCTGCGCGAGTGGCGCGACAAAGGCCGCCATGAGCCGGTGCTGATCCTCACCGCCCGCGATGCGCTCAGCCAGCGGGTGGAGGGGCTGCGCCTGGGCGCCGATGATTATCTGTGCAAACCTTTCGCCCTGATTGAGGTAGCGGCCCGCCTCGAAGCATTGATCCGCCGCGCCCACGGCCAGAGCAGCAGCGAGCTGCGCCACGGCAAGGTGAGCCTTGACCCGAACCGCTTAACCGCCAGCCTCGACGGCGAAAGCCTGACGCTGAAGCCGAAGGAGTTCGCCCTGCTGGAACTGCTGCTGCGTAACGCCGGGCGCGTACTGCCGCGTAAGCTTATTGAAGAAAAGCTCTACACCTGGGACGACGAGGTCTCCAGCAACGCCGTGGAAGTTCACGTCCATCATCTGCGCCGCAAACTCGGCAGTGAATTTATCCGCACCGTCCACGGCATCGGCTATACCCTGGGTGACGCATGAAACGACTTGCCCGCCTGAGCCTGCGCCTGCGTCTGACGCTGCTGTTTGCCGTGCTGACCGCCGCCGCCTGGGGGGTGGCCAGCGTGATCGCCTGGCAGCAGACCAGTAAAAAGCTGGATAAGCTGTTTGATACCCAGCAGCTGCTGTTCGCCCGCCGCCTGAGCGTCATGAATTTCGAAGAGCTCCGCGCCCCGCCGACATCGCTCGGGGAAAAGAAAAAGGTGCGCCACGGGCATATCGACGACGATGCGCTGGCGTTCGCCATCTTCACCCGCGACGGCAAAATGGTGCTTAACGACGGCGAAAACGGGGAGGATATTCAATGGCACTCGCAGCGCGAGGGCTTCAGCGATGGCTACCTGCGCGGCGATGATGACGAGTGGCGCTTCCTGTGGTTAACCACCGCCGATGGCCGCCACCGTATCGCCGTCGGCCAGGAGTGGGATTATCGCCGCGAAATGGCGATGGACATTGTTACCTCGCAGCTAACGCCGTGGATGATCGCCCTGCCGCTGATGTTCGTGCTGCTCATCGTGCTGTTAAGCCGCGAACTGGCGCCGTTGAAACATCTGGCGCGCACGCTGCGCCTGCGCGCGCCGGACTCGGCGGAATCGCTCAGCGTGGAGAAGATCCCCACTGAAGTCCGCCCGCTGGTCGAGGCGCTGAATCAGCTGTTCCAGCGCACCCACGACGTCATGCTGCGCGAGCGTCGGTTTACCTCTGATGCCGCCCACGAGCTGCGCAGCCCGCTGGCGGCGCTGAAGGTGCAGACTGAAGTCGCCCAGCTCTCTCTGGACGATCCACAAGGGCGTGAGAAAGCCCTGGCTCAGCTCCATCAGGGGATCGATCGCGCCACCCGTCTGGTGGATCAGCTGCTGACGCTGTCGCGGCTGGACTCGCTCGCCCAGCTGGACGACGTGCAGCCGGTCGCCATCGACGATCTGCTGCAGTCGGCGGTAATGGAGATGTACCACCCGGCGCAGCAGGCCGGGATTGAGCTGCGCCTGCATCTTAATGTCTCTGGCATCTCCCGCACCGGCCAGCCGCTGCTCCTTAGCCTGCTGGTGCGCAATCTGCTGGATAACGCGGTGCGCTACAGCCCGCGCGGCAGCCAGGTCGATATCACCCTCAACGCCCGCGAGTTTCGGGTACGCGATAACGGCCCCGGCATCAGCCCGCAGGCGCTGGCGCGCATCGGCGAGCGTTTCTACCGCCCGCCGGGTCAGGATGCTACGGGCAGCGGCCTGGGCTTGTCGATCGTCCGGCGCATCGCCTCGCTGCACGGCATGCGCGTCGAGTTTGCCAATGCCCGCGACGGCGGCTTCGAAGCCCGCGTTGACTGGTAGCGATATTATTGCTCATTTAGCAAAAGACTTTGCACATTTTGCTCATTTTACTGCCCCGCTTCGCGGGGTAAGATCGTCGGCAAATTTTCAAGATTGAGGACAAATGATGAGCAACATCCTGATTATCAATGGCGCAAAAAAATTCGCGCACTCGAATGGCCAGCTGAACGACACCCTGACCGAGGTCGCGGAGAGTTATCTGCGCGACGCCGGGCACGATGTTAAAAGCGTTCGCGCCGACAGCGAGTACGACGTAAAAGCAGAAGTGCAGAATTTCCTCTGGGCCGATGTGGTGATCTGGCAGATGCCGGGCTGGTGGATGGGCGCCCCGTGGACGGTGAAAAAATATATGGATGACGTCTTTACCGAAGGCCACGGCTCACTGTACGCCAGCGACGGCCGTACCCGCTCCGACGCCAGCAAAAAATATGGCTCCGGCGGCCTGGTGCAAGGGAAAAAATATATGCTCTCCCTGACCTGGAACGCGCCGATGGAAGCCTTCACCGACGAAGAACAGTTCTTCCACGGCGTCGGCGTTGACGGCGTTTACCTGCCGTTCCATAAAGCCAACCAGTTCCTGGGTATGGAGGCGCTGCCAACCTTTATCGCCAACGACGTGATTAAAATGCCTGATGTCCCACGGTATATCGCAGAATATCGCAAGCATCTGGCGGAAATTTTTGGTTAACTAGGGGTCTATGCTCTACATATTTCGAGTTATTCGAACCTGGAGTATGACAAGATCCACACAGAAGGAGTTGAGTTAACCATGTTAACAGTGATTGCAGAAATCCGTACCCGCCCGGGCCAGCACCACCGCCAGGCGGTTCTCGATCAGTTCGCGAAAATTATTCCAACCGTTTTGCAGGAAGCCGGCTGCCACGGCTATGCGCCCATGGTGGATCATGCCGCTGGCGTCAGCTTCCAGACCACCGCTCCTGACTCTATCGTCATGGTGGAACAGTGGGAAAGCGTCGCGCATCTTGAAGCGCACCTGCAGACCCCGCACATGAAAGCCTGGTCGGAAGCGGTCAAAGGCGATGTGCTGGAGACCAACATCCGTATCCTGCAGGCCGGCGTCTAAGCCCGCTGACGCAGAAACGAAATAAGAAAAGGGAGCCTGAGGCTCCCTTTTACGTCTGGCGCAGCGCGCGGTCTTACACTTCCAGGTCCGCCATATCGCCCTTCTCCTGCAGCCAGTTACGACGATCTTCGGAACGCTTCTTGGCCAGCAGCATATCCATCATCGCCGTGGTCTGCTGCTCATCCTCATCGCTGATCACCAGCTGCACCAGGCGGCGGGTATTCGGGTCGAGGGTGGTTTCCCGCAGCTGCATCGGGTTCATCTCGCCGAGACCTTTAAAGCGCTGGACGTTTGGCTTGCCCTTCTTACGCTTCAGCTGCTCCAGCACACCGGTTTTTTCTTCTTCCGTCAGCGCGTAGTAGACCTCTTTGCCGAGGTCGATACGGTACAGCGGCGGCAGCGCCACGTAGACGTGCCCCTCTTTCACCAGGGTACGGAAATGTCTCACAAACAGCGCGCACAGCAGCGTGGCGATGTGCAGGCCATCGGAGTCCGCATCCGCCAGAATACAAATTTTGCCGTAGCGCAGCTGGCTTAAATCATCGCTATCCGGGTCAATCCCAATCGCCACCGAAATGTCGTGTACTTCTTGCGAAGCTAACACTTCATCGGAAGAGACTTCCCAGGTATTCAGGATCTTGCCTTTCAGCGGCATGATCGCCTGATATTCACGATCGCGCGCCTGCTTGGCTGAACCGCCCGCCGAATCCCCTTCGACGAGGAACAGCTCGGTACGGTTCAGATCCTGGGCGGTGCAGTCGGCCAGCTTACCCGGCAGCGCCGGACCGCTGGTCAGCTTTTTGCGCACCACTTTCTTGGCGGCGCGCAGACGGCGCTGGGCGCTGGAAATAGCCATCTCCGCCAGCAGCTCCGCGGCCTGCACGTTCTGGTTCAGCCACAGGCTGAAGGCGTCTTTCACCACGCCGGAGACGAACGCCGCGCACTGGCGCGACGACAGGCGCTCTTTAGTTTGCCCGGCGAACTGCGGATCCTGCATCTTCACCGACAGCACGTAGGCGCAGCGATCCCAGATATCTTCCGCCGACAGTTTCACCCCGCGCGGCAGGATATTACGGTACTCGCAGAACTCACGCATCGCGTCCAGCAGCCCCTGACGCAGGCCGTTGACGTGCGTCCCGCCCTGCATGGTCGGGATCAGGTTGACGTAGCTCTCGGTCAGCAGCTCGCCGCCTTCCGGCAGCCACAGCAGCGCCCAGTCCACCGCTTCCGTCTCGCCGGAGAAGGTGCCGACGAAGGGTTTCTCCGGCAGCAGCGGCAGGCCGTTCACCGCTTCGCTCAGGTAGTCGTTAAGGCCATCGGCATAGCACCAGCTCTGCTCGCTGTTGTTGACCTGGTCGCGGAAAACAATTTCCACGCCCGGGCACAGCACCGCTTTCGCTTTTAACAAGTGGGTCAAACGCGAAACGGAGAAGCGCGGGCTATCGAAGAAGCTTTCGTCCGGCCAGAAATGGACGCTGGTCCCGGTGTTGCGTTTACCGCAGGTGCCGGTGACGTGCAGGTCCTCTACTTTCTCACCATTCTCAAAGGCGATGCTGTAGACCTGACCGTCGCGACGCACGTTGACCTCCACGCGTTTTGACAGGGCGTTGACCACCGAAATCCCCACCCCGTGCAGACCGCCGGAAAACTGGTAATTTTTGTTGGAAAACTTACCGCCCGCGTGCAGCCGGCAGAGGATCAGTTCAACCGCCGGCACCCCCTCTTCCGGGTGAATGTCGACCGGCATCCCGCGCCCGTCGTCAATCACCTCGAGGGACTGGTCGGCGTGCAGGATCACTTCCACGCGTTTGGCATGGCCTGCCAGCGCTTCGTCCACACTGTTATCAATCACTTCCTGACCAAGATGGTTAGGACGGGTGGTGTCGGTATACATGCCCGGACGGCGGCGCACCGGCTCTAGCCCGGTGAGTACCTCAATGGCATCAGCGTTATATGAAGATTGCGTCATGGTGTGTATTCGTAGGTCGTTCAGGGCCGTTTAGCGCAGGCCGAGAAATTCGATAATCTGAGTGAAATGATCGTCAAAGCCGACAAATGCGTGATTACCGCCCTCCTCCACCGTCTGCCGGCAGGAGGCGTAGTAATGAACGGCCTGGCGGTAATCAAGCACTTCATCCCCGGTCTGCTGCAGCAGCCAGAGTAAATCCGGCGCTTCGAGCGGGTCGATTTGCATGACTTTGAGATCGTAAATATGGCGAGACTCTAGCACATATTGCTGCCCGGTGTATGGATTCTCATTGTGGCCGAGAAAATTGTTCAGCAGCTCAAACGGCCGCACCGCCGGGTTAACCACTACCGCTGGCAGCATAAAGCACTGCGACAGCCAGGTGGCGTAGTAGCCGCCCAGCGACGACCCTACGACCCCCAGCGGCTCGCCGCCGTGCTCCAGCACGATGGACTCCAGCAGCTCCGCCGTTTCCGCCGGGTAAGGCGGCAGCTCCGGCACCACCATGGCGATCTCAGGATAGTGCTGCGCCAGCCAGGTCTTTAACGCCGTCGCCTTCGCCGAGCGTGGAGAACTGTTAAAGCCGTGCAGATAAAGGAGCGTCGCCATCAGTAGCCTTCTGAAGCAATATCCGGATGAAACGCCGCGCCTTCCAGGCGGCACACTTCGGTGGTCAGCGTTCCGTCAGGGTGAAGCTCCAGCCAGCGCCAGCCCGGCGACACCGTATCGAGGGTGAAATTGGCGCAGTGCGGTTTGAACTGAACGCAGGTCGACGGCGTCGCCATCATACGTCGGCCATTCCAGTCGAGATCCAGCTCCTGATGAATATGGCCGCACAGCAGATGCTTCACCCGCGGCCAGGCGCTCAGCGCGCTGTCCAGCGCGCCGGCGTTGCGCAGACTGTGTTGATCCAGCCAGCTGCAGCCGGCCGGCAGCGGATGATGATGCAGCAGGAGTAAGGTATAACGCTCCGGCGCCTCCGCCAGCTTATGTTCGAGCCATTCCAGCTGGAAGTCGCTCAGCTCGCCATGGGGAACGCCAAACACCTGGCTGTCCAGCAGCAGGATCTGCCAGTGGTCGCCGAGAAACACGCGCTTGGCGGGGGAAATGCCCGACTCCTGCAGGGTGCTGTACATCGCCGGCTGGAAATCATGGTTGCCCGGTAGCCAGACGCAGGGTGCAGCGAAACTCGCGATGCCCTCAGCAAAATGCTGGTAGGCCGCGGAGGAGTGATCCTGCGCCAAATCGCCTGTTGCGACAATCAAATCGCATGGACGCTGTGAGGCATGAATGGCCGACAGTACGGCCTGATAGCTTTCCCAGGTATTGATGCCTAACAACGTTTCATGTTTTTCAGCAAACAGGTGAGTATCAGTAATTTGTAAGATCCTGACTCTGGCCTCACCAGCCAGAGGTAGGTTTAACAGGCTTTCCAAATGGTGTCCTTAGGTTTAACGACGCTAACAAACCGGAATCGCCATCGCTCCATGTGCTAAACAGTAACGCAGCCAGTCGGCCAGAAACTGGTTAATTTGATGCTTTTCGTCGCGTTGATGCAACTTTTTATTAGGATAATCATATCGCGCTTTGAAGCGAAAGATCTGCTGACTCGAACACACTTCGGCCACCATGGCGTCATGGTAGAGGCGAACGGTCATCGACGGCAGACTCCAGTAGCTCACCGCTGGCAGAGTCTGCTCTATCGCCACCAGAGTAGTGTAGCGGGTTGATTCCGTTATCGTTAACCGATATTGCGCGCTTCCCACCTGATAGCTCACCTTCTCACCCGCTGCATCCGTTCGCGGCAACAGGCGGCGCAACTGGGCGAAATTGGTCTCGCACAGGCGCATCATCTCAGGGAAGTCAGGTGTATAACGCTTCATTTTGTCCACTCGTTTCGTAAATTGTGATAATGCAATTGCAGCCATTGCAAGGCGATGACAGAGGCTGCGTTGTCGATTTTCCCCTCTTCTACCCACTGGTAAGCCTGCTCCCGGCTCACCACATGCACCCGAATATCCTCATTTTCCTCGGCCAGGCCGTGAATGCCTTTTGCCGTCGATGCATCAACTTCGCCCACCAGGATCGATAACCGTTCGCTGGTGCCGCCAGGACTGGCCAGATAGCTTAATATTGGTTTCGTCCGCCCAACTTCAAGGCCGGCCTCCTCCAGCGCTTCCCGACGGGCGACATCTTCTACCGTCTCACCCGCCTCGATCATGCCGGCGACCATTTCCAGCAGCCAAGGGCTCTCGCTGGTATCATAGGCGGCGATACGGATTTGTTCGACCAGCACCACTTCGTCCCGCACCGGGTCAAAGGGTAGCAAGACGGCGGCATGCCCGCGCTCAAAAATTTCACGGGTGACTTCGCCGCTCATGCCGCCGTTAAACAGACGGTGGCGAAAACGGTATAAATCGAGCGAAAAAAAACCACGATACAGCGTTTCGCGTGCAATAATTTCTACATCATTTTTGGAGAAGGTAATTCCCTGGTGAATGGGTTTGCTCATTGTCATGTCCTGCTAATCCGAAATGAGGGATTTCCAGACCGTTTGGCTACCGTTTTACGGTCCGTATGTTAGATTGGTGCAAATTACCGCCGGATGGCACGTAACGCCAACTTTTTACGGCGGCAGAATCGATACAATCAGCGGAATTTTTCTTAGAATTAGACCAGCGCTAAATGCTTCACAACAAGGAATGCAAATGAAGAAATTGCTCCCCATTCTTATCGGCCTGAGCCTGACCGGGTTCAGCGCCATGAGCCAGGCGGAAAACCTGCTTCAGGTTTACCAGCAGGCGCGCATCAGCAACCCCGATCTGCGTAAATCGGCAGCCGATCGTGACGCCGCGTTCGAAAAGATCAACGAAGCGCGCAGTCCATTACTGCCTCAGCTCGGGCTGGGAGCGGATTATACCTATACCAGCGGCTTCCGTGATTATAAAGACCAGAATTCTAACGTCACCAGCGGCTCGCTGCAGTTAACGCAGGTTCTGTTTGATATGTCGAAATGGCGCGCCCTGACGCTGCAGGAAAAAACGGCAGGCATTCAGGATGTCACGTATCAGACCGATCAGCAAACGCTGATTCTGAATACCGCGACGGCCTACTTCAAAGTGCTGGCCGCCATCGACACGCTCTCTTATACCGAAGCGCAGAAACAGGCAATTTACCGCCAGTTGGATCAAACCACCCAGCGCTTTAACGTCGGTCTGGTGGCGATCACCGACGTGCAGAACGCCCGTTCACAATACGACGCCGTGCTGGCGAACGAAGTGACCGCGCGTAACGATCTCGACAACGCCGTGGAAGAGCTGCGCCAGGTTACCGGCAACTACTACCCGGAGCTGGCCTCCCTGAACGTAGACGGCTTCAAAACCAGCAAACCGCAGGCGGTGAACGCCCTGCTGAAGGAAGCGGAGAACCGCAACCTGTCGCTGCTGCAGGCGCGTCTGAGCCAGGATCTGGCCCGCGAGCAGATTCGCCAGGCGCAGGACGGCCATTTGCCGACCCTGGATTTGAACGCCTCGTCGGGCGTTTCCAACAACCGCTACAGCGGCTCAAACAGCATCGCGCAAGATGCTGATATCGGTCAGAACAAAATCGGCCTGAGCTTCTCCATGCCGCTGTATCAGGGCGGGATGGTTAACTCGCAGGTTAAACAGGCGCAGTACAACTTCGTCGGCGCCAGCGAGCAGCTGGAAAGCGCTCACCGCAGCGTGGTCCAGACCGTGCGTTCTTCGTTTAACAACGTGAATGCCTCTATCAGCAGCATTAACGCCTACAAACAGGCGGTGGTCTCTGCGCAAAGCTCCCTGGATGCGATGGAAGCAGGCTACTCGGTGGGTACCCGTACTATCGTTGACGTCCTCGACGCCACCACCACGCTGTACAACGCCAAACAGCAGCTCTCGAATGCGCGCTACAACTACCTGATCAACGAGCTGAACATCAAGTCGGCGTTAGGTACGCTGAACGAGCAGGATCTGGTCGCCCTGAACAACACCCTGGGCAAACCGATCTCCACCTCCGCGGACAGCGTCGCGCCGGAAAATCCGCAGCAGGATGCCACTGCCGACGGTTACGGTAACACGACCGCGGCCGTGAAGCCGGCGTCTGCACGGACGACGACCCAAAGCAGCGGCAGCAATCCGTTCCGTCAGTAATTCTCATACTGTGACGCGCATCGCCTGTCCATCGGACAGGCGATGCGTTAAACGTAAGGCAACGTAAAGATCCCCCGCTTAGCGCCCCTCTTCGCTTCATTTTCCACCACTCATCCTCTATCCTGAGCGTTAACACACGCCATACCACTGGGTCCTGGAAGACAAATATGAAACGGACAAAAAATATTAATCATTCGTCGTTCCGCAAAAGCTGGAGCGCACGCCACCTGACGCCGGTCGCCCTGGCCGTCACCGCGGTCTTTATGCTTGCCGGTTGTGAAAAAAGCGACGAAACGGTCTCGCTGTACCAGAACGCCGATGACTGCTCCGCCGCCAACCCGGGCAAAGCAGCCGAATGCACCACGGCCTACACCAACGCGGTGAAAGAGGCAGAGCGCACCGCGCCGAAATATGCCACCCGCGAAGACTGCGTCGCCGAGTTTGGCGAAGGCCAGTGCCAGCAAACGCCTGCCCAGGCGGGCGTCGCCCCGGAAAACCAGGCGCAGGCGCAAAGCAGCGGCAGCTTCTGGATGCCGCTGATGGCCGGCTACATGATGGGCCGCCTGATGGGCGGCGGCATGGCGCAACAGCAGCCGCTGTTCAGCTCCAAAAACCCGGCCAGCCCGGCCTACGGTCAGTACACTGACGCTAGCGGCAAGAGCTATGGCGCCGCCCAGCCGGGCCGCACCATGAACGTGCCGAAAACCGCGATGGCGCCGAAGCCAGCGACCACCACCACCGTCACCCGCGGGGGCTTCGGCGAGTCGGTGGCGAAGCAGTCGACCATGCAGCGTAGCGCCGCAGGCTCCACCTCCTCTTCTCGCTCAATGGGCGGCTAAGCAACATGGAAAGAGTCAGCATTACCGAGCGCCCGGACTGGCGCGAGAAAGCGACCGAATACGGCTTCAACTTCCACACCATGTACGGCGAGCCCTACTGGAGCGAAGAGGCTTATTACAAGCTGACCCTCGCCCAGGTGGAAAAGCTGGAGGAGGTCACCGCCGAGCTGCATCAGATGTGTCTTCAGGTGGTGGAAAAAGTGATCGCCAGCGATGAGCTGATGGCCAAATTCCGCATCCCTAAACACACCTGGGGCTTTGTGCGCCAGTCGTGGAAAACCAACCAGCCGTCACTCTACTCACGTCTCGACCTGGCCTGGGATGGCGTCGGCGAGCCGAAGCTGCTGGAGAACAATGCCGACACGCCGACCTCGCTGTATGAAGCGGCCTTCTTCCAGTGGATCTGGCTGGAAGACCAGCTCAACGCCGGCAAGCTGCCGGCGGGCAGCGATCAGTTCAACAGCCTGCAGGAAAAGCTAATCGATCGCTTCGGTGAGCTGCGCGAGCAGTTTGGCTTCCAGCTGCTGCATATGGCCTGCTGCCGCGATACCGTTGAAGATCGCGGCACCGTGCAATATCTGCAGGACTGCGCCGCCGAGGCGGGGCTGGCGACGGAATTCCTCTACATCGAAGATATTGGTCTGGGTGAAAAAGGCCAGTTTACCGATCTCCAGGATCAGGTGATTGGCAACCTGTTCAAGCTCTATCCGTGGGAGTTTATGCTGCGGGAGATGTTTTCCACCAAGCTGGAAGACGCCGGCGTCCGCTGGCTGGAGCCGGCGTGGAAGAGCATCATCTCCAACAAAGCGCTGCTGCCGATGCTGTGGGAAATGTTCCCTAATCATCCGAATCTGCTGGCGGCTTACTTCAGCGAAGATGCCCATCCGGAGATGGAGAAGTACGTCATTAAGCCAATCTTCTCCCGCGAAGGCGCCAACGTGTCGATCGTTGAGAATGGCAAAGTTTTGGAAGCCGTGGAAGGCCCGTACGGAGAAGAAGGCACAATCGTGCAGGAATTTTACCCGCTGCCGAAGTTTGGTGACAGCTACACGCTGATTGGCAGCTGGCTCATCAACGATCAGCCCGCCGGAATCGGCATTCGTGAAGACCGGGCGCTGATTACCCAGGATCTGTCGCGCTTCTATCCGCACATTTTCGTCGAATAATGTCGCGCTCCGGCGACGATACCGCCGCCGGAGCACAATCTATCAGGCGCCAACCACCACCGACAGCATACTCAACGAGCCCATCTCGATGCCATCGACCGGGGTCGAAATCGCCTCAACGCCGTCCCACGCCCCCAGGACATATAACAGCGGCAGGAAATGCTCCGCCGTTGGGTTGGAGAGCGAGCCCCCTTCATGTGCCAGGTAGTTAACCAGCGGGTGCTGATCGTCCGGGCCCTGCCACTGCAAATTCGCCTTCACGTAGTTGTTGAAGGACTCCGCCCACGGATACGGCGTGTTCTCGCCATGCCAGCGGGCGGTACGCAGGTTATGCACCACGTTGCCGCTGGCCACCAGCATAATGCCTTCATCACGCAGCGAGGCCAGCTTCCGCCCCATTTCAAGATGCCAGGCCGGCGGTTTGGTGCTGTCGATGCTCAGCTGAACCATCGGGATATCCGCCTGCGGATACATCTTAATCAGCACGCCCCATGAACCATGGTCAAATCCCCAGGCTTCTTTATCGAGGGTGACCGGCACCGGCGAGAGCAACTCCACCAGTCGTTGCGCCAGCGCCGGGGAACCCGGAGCCGGGTAATGGGTGTCATACAGCGCCTGCGGGAAGCCGCCGAAGTCGTGAATGGTCTTCGGGGCCTCCATCGCCGTCACGCCCGTACCGCGCGTGAACCAGTGCGCAGAGACCACCACGATCGCTTTCGGACGCGGCAGGGTTTCGCCCAGGTGAGCCCAGGCGCGGGTATAGCGATTGTCTTCCAGCACGTTCATTGGGCTGCCATGGCCGAGGAACAACGCGGGCATTCGGGTACGGGACATGATGATATCCTTAGGGTGTCAATGTGATGTGCTCACATTACGCGCTTTTGCGCCAGGATAAACTCAGATAACCATGATGATGATCGTCAGAAAATTTGAATGTAATTCGCGGTAAAGGGAGCTGTCCCGTACGCGCATCCTCAGGCAATATACTCGTATGCACTTATTTTCGCAGGGAGAGAAGCGATGTCATCACCCTTAATATTGACGCTGTTAGCCGGTAGCGCAACCTTTATTGGCGCCATATTCGGCGTGATTGGCCAGAAACCCTCTAACCGCCTGCTTGGCTTCTCCCTCGGCTTTGCCGCCGGGATCATGCTGTTGATTTCGTTGATGGAAATGCTGCCTGCCGCGCTGGCCGCCGAGGGCATGTCGCCGCTGCTCGGCTACGGAATGTTTGTTGTCGGCCTGCTGGGCTACTTTGGTCTCGATCGCCTGCTGCCGCACGCCCACCCGCAGGATCTGATGCCGCCCGCCGCGCCGCGGCCGCGCAATTTACGCCGCACCGCCATTTTGCTGACGCTGGGTATCAGCCTGCATAATTTTCCGGAAGGCATCGCCACCTATGTCACGGCCAGCAACAACCTCGAGCTTGGCATGGGAGTGGCGCTTGCCGTCGCCCTGCACAATATTCCTGAAGGTTTGGCGGTTGCCGGGCCGGTATATGCCGCTACCGGATCGCGCAGCAAGGCGGTGCTCTGGGCCGGTCTTTCCGGCATGGCGGAGATTTTAGGCGGCGTGCTGGCGTGGCTGATTCTGGGAAGTCTGGTCTCGCCGCTGGTCATGGGCGCGATCATGGCCGCCGTCGCCGGGATTATGGTGGCGCTGTCGGTCGATGAACTGATGCCGCTGGCAAAAGAGATCGATCCGCAAAGCAACCCGAGCTATGGCGTCCTGTGCGGGATGTCGGTGATGGGGCTGAGCCTGGTGGCGCTCCAGACGATGGGCATCGGTTAAGGCGCAGAAACAATACAGCCCACTAAAAAGTGGGCTGTTTTCACTGGCGTTGTCAGCCGCTGATTAGCTGGCTTTACGCTCATGTTCGCGACGATAGGCCACCAGATCTTCAATCGTGACCACTGCCATATTATGCTGCTGAGCGAACTTGATGCACTCCGGCGCGCGGGCCATAGTGCCATCGTCATTGGTCAGCTCGCACAGCACGCCTGCCGGTTTGAAGCCGGCGAGGGTCACGAGGTCGATAGTGGCTTCGGTGTGGCCGCCGCGGGTGAGTACGCCGCCCGGCTGCGCCCGCAGCGGGAAAACGTGGCCAGGACGGTTGAGATCGGAAGGTTTCGCGCCGTCGGCAATCGCCGCGCGGACGGTGGTCACGCGGTCGGCAGCGGAAACGCCGGTGGTCACGCCTTCGGCCGCTTCGATGGTGACGGTAAAGCCGGTGCCGTAGGCGCTGGTGTTGTTCTCCACCATCATCGGCAGATCCAGCTGTTTACGGCGATCTTCGGTCAGGCACAGGCACACAATGCCGCTGCCGTGACGAATGGTCAGCGCCATCTGCTCTACGGTCATGGTTTCGGCGGCGAAAATCATATCGCCTTCGTTTTCACGGTCTTCATCGTCAAGCACCATCACGCCGCGGCCTTCGCGCAGGGCGTTTAAAGCGTGTTCCACACGTTCAAAAGCGGTACCAAAAGAAGAAAGGAGCGTCTGATTCATGGTAAAAAAACCTCATTAAAATTATGGTTACCAGAATCAGGGCAGTCTTAGGAGCGCCGGTTTAGCGGCAAAAGTCAACGCGAGCGGGCCTGGGCCCGACTGTGCCGTTACTCTCTCCCATCCGGACTTTAACCGTCGGCCCCGGAATTACACCGGATCTGCTGACCTTCCCGTAGTCACGGGAAGCGCTCGCGGGCTTTCAACGCCATGGTTGATTTACCGCCGGTGGGGAATTTCGCCCCGCCCTGAGAATAAGCGAGATAACTATAACGCTATTGACTATCCTCGGCAATGCATAAGCTTCAAACATTTCTGGTTTATAGGCGGCCTGGTTCGCACTACAATGATCAATCATCCGACCCGAGCAGGAAACCACCATGATTGACCCGAAAAAAATTGAACAAATCGCCCGCCAGGTCCATGAGTCGATGCCAAAAGGACTTCGCGATCTGGGTGAGGATGTTGAGAAGAAAATCCGCCAGGCGCTGCAGTCGCAGCTGACCCGTCTGGATCTGGTTAGCCGCGAAGAGTTTGACGTGCAGACTCAGGTTCTGCTGCGGACCCGCGAAAAACTGGCGCTGCTGGAACAGCGCCTGAATGACCTTGAAAACCGCCCGGCGACGACGCCTGGCAGCGAAGAGCAGCAGTAAAAAAAACGGGCCCTCAGGGGCCCGTTTGCGTTGACTTAGTGTGCGGCTTCCGCCGGGCTGTTCACCTGACGACAGTACAGTTCATAGCGCTGGCAAAACCATTCACGATGTTCTTCATCCATATTGCCGACGATGGCCTGAAGATCAACTGGCTGGCCCTGGGCGTGCATTCTGGCGAAACTCCGCGCCAAAAAATCAAAATTCTTCATTGAATACATATCGTTATGGTTCATGCGCATACTCCTTCAGCGGTGGATGTTCTGATCAGTCATATGCCTTTTACTCACTTCAGTATTTACGCTTACCTTAACGCCATTTGTACGAAAAATGCGCTTAATGTGATTATTTATTGCGCCAAATCATTTTCCACATCATTAAATAAAAACGGCCCGCGATATCGCTATCGCAGGCCGTGATGCCGCACCGTTCTGGTGGGTGAATAGCGAAACGGTTATTTTTCGCTATCTTTCTGTATTTTCTTAATAATGTTGGTGGTTGAGCACCCATCTTCAAAGTTGAGCACCAGCACTTCGCCACCGTTCGCCCAGACCTCTTCACTGCCGGCGATCTGTTCCGGTTTGTAGTCGCCGCCTTTGACCAGCAGATCCGGCAGGATCCCGGCAATCAGGCGCTGCGGTGTATCTTCTTCGAAGGAGACCACCCAGTCGACCGCCTCCAGCGCCCCCAGCACGATCATCCGCTGCTCCAGCGGGTTCACCGGGCGGGTTTCGCCTTTCAGACGTTTGGTGGAGGCATCGCTGTTGACCGCCACGATCAGACGGTCGCCCAGTTTGCGCGCATTCGCCAGATAGGAGACATGGCCGGCGTGCAGAATGTCGAAGACGCCGTTGGTCATAACCACTTTCTCGCCGCGCTTGCGCGCTGCCGCAACCGCCTGTTTGAGTTCCTCTTCGCTCATCACGCCGAAGCCAGTCTCAGCCCGTCCGCGAACCGCATTTTCCAGCTCGACAGGAGAAACGGTGGAGGTCCCCAGCTTGCCAACCACCACGCCCGCCGCGGCGTTGGCGAAATAGCAGGCCTCTTCCAGGGTATTGCCGGAGGCCAGGGTCGCCGCCAGCACGCCAATCACCGTGTCGCCGGCGCCGGTGACATCGTACACTTCCTGGGCCTGGGTCGGCATATGCAGCGGCGGACGCCCAGGCTGCAGCAGCGTCATCCCCTGCTCAGAGCGCGTCACCAGCAGCGCTGACAGTTCGAATTCGGCGATGAGCTTCATGCCGCGCTCAACGATCTCCGCTTCATTCTGGCACTTGCCCACCACCGCTTCAAACTCAGAGAGGTTCGGCGTGAGCAGCGTTGCGCCGCGATAGCGTTCGAAATTGGTACCTTTCGGATCGATCAGCACCGGCACGCCTGCTTCACGGGCGAGCTTGATCATCGTCTGGACGCTGGTCAGCGCCCCTTTAGCGTAGTCCGAGAGAACCAGCGCGCCAATCGAGCCCAGCGCCTGCTGAATGCGCTCGTGCATCGGCTGCGGATCAACGCCGGAAAAGCCCTCTTCAAAGTCGAGGCGGATCAGCTGCTGGTTGCGCGACAGCACCCGCAGCTTGGTGATGGTCGGGTGTGTCGGGACGGAGACAAAGTCGCACTTCACATTGACGTTGGCCAGCGCCTGGCTCAGCGCGCGGGCGGCGTCATCAATCCCGGTCAATCCCACCAGGCGCGACGTCGCCCCCAGGGAGGCGATGTTCATCGCTACGTTTGCCGCGCCGCCGGGACGTTCTTCGATATTTTCCACCTTCACCACCGGCACCGGGGCTTCCGGGGAAATACGACTGGTGGGGCCGTACCAGTAGCGGTCCAGCATCACATCACCCACCACCAACACTCCTGCACGTTCAAACTCCGGCAGCGTTACTTTCATGACTCTCTCCTGCGAGACGCAAACTTTGCGCGCGATAATAGCACACCCGATTTTATAGTTAAGCCATCAGCCACTTCTGCCAGCTGGCGCTGACCTGCTCACGCTCCCGGCTGAATGCCTCCGGCGCCACGTGTCCCGGCAGCTCCTGCAGGGCCAGGTGATGGAGCGCATCACGCAAGGTGGTGTACGCGTGCGTTAAGGCTCGCGCTTCCTCCTCGTCCATGATGTCGTTCTGCGCCAGCAGCTCGAGAATACGCACGTTATCAGACCAGCGGGTCAACTTCGGCTTGTCGCTGGCATAGCGTAGGACCAGATACTGGGTAATAAATTCAATATCCGTGATCCCACCGGCATCGGCTTTGATATCAAAACGATCGGCATGTTTATTGCCGAGGTGGGCGCGCATCTTCTCACGCATCTCGCGAACTTCAGTCTGCAGGGTCGCGCCATCCCGCTCGGTGGTCAGGATATCGCGACGAATGGCGTCAAATCGCGCCTGCAGCGCCGGGTCGCCATAGACCACGCGAGCGCGCACCAGCGCCTGATGCTCCCATGTCCAGGCTTCGTTCTGCTGATAGTCGGCAAACGCGTCGGCTGTGGTGACCAGCATCCCCGCCGCGCCGGAAGGGCGCAGCCGGGCGTCAACTTCGTAGAGAATACCGGACGAGGTGCGGGTGCTGAACAGATGCATGATCCGCTGAGCCAGCCGCAGGTAGAACTGACGGCCGTCGATCTCCCGCTCGCCGTCGGTCATCACCTCCGCCGGGCAGTCATGGAGGAACACCAGGTCGAGATCGGAACTGTAGCCCAGCTCCCAGCCGCCGAGCTTGCCGTAGCCGACGACGGCGAAGCCGCGCCCCTGACGATCGTGCAGGTGGGTCGGCTGGCCGTAGCGGGCCACCATCTGTCCCCATGCCTGCTGCACCACCGCGTCGAGGATCGCTTCGGCAAGCCAGGTTAAGTGATCGCTGACCTTCATCACCGGCAGCGTGCCGGCGATATCCGCCGCGGCGATATGCAGCTGCTGCGCCTGCTTGAACTGGCGCAATGCCTCCAGCTGCTGCTCTTCATCCTCTTCCGGCACGCGCAGCAGATACTGGCGCAGCTCGTCGCGATAGGCATCGGTCGCCGTCGGCTGATAGAGGGTGTTGGGATCCAGCAGTTCATCAAGCAGCAGCGGGTGGCGCGCCAGCTGGCTGGCGACCATCGGCGACGCCGCGCAGAGCGTAATCAGGTGCTTCAGCGCGCCGGGGAATTCGCTCAGTAGCTCAAGATAGGTGGTGCGAGTGACGATCCCGGTCAACAGCGGCGTGATCCGCGCCAGAGGCAGAGGCGCATCGGCGCGCGAGCAGATTTCGCTCAGCAGATGCGGCATCAGTTGATCCAGCACCTGGCGGCCTCGCGGGCCGATGGTGCGCCGATCCAGCTCTTTACGGAAATCAGCAATCAGCGCCAGCACGCTGCGGCGGTCGGCGTCGTTTAAATGCGCCAGCGCCGGGCTGGCGTCATCTTCTTCCAGCGCATCCTGCCACAGTTCGCGCCAGTACTCCGCCAGCTGCTCATCCGGCGACTGGGCCTCATCATCGCCGATCAGCTCATTAAACACCCGCCGCACGCTGGCCATATGGCTCGCCAGCTGCGCGCTCAGCGTCTCCCAGTCGTCGGTATGCATCCCCCACGCCAGCCTGGCGCGGTTCAGTTCATCCTGCGGCAGAGTCTGAGTCTGCTCATCGTTGATGCTCTGCAGCAGATTTTCCAGCCGGCGCAGGAACAGATAGGCCGCGCGCAGCAGCGTCGCGTCGCCTTCCGGCAGCAGATGCAGCTCATCAATCGCCGCCAGCGTCGGCAGCAGCGCCCGCTGCTGCAGCGCAGGTTCGCGACCGCCGCGGATCAGCTGAAAGACCTGCACGATAAACTCAATTTCACGGATCCCGCCGGCGCCGAGCTTGATGTTGTCTTTCAGCCCGCGACGCCGCACTTCGCGAGCGATCATGCCTTTCATGTTACGCAGCGACTGGATCACGCTGAAGTCGATATAGCGGCGGAAGACGAAGGGGCGGAGCATCGCGCGCAGCTCGCTGGCGTAGGCGTCGTCGTTATCGCCCATGATCCGCGCTTTCACCATCGCGTAGCGTTCCCAGTCCCGGCCCTGCTCCTGGTAATAATCCTCCAGCGCCGCAAAGCTGAGCACCAGCGGCCCGCTGTCGCCAAACGGCCGCAGGCGCATGTCCACCCGATAAACAAAGCCGTCCTGCGTCGGCTGGTCGAGCGCCTTGATAAGCCGCTGCCCCAGGCGGGTAAAGAACTGGGCGTTATCCAGCTCGCGGCGGCCGCCGCGGGTGGCGCCATGCTCAGGCCAGGCAAAAATCAGATCGATATCGGAAGAGAAGTTCAGCTCGCCGCCGCCCAGCTTTCCCATCCCGAGGATCAGCAGCGGCTGCGGCTGGCCCTCGGCATTGCAGGGCGTTCCCCACTCTTTACAGCAGGCGGCGTACAGCCAGTCGCGGGCGGCGACAATCAGGGTCTCCGCCAGGACGCTCAACTGCTGCAGCGTCTCTTCTTCGCTTACCAGCGACAGCGCCTGCGCCCAGGCGATGCGGACCATCATATGACGGCGGAAAAGACGCAGCTCTCGCATCAACCCCGCTTCGTCAGCCACCGCCTGCAGGCGTTCCTGCAGCCAGGTCTCATAATGCCGCCACTCTTCCGCCTCCGGTGAAGACTGGGCAAGCTCGTTCAGCCAGCCTGGCTGGGCGATCACACTCTGTTCGACAAAATCACTGAACGCCATCACCGACCTGGCCTGCGGGCTCAGTTCGGCGACGGGGAAATCCGCTGGCAGGCGGTCAGCGACCGTCTGCCAGTGCTGCTGTAACTGCGAAGAAAGCGGCATCATAGGGGCTCCCTGGCCTGTAATTATCGTTTTCCACTATGCAGCCAGAACGGCTCGGCAGCCAGCGCCTGGCGACGGAAATATTCAAAGACGCTGCGGTCGTCATGCTCTATCGCACGCTGTAGTTCCTGCCAGTTCTCCAGCCACGGCGCGACGGCGTCGCCATAGGCGCCCGCCAGCAACTGGACGCTGTCGATGTCGCGCGCCAGCTTCGGCAGCTGGTCGGCGGCATCCTCCACCGCCAGGTGCTGCACGGCGCCGCGCAGCTCAGCCGCCGCCCGGGAAAGGTGAATATCGGCAAACCGTTTGAACGATCCGGCTATTTTTTTCTCTCCCGCCTCGTTGAGGAACGGACGCCAGCCGCGCTGGACCAGCCATTCGGTCAGCGCCAGTTTGGCGGCGACGACCTCGGTGCGGAATAACGCCTCATTGGCGGTGTCCGCGGCCAGCAGCGCCGCTTCGGCATCGTTCAGCAACGCGCGGAGGTGGGTGGTCGCCTTCCGCGGCACGATGCCGCCGAACAGCACCAGCGCATGGCGCACGCGGGCTATCGCCAGCAGGATTTCCGCTTTGGCTTTCGCGTTGCCGCGCAGCCAGACCTCATCGTGATACAGCCAGTGCGCCAGGGCGCTCTCCAGCGCCGCCTCCAGCCCCTGCTCCACGCTGGCCTTCGCCGCCACCGGCAGCACCGCCAGCCGGGTTACCGGGCGCTCGTCGTTGCCTTGCGCCAGATGATACCCGCGCGCGGCTTTGCTCAGGCTCCCCTGACGCAGGACGCCGCTCTCCAGCAAACGCTGCGCGAGGCGCAGCAGATCGGCGGTCTCCCCGGCGAGCAGCTCCAGCTCCAGCTCGCAGATCGGCTCCTGATGCTCGCCCGCCTTCACTTCGCCGCGATCGAGGGCAATCTCAATTTCACTCTTTCCTTCCTGGATCACCCAGCGTTCACGGGCAAAGTCGGTGCTGAACAGCGGTTGCACATGCTCCGCCAGCGCGGCTGGAAGTTCCCCTTGCGGCCAGACCTCCGCCGGCAGGCGCTCAAGCGCCAGCTCCGGTTTATCCAGTGGAATATTGTATTCCGGGCGCTGGTGCAGGCCGCCCACCACCCGACCGGCGATTTTCAGCGTCATCTCATAACGCCCCTGGTCGCCGCGGATGCGCAGCCCCATGTCGTGACGACGCAGCCAGTTATCGGCGGTTTCATAGTAAATGTTCAGCAACTGGCCCGCGGGCGTATGTTTCGCCTCGAGCGCATTGAGCTGCTCGCGCAGCGTCTCTACCCCATCCTGAGCGACGATAAACTTAAGTTCGATTTCTTGAGCCATGACTGAATTCTTCCGCTTCTGTGCTGCGCCGACAAATTGCGGCGAACTTACGACGATATTTTTTGTCAGTAGATAGTATTTTGCGGCGAATCGCCATGCAACGCGCTTTTTGCCGGGCCACCTCCTGGATGATTCCGATTGTGGTGGAAAACTTTGCGTCGCTCTGGCGATGCCTCTACTATCGTTCCACTTTTTATGACCAAACGATGACCTGATGCCAAAATTACGCCTGATTACTTTTACTTTGCTCGCGCTTAGCGCCGCCACGGCGGTTCACGCAGAAGAAAAGCGCTACGTTTCCGATGAGCTGAACACCTGGGTTCGCAGCGGCCCGGGCGATAATTATCGTCTGGTCGGCACCATCAACGCCGGGGAAGAAGTGTCGGTGCTGCAAACCAACGACAGCACCAGTTACGCGCAGATCCGCGACGCGAATGGGCGTACCGCCTGGATCCCGCTGAAAGAGCTGAGCAACGAGCCCAGCCTGCGCACCCGCGTCCCGGATCTGGAAAACCAGGTCAAAACGCTGACCGATAAGCTGAATAATATCGACGCCACCTGGAACCAGCGCACGGCGGATATGCAGAAGAAAGTCGCCGGCAGCGACAGCGTGATCAACGCGTTGAAAGACGAGAACCAAAAGTTGAAAAACGAGCTGGTTGTCGCGCAGAAGAAGGTGAATGCGGCGAATCTGCAGCTTGATGATAAACAGCGCACCATTATCATGCAGTGGTTTATGTACGGCGGCGGCGTGCTGGGCGTCGGTTTGCTGCTGGGTCTGGTGCTGCCGCATCTGGTGCCAAGCCGCAAACGTAAAGACCGGTGGATGAACTAATTCGTCTTCTCTGCCAGACTTACGTATCATCTTGCGAAAAACAGATACGGGAGAATCAGGCGTGAAGAGTTATCTGGTCGGTGGTGCGGTGCGCGACGCGCTGTTAGGACTGCCGGTCAAAGACCGAGACTGGGTGGTGGTGGGCGCCACCCCGCAACAGATGCTTGACGCGGGCTATCAGCAGGTAGGCCGCGACTTTCCCGTGTTCCTTCATCCGCAAAGCCGGGAAGAGTATGCCCTGGCTCGCACCGAGCGCAAATCCGGCGCAGGCTATACCGGTTTTACCTGCTATGCCGCCCCGGACGTCACTCTTGAGGCGGATCTGCTGCGCCGCGACCTGACGGTCAACGCCCTCGCCCAGGATGCCGACGGCACGATTATCGACCCCTACGGCGGACAAAACGATCTCCGCCAGCGCCTGCTGCGCCATGTCTCTCCCGCCTTTAGCGAAGACCCGCTGCGCGTGCTGCGCGTGGCGCGTTTTGCCGCCCGCTATGCCCATCTCGGTTTTCGCATCGCCGAAGAGACCCAGACCCTGATGGCCGCCATGGTTGAGGCCGGCGAACTGGCCCATTTAACGCCGGAGCGGGTGTGGAAAGAGACGGAAAGCGCGTTGACCACCCGCAACCCGCAGGTCTTTTTCCAGACGCTGCGCGACTGCCAGGCCCTCAAGGTGCTGTTCCCGGAGATTGACGCCCTGTACGGCGTGCCGGCCCCGGCCAAATGGCACCCGGAAATCGATACCGGCCTGCACACCCTGATGACCGTCACGATGGCCGCGATGCTATCGCCGGACGTCGAGGTGCGCTTCGCCACCCTGTGCCATGACCTCGGCAAAGGGCTGACGCCGAAAGCGCTCTGGCCGCGTCACCACGGTCATGGCCCGGCGGGAGTCAAGCTGGTGGAGCAGCTCTGCGCGCGTCTGCGGGTGCCGAACGATATCCGCGATCTCGCGAAACTGGTGGCGGAGTACCATGATCTGATCCACACCCTGCCGATCCTGCAGCCAAAAACCCTCGTTAAACTCTTCGACAGCATTGACGCCTGGCGTAAACCGCAGCGCGTGCAACAGATCGCCCTCACCAGCGAAGCCGACGTCCGCGGGCGCACCGGCTTTGAGGCCAGCGATTATCCGCAGGGGCGCCTGCTGCTGGAGGCCTGGGAAGTGGCGCAGTCGGTCTCCACCAAAGAGGTGGTAGCGGCGGGCTTTAAAGGGGCGGAAATTCGCGAGGAGCTGACGCGGCGGAGAATTGCGGCGGTGGCGCAGTGGAAGGAACAGCGTTGCCCCCAGCCGCAAGGCTGAGGGCGCAGGCCTTAGAAAAAGACCACGTACACCGCTGCCGCGACGATAAAGCGGTAGATAGCGAACGGAATGAACGAGATCCGTTTGATCAGCTGCAGGAAGGTTTTAATCGCAATCAGCGCCACGATAAACGCCATCACGAAGCCGACGGCAAACATCGGAACATCGCCCATGTTGAGGAAGCCGATGCTCTTGTAGACGTCCAGCACCGTGGCGCCCATCATCATCGGTACCGCCAGCAGGAATGAGAACTCCGACGCCGCGTAGCGGCTGACGCCCATCAGCATGCCGCCGGAGATGGTCGCCCCTGAGCGGGAGAAGCCCGGCCACAGCGCCAGGCACTGGAAGCAGCCGATAACGAATGCCTGACGATAGGTCATATCGTCAATCCCGACCGCGCGCGGCTGTTTCGGCTTCAGCACTTCCGCCGCAATTAACAGCACACCGCCGACAATCAGGGCGTACATCACGTTTACCGGGTTAAACAAGGACTTAATGGTGTCGTGGAAAATAAGCCCCATCACCACCGCGGGGATCATGCCGAGAAGGATATGGATAAGCGATAAGCGACCGCTGCCCTTGCCTTCATGCGCCGGCGGCTTGCCGAAATGGATGCCGATCAGGCCGAACAGGCGACGCCAGAACATCACCACCACGGCGAGTATCGAGCCTAGCTGAATAACCACTTCAAAGGTATTTGCCGTATCACCTTCAAACCCCAGCAGGTGACCAACAATAATCATATGACCGGTACTGGAAACAGGTAAAAATTCTGTTAACCCCTCAACCACACCCAATATTGCCGCCACCAGCAGCGAGTGTATATCGCTCATCCAATTAAACCCTTTAAAAAAGTAAAATGAAAAAAACCAGGAACACGGTATCGTTCAACAGGCATAACCCGGCTGCCAGAGGGCGCGCAATCCGCAGCATACACGGCGTACACAAGGATTCACCTGCCGTTCTGGTAGGAGATCGCCAGTAAAATTGCCTGATGACCGGATGCTATGACCGGTATAAACGCAATTTGTTTAACAAGTATGACCTGAAAAGTTTTGTTTCAGATTAAGGCCACGTTCAATAATCACCCCGACGTTTGCCGCGCGAGCCACGGCGCCAGGTTTGCTGACTTTAATGCGCACCCATGGCGACTGGAATGTCTCCAGCAGCAGGTCGGCCACCTCTTCCGCCACCCGCTCCACTAACGCGAATTTTCCCCCCTCAACATGCGCGATGACGCGCTCGCTGATATCAGCATAGCTAAGGCAATCGCTGACATCATCGCTGGCGGCCGCCTTGCGGTTATCCCATGCAATTTCGATATCGAACACCAGCTTCTGTTCAATGGTTTGTTCCCAGTCATAAACACCAATGGTGGTGATTACCGAAAGTTGCTCTATAAATACAATATCCATCACGCCCTGCCTGCTTTTTAGCTAAACCGGATACCACTTCCGGCGAATTATGCGTATTATCCACAGATGCAGAGAATACAACGACATTTTCAAAACGGAACAGCGTTATGAGTGCAATCGCGCCTGGACTGGTACTCCTCGCCTACCTCTGCGGCTCCATTTCCAGCGCCATTCTGGTATGTCGCCTTGCTGGCCTGCCCGACCCACGCGACAGCGGCTCAGGCAACCCCGGGGCCACTAACGTACTACGAATCGGCGGAAAAGGGGCGGCCGTAGCGGTACTTATTTTTGATGTGCTGAAGGGCATGTTGCCGGTATGGGGCGCCTGGGCGCTGGGCCTGACGCCGTTCTGGCTGGGTTTAGTGGCGATTGCCGCCTGCGTGGGCCACATCTGGCCAGTCTTCTTTCATTTCCGCGGCGGTAAAGGCGTCGCCACGGCCTTCGGGGCTATCGCCCCCATCGGCCTCGACCTGACCGGCGTGATGGCCGGGACCTGGCTGCTGACCATCCTGCTCAGCGGTTACTCTTCCCTTGGCGCTATCGTCAGCGCGCTGATCGCTCCGTTCTACGTCTGGTGGTTCAAACCACAGTACACCTTCCCGGTGTCGATGCTCTCCTGCCTGATCCTGCTGCGCCATCACGACAACATTCAGCGTCTGTGGCGCCGCCAGGAGAGCAAAATCTGGACGCGGGTGAAGAAGAAAAAAACGCCAGAAGAGAAGTAATCTCCCTTCCCGGCCACGCCAGCCGGAGGGATCCCCGATTCTATTTAGCGGTCTCACCCGCTCTTTCGCCTTACGTCATCATGATTGGCGATCATCGCCACATCCCCCTTTTGTAACAATGCGTTAGCGGCGACCCACAGCAAAATTCCCGCCAGCGACCGGCGGCGCGGCGTGAACCGCGCTGACGCCTTTTCCGCCGCGGCCAGGCAACGGTTCAGGATATTGACGGCAATGATTATCCGGGTGAATAATCCGGAGCGGTTATGCCGCTTTCCCCTCGCGCCCGATGCGACGCTCCGGGTAACAGATGACATAAGCGTTTCGTATGACCGGGATAATCTCCCGCCGATCAATACTCATTGCTGCTGTTTTATCTTGATTTTGCAGGGGCGCAACATTGCACGGCACCGTGTTACCACCACTCAAAAAAGGCTGGCAGGCCACGCTGGATCTGCGCTTTCAGCAGGCCGGCGGCAAGACCGTTCTCGCCAGCGCCCAACACGTCGGCCCGCTGACCGTCCAGCGCCCGTTTTACCCGGAAGAAGAGACCTGTCATCTCTATCTGCTTCATCCCCCCGGCGGCATCGTCGGCGGTGATGAGCTGACGATTAGCGCCTACCTTGATCCCGGCTGCCATACCCTGATAACCATGCCTGGCGCCAGCAAGTTTTACCGCAGCAGCGGCGCGCAAGCGCTTTTGCGCCAGCGGTTGACCCTCGCCCCGCAGGCGACCCTGGAGTGGCTCCCGCAGGATGCCATCTTCTTTCCCGGGGCGAACGCCCGGCTGTCCACCACCTTTCACCTTTGTGCCTCCAGCACGCTGCTGGCCTGGGATCTGCTCTGCCTTGGCCGCCCGGTGATTGGCGAAACCTTCAGCCACGGCACCCTCAGCAACCGGCTGGAGGTATGGGTGGACGATGAGCCGCTGCTGGTCGAGCGCCTGCGCCTGCAGGAGGGAGAGCTGTCCAGCGTCGCCGGACGCCCCTGGGTCGGCACGCTGCTGTGCTATCCGGCAACCGATGCCCTGCTCGACGGGGTGCGCGACGCGCTGGCGCCGCTCGGCCTCTACGCCGGCGCCAGCCTGACCGACCGCCTGCTGACGGTGCGCTTCCTCAGTGACGATAATCTGGTTTGCCAGCAGGTGATGCGCGACGTCTGGCAGTTTCTGCGCCCTCATCTCACCGGCAAATCCCCCGTACTTCCCCGAATCTGGCTGACTTAAGAGAACGTTATGGAACTGACCCCCCGAGAAAAAGACAAGCTGTTGCTGTTTACCGCCGCGCTGGTGGCGGAACGCCGCCTGGCCCGCGGCCTGAAGCTCAACTATCCGGAGTCCGTGGCCCTGATCAGCGCCTTTATTATGGAAGGCGCTCGCGACGGCAAAAGCGTGGCCTCGCTGATGGAGGAAGGCCGTCACGTCCTGACCCGCGAGCAGGTGATGGAGGGCGTCCCGGAAATGATCCCGGATATCCAGGTCGAAGCCACCTTCCCGGACGGCTCAAAGCTGGTCACCGTTCACAACCCGATTATCTGAGGTAGCGCCATGATCCCCGGTGAATATCACGTTAAGCCCGGCCAGATAGCCCTCAACACCGGCCGGGCGACCTGTCGCGTGGTCGTTGAAAACCACGGCGACCGGCCGATTCAGGTCGGTTCGCACTACCATTTCGCCGAGGTCAACCCGGCGCTGAAGTTCAACCGTCAGCAGGCCACCGGCTATCGCCTGAATATCCCGGCCGGCACGGCGGTACGCTTTGAACCTGGCCAGAAACGCGAGGTTGAGCTGGTGGCCTTCGCCGGTCACCGCGCCGTTTTCGGCTTCCGCGGCGAGGTCATGGGCCCTCTGGAGGCAAACAATGAGTAATATTTCACGCCAGGCCTATGCCGACATGTTCGGCCCCACCATCGGCGACAAGGTGCGCCTGGCCGATACCGAGCTGTGGATAGAGGTGGAGGACGATTTGACCACCTACGGGGAAGAGGTCAAATTCGGCGGCGGCAAAGTGATCCGCGACGGGATGGGTCAGGGACAGATGCTGGCCGCCGACTGTGTCGACCTGGTGCTCACCAATGCGCTGATCGTCGATCACTGGGGGATCGTTAAGGCCGATATCGGCGTGAAGGACGGTCGGATCTTCGCCATCGGCAAAGCCGGCAACCCCGACATCCAGCCCAACGTCACCATCCCCATCGGCGCCGCGACGGAAGTCATTGCCGCCGAAGGAAAAATCGTCACCGCCGGCGGGATCGATACCCATATTCACTGGATCTGTCCGCAGCAGGCGGAAGAGGCGCTGGTCTCCGGCGTGACCACCATGGTCGGCGGCGGCACCGGCCCGGCGGCGGGTACCCATGCCACCACCTGCACCCCGGGGCCATGGTATATCTCACGCATGCTGCAGGCGGCCGACAGCCTGCCGGTCAATATCGGCCTGCTGGGCAAGGGCAACGTTTCTCAGCCGGACGCTCTGCGCGAGCAGGTGGCGGCGGGCGTTATTGGCCTGAAGATCCATGAGGACTGGGGCGCCACCCCGGCGGCGATCGACTGCGCGTTAACCGTCGCCGATGAGATGGATATTCAGGTCGCGCTGCACAGCGACACGCTCAATGAGTCCGGTTTTGTGGAAGATACCCTCGCCGCCATCGGCGGGCGCACCATTCACACCTTCCATACCGAAGGGGCCGGCGGCGGCCATGCGCCGGATATCATCACCGCCTGCGCCCACCCGAACATTTTGCCGTCCTCCACCAACCCAACGCTGCCCTACACCCTTAACACCATCGATGAACATCTCGATATGCTGATGGTCTGCCACCATCTGGACCCGGACATCGCCGAGGACGTGGCCTTTGCCGAGTCTCGCATTCGCCGGGAAACCATCGCTGCGGAAGACGTGCTGCACGACCTTGGCGCCTTCTCGCTCACCTCCTCGGATTCGCAGGCCATGGGCCGCGTCGGGGAAGTGGTTCTCCGCACCTGGCAGGTGGCGCACCGCATGAAGGTGCAGCGCGGAGCGCTGGCGGAGGAGACCGGGGATAACGACAACTTCCGCGTGAAGCGCTACATCGCCAAATACACCATCAACCCGGCGCTGACCCACGGCATCGCACACGAAGTCGGCTCCATTGAGGTGGGTAAGCTGGCGGACCTTGTGGTCTGGTCGCCTGCCTTCTTCGGCGTGAAACCGGCCACCGTGATCAAAGGCGGCATGATTGCCATCGCGCCGATGGGCGATATCAATGCCTCAATTCCAACCCCGCAGCCGGTGCACTACCGTCCGATGTTTGGCGCGCTGGGCAGCGCCCGCCATCACTGCCGCCTCACCTTCCTGTCGCAGGCGGCGGCGGACAACGGCGTTGCCGAGCGGCTGAACCTGCGCAGCGCGATCGCCGTGGTGAAAGGCTGCCGTACGGTGCAGAAAGCCGACATGGTGCACAACAGCCTGCAGCCTAACATCACCGTCGACGCGCAGACTTATGAGGTGCGGGTGGATGGCGAACTCATCACCAGCGAGCCGGCAGAGGTTCTGCCGATGGCGCAACGTTATTTTCTGTTTTAAGGAGAGCGGATGCTTTATTTAACTCAACGTCTGGAGACCCCCGCCGCCGCGACCGCCAGCGTTACGCTGCCGATTGATGTTCGCGTCAAAAGCCGGGTAAAAGTCACCCTCAACGATGGCCGGGAAGCCGGCCTGCTGCTGCCCCGCGGGCTGCTGCTGCGCGGCGGCGATGTGCTCAGCAACGAAGACGGCACCGAATTTGTGCAGGTGATTGCCGCTGATGAAGGGGTGTCGGTGGTGCGCTGCGACGATCCGTTTATGCTGGCGAAGGCCTGCTACCACCTCGGCAATCGTCACGTACCGCTGCAGATCATGCCGGGCGAGCTGCGCTACCATCACGATCACGTGCTGGACGATATGCTGCGCCAGTTCGGCCTGACGGTGACCTTTGGCCAGCTGCCGTTCGAGCCGGAAGCCGGCGCTTACGCCAGCGAAAGCCACGGTCATCATCATGCTCATCATGACCACCACGCTCACAGCCACTAGCATGTCGACAGCGGAACAACGTCTGCGGCTGATGCAGCTGGCCAGCAGCAACCTGCCGGTAGGGGGTTACAGCTGGTCCCAGGGGCTGGAGTGGGCTGTGGAAGCCGGCTGGGTGCCGGACGTCGCGGCCTTCGAGCGCTGGCAGCGACGGCAGATGACGGAAGGCTTTTTTACCGTCGACCTGCCGCTGTTCGCCCGCCTGTACCGCGCCTGCGAACAAGGCGATATCGCCGCGGCCCGGCGCTGGACGGCTTATCTGCTGGCCTGCCGGGAGACCCGTGAACTGCGGGAGGAAGAGCGCAACCGCGGCGCGGCGTTTGCCCGCCTGCTTGGCGACTGGCAGCCGGACTGTCCACCGCCGTGGCGCACGCTGTGCCAGCAAAGCCAGCTCGCCGGGATGGCCTGGCTCGGCGTGCGCTGGCGCATCGCGCTGCCCGAGATGGCCCTAAGCCTGGGCTACAGCTGGATTGAGAGCGCCGTGATGGCCGGCGTTAAGCTGGTGCCCTTCGGCCAGCAGGCCGCTCAACAGCTGATTTTACGTCTTTGCGACCACTACGCGGCGGCGATGCCCCGCGCGCTGGCCGCGCCGGACGGCGATATCGGATCGGCCACGCCGCTCGCCGCCATCGCCTCTGCCCGGCATGAAACCCAATACTCCCGATTATTCCGTTCCTAGGAGAAGCCATGAATTCTTATAAACACCCGCTGCGCGTCGGCGTTGGCGGCCCGGTCGGCTCCGGTAAAACCGCCCTGCTGGAAGCGCTGTGCAAAGCGATGCGCGATACCTGGCAGCTGGCGGTGGTCACCAACGACATCTACACCAAAGAAGATCAGCGCATCCTCACTGAAGCGGGCGCGCTGGCGCCTGAACGCATTGTCGGGGTGGAAACCGGCGGCTGCCCGCACACGGCGATCCGTGAAGATGCCTCGATGAACCTCGCCGCGGTGGAAGCGCTGAGTGAAAAGTTCGGTAACCTCGACCTTATCTTCGTGGAAAGCGGCGGCGATAACCTGAGCGCCACCTTCAGCCCGGAGCTGGCGGATCTGACCATCTATGTTATCGACGTGGCCGAAGGGGAGAAGATCCCGCGCAAAGGCGGGCCGGGGATCACCAAATCCGATTTTCTGGTGATCAATAAAACCGACCTTGCCCCCTATGTGGGCGCTTCACTGGAGGTGATGGCGAGCGATACCCAGCGTATGCGCGGCGATCGCCCATGGACCTTCACCAACCTGAAGCGTGGCGACGGCCTGAGCACCATTATTGCCTTCCTCGAAGACAAAGGCATGCTCGGCAAATAGGCCTTTTGCACCAGCCGGGCGCAAGCGCGTCCGGATGGTGCAGCTCCTGCCCTCTCTTCTGTCACCCTGCACCACCCTCCCCGCCACGCCTGCCCTGCAATATGGCATAAGGTTTGCTAATTCAAGTCATGCCTAACCATTAAGGAATGACTATGTCATCACTGGATCTCAACCCTGAATTACCCGCGACCGCGCGGACTTCCGGCTCCCGGGAAACCTTAGAAGATTACACCTTACGTTACGCCCCGCTGAGCTTCCGCCGCTGGGGACCGGGCGTCGTCGCGGTCACGGCGCTGGGCGGCATCGCCTATCTGGCGGACTTTTCCATCGGCGCCAGCATCGGTATGGCCTGGGGCACCAGCAACGCCATCTATTCGATCCTGGTGGCGGCGCTGGTGATCTTCCTCACCGGCATTCCGCTGGCGATCACCGCCGCGCGCTACAACATTGACCTTGACCTGATCACCCGCAGCGCCGGCTTCGGCTATTTCGGCTCGGTGATCACCAGCATTATTTTTGCCGGCTTCACCTTTATCTTCTTCGCCCTCGAAGGCTCGATCATGGCCCAGGGGCTGCTGGTGGGCCTCGGGATCCCGCTGTGGATGGGGTATCTGATCGCCACCCTGATGGTGCTCCCGCTGGTGGTCTATGGCATGAAAGCCCTGACCCGCCTGCAGGTGTGGACCACTCCGCTGTGGCTGGTGCTGATGGTGGTGCCGGTGGTGTGGCTGATTGTCAAGGATCCGCAGCTGGTGGACGGCTTCCTGCATTTCGCCGGTAAAAACAGCGCGTCGACGGTGGATATCACCGCCATCATGCTCGGCGCCGGGGTATGCCTGTCGCTGATCATGCAGATTGGCGAGCAAATTGATTACCTGCGCTTTATGCCGCCTAAAACCGCTGAGAACCGTAAAGCCTGGTGGCTGGCGGTCTTTTCCGCCGGCCCGGGCTGGGTGGTGCTAGGCGCGATCAAACAGATTATCGGCGCTTTCCTCGGCTTCTATCTGTTGACCCGTTTCCCGGCGGTACACAATACCGAACCGGTGCAGCAGTTCGTCAGCGTCTTCGATAACCTGGTGCCCGGCTGGCTGGCTCTGACGCTGGCGGTGGTGCTGGTGGTGATCTCGCAGATCAAAATTAACGTCACCAATGCCTATTCCGGCTCGCTGGCGTGGACCAGCGCCTGGACCCGCACCACCAAACGCTATCCGGGGCGGATTATTTTTGTGGTGGTCAACCTGGCGATTGCCCTGGCGCTGATGGAAGGCGATATGTTCAGCGCCCTGTCGTGGATCCTCGGCTTTTACTCCAACTTCGCCATCGCCTGGGTCGTGGTGGTGGCGACCGACATCACCTTTAATAAAGGCTTGCTCAAGCTGGCGCCGGCGCAGCCGGAGTATCGTCGCGGCATGATCTACAACGTGAACCCGGTGGGCGTAGTCTCCTTTGGCCTGGCCGCCGGGCTGTCGATCTGCGCCTTCTTCGGCCTGCTGGGGGCGACGCTCGCGCCCTTCTCGCCGCTGATTGCGCTGGTCGTCGCCTTTGTCATGACCCCGCTGATGGGGATCCTCACCCGCGGGCGCTACTACATTAAGCAGAGAGATGACGGGATCGCCGAACCGCGCTATGACGCGGCGGGGAACGCCTCGACCACCGTGTATCAATGCGTTAGCTGTGAGGAAGAGTACGAGCGCCCGGACGTGATGCACTCGCATAAGCATCAGGGCGCCATCTGCTCGCTGTGTAAAAGTATGGAGTAGTCAGGAAGGCAGGCCGACGTAACGTCGGCCTGTGTCAGGACGCTTTAGGCGGCAGGCAGCTCGGCCAGCGGCCAGCGCGGGCGGACCGTCACGCCGAGCTCGGCTTTGGCGCCGGTTTGCAGACGCACCATGCCGGCGTAGGCGATCATCGCGCCGTTATCGGTACAGAACTCAGGGCGGGCGTAGAACACCTCGCCGCCGCGTTTTTGCATCATCTCCGCCAGCTTCGCCCGCAGGGTGCGGTTGGCGCTCACGCCTCCCGCCATCACCAGACGCTTAAAGCCGGTTTGCTCCAGCGCGCGGCGACATTTAATCATTAGCGTATCGACGACCGCATCCTCAAACGCGCGGGCGATGTCGGCGCGGGTTTGCTCATCGTCGCCGTTGCTGCGAATGGTATTGGCGGCGAAGGTTTTCAGACCGGAGAAGCTGAAGTCCAGCCCCGGACGGTCGGTCATCGGACGCGGGAAGACGAAGCGGCCTTCAGTACCCTGGGACGCCATTTTCGACAGCATCGGCCCGCCGGGATAATCCAGCCCCAGCAGTTTCGCGGTTTTATCAAAGGCTTCGCCCGCCGCATCGTCAATCGACTCGCCCAGCAGCTCGTACTGGCCGATGCCGGTGACGCTGATCAGCTGAGTATGACCGCCGGAGACCAGCAGCGCGACGAACGGGAACGCTGGCGGGTTATCTTCCAGCATCGGCGCCAGCAGGTGCCCTTCCATATGGTGTACCGGAATCGCCGGCACGTTCCAGGCGAAGGCCAGCGACCGGCCCACGGTGGCGCCGACCAGCAGCGCCCCCACCAGGCCAGGACCCGCCGTATAGGCGACGGCATCGATATCTTTCGCCGTCAGACCGGCCTCTTTCAGCGCCGCCTGGATAAGCGGCACCGTTTTGCGCACGTGGTCGCGCGATGCCAGCTCCGGCACCACGCCGCCGTAGTCCGCATGCAGTTTCACCTGACTATACAGTTGGTTGGCTAACAGACCTTGCTGGTCGTCATAAATCGCGATGCCGGTTTCATCGCAGGATGTTTCAATGCCCAGTACACGCATGAGTTGTTTTACCTCGCTTCAATACCGCGCAGTGTAGGTCCAATGACCGACGATGTAAAACTTTGCTCACCCCTGGTGCTCTCTTCGTGTATACTCCTCACCCTTATAAAAGTCCCTTTCAAAAAAGGCGCCGGTGCTTTACAAAGCAGCAGTAGTTGCAGTAAAATTCCGCACCATTTTGAAATAAGCTGGCATTGCGGCCAGCGGCAAACCGAATTAATCAAAGGTGAGAGGCACATGCCGGTAATTAAAGTACGTGAAAACGAGCCGTTCGACGTAGCTCTGCGTCGCTTCAAGCGTTCCTGCGAAAAAGCAGGTGTTCTGGCGGAAGTTCGTCGTCGTGAGTTCTATGAAAAACCGACTACCGAACGTAAGCGCGCTAAAGCTTCTGCAGTGAAACGTCACGCGAAGAAACTGGCTCGCGAAAACGCACGCCGTACTCGTCTGTACTAATCTGTTGAGAGCGACGCTCTCAATTCAGACCGAGTTGTAGTTGTAAGGCCGTGCTTCCGAAAGGAATGCGCGGCTTATTTTCGTTTATAGTCATCAGAAATAACGGGGCTTATGGCTGGACGAATTCCACGTGTATTTATTAGCGATCTGCTTGCCAGAACCGACATCGTCGATCTGATCGATGCGCGGGTAAAGCTGAAAAAGCAGGGCAAAAATTTTCACGCGTGCTGTCCGTTCCATAACGAAAAAACCCCCTCTTTCACCGTCAACGGTGAAAAACAGTTTTACCACTGCTTCGGCTGCGGGGCGCACGGCAATGCTATCGATTTCCTGATGAACTACGACAAGCTCGAGTTCGTGGAAACGGTCGAAGAGCTGGCCGCCATGCACAACCTCGAAGTGCCTTATGAAGCAGGCAACGGACCCAGCCAGATAGAGCGCCATCAACGGCAGAACCTCTACCAGTTACTGGATGGTCTGAATACGTTTTATCAACAGTCTCTGATGCAGCCCGCCGCCGACCCTGCGCGCCAGTACCTGGCAAAACGGGGGTTAAGCAGCGAGGTGATTACGCGCTTTGCCATCGGCTATGCTCCCCCAGGTTGGGATAACGTTTTAAAACGTTTTGGCGGCAATCAGGAAAACCGCCAGTCGCTTATTGATGCCGGCATGCTGGTCACCAACGATCAGGGACGCAGTTACGATCGCTTCCGCGAACGGGTAATGTTTCCCATCCGCGATAAGCGAGGCCGGGTGATTGGGTTTGGCGGACGGGTGCTGGGCGATGCCCTGCCGAAGTATCTCAACTCCCCGGAAACCGACATATTCCATAAAGGCCGTCAGCTGTATGGCCTGTATGAAGCGCAGCAGGACAACCCCGAACCACCGCGGTTGCTGGTTGTCGAAGGCTATATGGACGTCGTGGCGCTGGCGCAGTACGACATCAACTATGCTGTCGCCTCGCTGGGTACCTCGACCACGGCCGACCATATCCAGCTGCTGTTCCGGGTGACCAATAACGTCATCTGCTGCTACGACGGCGACCGGGCCGGCCGCGATGCCGCCTGGCGCGCGCTGGAGACGGCGCTGCCGTACATGACCGATGGTCGCCAGCTGCGCTTTATGTTTCTGCCTGACGGCGAAGACCCGGATACGCTGGTGCGTAAAGAGGGCAAAGCGGCGTTCGAGGCGCGGATGGAGCAGGCTCAGCCGCTCTCCACGTTCTTGTTTAACAGCCTGCTGCCGCAGGTCGACCTCAGCACGCCGGACGGGCGCGCGCAGCTGAGCACGCTGGCGCTGCCGCTGATAACCCAGGTGCCGGGCGAAACCCTGCGCATCTATTTGCGTCAGGAGCTGGGCAACAAGCTGGGCATTTTAGATGACGCCCAGCTTGAACGTTTAATGCCAAAACAGGCGGAAAATGGCGCGCCGCGCCCCGCACCACAGCTAAAACGCACGACCATGCGTATACTGATAGGACTGCTGGTGCAAAACCCGGATCTGGCGCCGTTAGTCCCACCGCTGGAAGGGCTGGACTCGCGCAAAATGCCGGGGCTGAGCCTGTTCGGTGAGCTGGTGAAAAGCTGTCTGGCGCAGCCTGGTCTGACAACCGGGCAACTTTTAGAGCAATATCGCGGCACAAAAGAGGCCGCAACCCTTGAAAAACTGTCGATGTGGGACGATATAGCAGATAAAGATATCGCTGAACAAACCTTCACCGACTCGCTCAACCATATGTTTGATTCACTGCTGGAACTGCGACAGGAAGAGTTGATAGCTCGCGATCGCACACACGGTTTAAGCAGTGAGGAACGCCGGGAGCTCTGGACCATCAGCCAGGAGCTGGCGAAGAAATAAATGACAGACTCAGTCATTCACGTTGCATTGATGCAGCAGCAGAACGCAGAGCAACGTGAAGGACACCGTATTTAACGGCTTAAGTGCCGAGTATCGATCGGGAAGCCCCCGACAGCCGCGCAGAGGCGCAGCGGCAATAATATAAGTACGCCCTCGCTTTAAATGTCGACAGCCCGCCTGCCGACACCAATCAAACGAATTAAGTGTGGATACCGTCTTATGGAGCAAAACCCGCAGTCACAGCTGAAGCTTCTTGTCCAACGTGGTAAGGAGCAAGGCTATCTGACCTATGCCGAGGTCAATGACCATCTGCCGGAAGATATCGTCGATTCCGATCAGATCGAAGACATCATCCAAATGATCAACGACATGGGCATTCAGGTGATGGAAGAAGCACCGGATGCCGATGATCTGATGCTTGCCGAAAACACCGCGGATGAAGATGCTGCCGAAGCCGCCGCGCAGGTGCTCTCCAGCGTGGAATCCGAAATCGGGCGCACGACCGACCCGGTGCGCATGTACATGCGTGAAATGGGTACCGTAGAGCTGCTGACCCGTGAAGGCGAAATCGACATCGCCAAACGCATCGAAGACGGCATCAACCAGGTGCAGTGCTCCGTTGCCGAATATCCGGAAGCGATCACCTACCTGCTTGAGCAGTACGACCGCGTTGAAGCGGAAGAAGCCCGTCTGTCCGATCTGATCACCGGTTTCGTCGATCCGAACGCCGAAGAAGATATGGCGCCGACCGCCACCCACGTTGGCTCCGAGCTGTCTCAGGAAGAGATGGATGACGACGAAGACGAAGACGAAGATGAAGACGCCGACGACAACAGCGATGACGACAACAGCATCGACCCTGAGCTGGCCCGTGAGAAGTTCGCCGAGCTGCGTACACAGTACGAGCTGACGCGCGACACCATCAAAGCCAAAGGTCGTAGCCATGCCGCCGCCCAGGAAGAGATCCTGAAGCTGTCTGAAGTCTTCAAGCAGTTCCGCCTGGTGCCGAAGCAGTTCGATTACCTGGTCAACAGCATGCGCAGCATGATGGATCGCGTTCGTACTCAGGAACGTATCATCATGAAGCTGTGCGTTGAGCAGTGCAAAATGCCGAAGAAAAACTTCATCACCCTGTTCACCGGCAACGAAACCAGCGAAACCTGGTTCAACGCCGCGGTGGCGATGAACAAGCCGTGGTCCGAGAAGCTGCTGGAAGTGAAAGAAGACGTGCAGCGCGGCCTGCAGAAGCTGCAGCAGATCGAAGAAGAGACCGGCCTGACCATCGAGCAGGTGAAGGATATCAACCGTCGCATGTCTATCGGTGAAGCGAAAGCCCGCCGGGCGAAGAAAGAGATGGTGGAAGCGAACCTGCGTCTGGTTATCTCGATCGCCAAGAAATACACCAACCGCGGTCTGCAGTTCCTCGACCTGATTCAGGAAGGCAACATCGGTCTGATGAAAGCGGTTGATAAGTTCGAATACCGTCGCGGCTATAAGTTCTCGACCTACGCCACCTGGTGGATCCGTCAGGCCATTACCCGCTCCATCGCGGATCAGGCGCGCACCATCCGTATTCCGGTGCATATGATTGAGACCATCAACAAGCTCAACCGTATCTCCCGTCAGATGCTGCAGGAGATGGGCCGTGAACCGACCCCGGAAGAGCTGGCTGAGCGCATGCTGATGCCGGAAGACAAGATCCGTAAAGTGCTGAAGATCGCCAAAGAGCCTATCTCCATGGAAACGCCGATCGGCGACGATGAAGATTCGCATCTGGGGGATTTCATCGAGGATACCACCCTCGAGCTGCCGCTGGATTCCGCGACCACCGAGAGCCTGCGCGCGGCAACGCACGACGTGCTGGCCGGCCTTACCGCTCGTGAAGCGAAAGTCCTGCGTATGCGTTTCGGTATCGACATGAACACCGACCACACGCTGGAAGAAGTGGGTAAACAGTTCGACGTTACTCGCGAACGTATCCGTCAGATCGAAGCGAAGGCGCTGCGTAAACTGCGCCACCCGAGCCGTTCTGAAGTGCTGCGTAGCTTCCTCGACGATTAATCGTCGCGGGGCATCGTCTACAGCCTGTTAAAAAGCTCCCTGCGGGGAGCTTTTTTTATGGCGTTTCGCTGGTCGCTCGGGGAAAGTCGCCCCTCTCCGCTACTGGCCGCGGGTCGCCAGGGCATCATCCAGTTCACGATAGGCCGCCACCAGCTTATCGAGCGTCGCCCGGTTTAAGCCGCTGGGATTGGGCAGCACCCACACCTGGGTCGTGCCGATGGTCATGGCCTGTTTCCCCCACTTCGCGCCGCGCTGGTTAAAGGCCAGCTCGAAGGCCTGCTTGCCGAGCACCGCCAGCGCCTGCGGCTGATACTCCTCAATCTTCCTCACCAGCTCACGGCCGCCGCTGCGCAGCTCCTGCAGGGCGACCTCGCTGGCCTGCACCGTCGGACGCTCAACCAGCATGGTGATGCCGCAGCGCGTATCCAGCAGCTGCAGCTCCTCTTCCGGCCTGAGCTGTCGGTCGGTAAACCCGGCCTGATGGATAACCTTCCAGAAGCGATTGCCAGGATGGGCAAAATGAAAGCCGGTATGGGCGGAGGACTTCCCCGGGTTGATACCGCAAAAGACAACGCGCAGGCCCGGCGCAAGGATATCGCTAATCATGTTTTCTCCGGCTGTATGGCTAAAACATGATTATAAAGGATTGAAAATGCATTGTTTATAAAAACAGCAGCTGCGCGCTTTACGCTGGATTGCAACCGTCAGTTACTTTATAATCCCTCGCCACGGCCCCTTAGCTCAGTGGTTAGAGCAGGCGACTCATAATCGCTTGGTCGTTGGTTCAAACCCAACAGGGGCCACCAGATATCAAGGGCTTACGTGAAAACGTAGGCCCTTTTCCTTTTCCAGACGCCCCTGAAAAGAGCAGAATTCTGTTAGCCGCCGGCCAAACCTGGACCTTCGCTTATGCCGGCAGGCGCCGAAGACGCCCGCCGGGTCTGCCGCAATGAATCAGCCCACCTCTCAGGAGGTCGGTAACGCCATCATGTGGTACTTATTGCCATTGAAGTTAAAGAAACCGACGTCCTCAAACTGGTTGCGGGTATGAAATGCATACGAACGCGGGTTCAGCACATTGACAAAGGTAACGATGACGGGATAACGCGGTGCAAACACCTTGCGTTGATACTCAAGCAGCATCTCGCCTACGCCCTGGCCACGATACTCTTCTGCGACACAGATGGGGCCATACTGGTATGAGCTAACCGCATCCAGATTTTTTCCCTGGTAGTGATATTCATTGAGAATACTTGCCATGTATTTAAACATGGGCCAGGGGCTGAGAAATTCCCACGATCCACCAAGCAACAGGCCAATGACCTTGTCGCATGTACTATCAACCGCAATCACCACACCACTTTCGGCTGAACGCAGTTCATTTAACTGCTGCTCCGTCATATCGGTGGTGACAAATCCATTCGCCCGTTGCTCTCCCGCAAGATTTTTTGCGTGATAGCGCTCCAGCAGTTGTTTCACCTCTGGAATGTCAGAGTCTTGCGCCAGCCGCACGACGATATTTTCATTGCCCATTGCCATTTCATACTCCTGTAAAATATTTTACTGAAAGCGTCACCATCATCGCACCCACGGTGACAAAGAGAACTTTACGGATAATTTCACCATTGGTTTTAATGGCATGCAGACTGCCAATGTGATTACCAGCCAGGCTGGCAATAATCATTGGAATGCCGATTAAATAAGCCATCTTACCGGCAATCGCAAAGGCAACAAACGCCCCTATATTGGATGCAAAATTAAAGATTTTGCTGGTCGCGGATGCCTGCAGCAGTCCAAACTTATTAATAACCGTTAAGGCAATGATGAAAAGGCTACCGGTCCCAGGGCCAAAAAAACCATCATAAAAACCCACGATAAAACACACTACAAAGATTGCCAGAAAGTTAGTCCTGGCAGAGTCGTCTACGGACTCTTTAATTTTTCCCTTAATCGTTGCTGCGAGTAAACCAACGGGTAATAGCACCACAATGACGATCGATAAGGTCTCCACAGGCAAAAGTAATATCACCTTCGCGCCCACATAGGCTCCCGCCAGGGCAGAAATTAATCCCGCAGGGATAACGCGCCAGATAACAGACTTATTTTTAACAAAGTTCTTAATGGCAGCGATGGTGCCTATAGTACTGACCAGTTTTTCCTGTCCCAGCGCAAGCTGAGGTGGTAGCCCTGTCAGGATAAAGGCTGGAATTAACACGAGTCCAGCACCGCCCGCAATCGCATCAATATAGCCCGCGATAAATGATGCAATAACCAGCAGGATCACCCCGAGAACAAGGTAATGAGCAATAACGCTTCCCTCAATGAACATTGAGTGATTAACTAAATCTGACATTTTTTGTTCCGTTATAGTGTGCGCAGGTGGTGAAGACAAAGTGAAGAATCGACAAGCTGCGTATCAGTTGGTCTGTGTTTCATAGTAAAAACCCGCAATAACCACCTGTCCGTGCCATCAAAACGAGGTTCAAAAGCATTTCTGGTATGCATTGTTCTTTGGTTTAAAAAAGTCACTGCATACCCTGGCTCCAGCGGAACATTGAACCACAGGTCATGTTCCAGGGTGATAAATCGCATTTTTTCCAGCGCGGCTTCGGCTTCGAGAGTCATACCTTGAGTATTGTGCCAGTCAAATCGTGAATACCAGACACCGTTGTCGCTCACAATAATCGGCACCTTCTCAATACTGGATCCCTCTGTAAAGCTGGCTGGCCGTTTAATCCTGAAGGCGGGGCTGGCAAGAATAGCGATATCCTTATCAGAAAGTCTCTTCAGAATCTGATCCAGTTTTAACAGACTGGTGTGAACGCCTTCCTCTTTCCTGAGACACAATAAACTCAGAGTGTCAGGACAGCCGCCAAGTCGGTTAGACGGCGTCTCGCCGGTAATGTACAGATCGGGATTATCGACATGCGGGTAAAAGTCATACTTAGCCCCCTGAGAACTTATTTTCTCTTCTGCCTGGAGCATCGGGCAGACATGCCTTATAAGATGTCCGTTATTTTCGCCCTGATAGACGACGGGCCATAGGCCGGCCTGAAAATGTGCAGAAAGATAAGCGCCATGTAACGCTGCATTTTTTGACTCGACATAATCAGCATAAGAGGGAACGACGGGGGTTTGAGTGATTTCTTGTGCATCAAAGTGTGGCAATTTCCATATTACATAACAGTCCTCTTCAAGCCTTTTCCTGAATTCGTCTGTTGGTATGGGAAGCGCATCTTTGATACGGTCGGCGATTGATAGAATAATTCCATTCTTCATAAACATACCCTGTCCTGAAGCTACCAGTATAATAAGATTTATTTCACTATTTCTCTGAATTGTTCATTCAGATATTTCCATTTCATTCTAAATAGTGCGGTTAATTTATAACGCAGATTTATTAATCCCTTCAAGGTAGCGGATAAAATCCAGACGATCTTTCTATCTTTAGCGCTGACTACAAACCTTTAAATTTTAATCACATAATTTTTACAAAATATTATCCTGTGAATCATTAGCTGAATCAGTTCAGCTAAATACTGTCAATGATTCATTAATAACAAATAGAAATAAGATATATCAATATTAGCAATGCTACTGGATACGACGTTTCTCAAGTCAGGTCAGCGATGCGGGCAACTGCGCATTCCTATCCCTGCTGCCCTCAGGATCGTTCATGTCGAACGGCCCGACTTTACGGTAGCGTTCGATTGGTCGACCATCAGGGCGTGGCGCGATATCGGTATCCCCATAGACCGGTTGTGTTGTCAGGGATAAAAAACAGCGATTGCATAACTACTGTCTCCCTTGCGATGAGCATGGCCGCGATTGCATAAATGGCTAACGCAAGCGAGAAACGGCACTATGCAAATTTTTTAGTTAAGCTCATCCTTTTTCCCGGCGGCATCAGGTCAGCCCTGGCATGCATGACAAATGTTGGTGAATTGCTTATCCGCAATGAGTGTGGCATAACACCAGTCCAGAATAGAAAGATGCCGTTTTTTATATTGTTGGCGCCACATCGAGGATTTATTGATGCAATTAACGGTTCTGGTTGATAATAATACATTCATTGACAGGTACCTTATCGGTGAACCTGGTGTGTCTTATCTGATTGAGTATGATGGTCAAAAAATCCTTTTCGATACGGGATATTCAGATGTTTTCCTGCAAAATGCGCAAACGTTGAAAATAGATTTGACCAGTATCGATAGTATCGTGTTATCCCATGGCCATAACGATCATACCTGGGGACTCAATCATTTAACCCAATATTATGATCGACTCAACTTCACTCCCGAGAAAAAGATAAACTTAATCTGCCATCCAGATGCATTAAGCCCAAAGTATTTTGATGAAAAATCTATAGGGATAAACTACAGATTCGATAAAAATGATCTCTTCTTCAACAAAATTTGCAGCCAAAAACCTTATCCACTCACTGAAAACATCATCTTCCTTGGTCAAATACCAAGGGACAATAAATTCGAGATGCTGACACCGGTAGGCCAAACGGTGGATGAGAAAGGCGAAATCACTGATGATTACGTTATGGATGATTCTGCGCTGGCAATAAAGACAGAAGATGGACTGGTGGTAGTCACAGGCTGTTCTCACGCGGGAATAGCTAACATTATTGAATATGCGAAACAGGTTACCGGAGAACATCACATTGTTTCGGTCATTGGCGGGTTCCATTTGCAAAATGCTGATGAAGATCGCCTCACACAGACAGGGGATTACCTTAAAGCATTGTCCCCGGGCTCCGTCTATCCATGCCATTGTACCGATCTTGCGGCGAAGGTTAGCCTGGCGCGTTTTATCAAAATTAACGAGGTCGGCGTTGGATTAACGCTGAATTTTTCTGCCGCCGGGAAATAAATGTGAAAGCGCGCAGATGACAGCGCCTCTGGATGCCATCTGCGCCGGCGCCAACCCGACGCCAGCGAGCAAGGCCTGCGACGCCCTGTCGCAAAAAGCGGACCGCTGCCGATCCCCGGCGCAGGAATGGGCTGCTAACTGCACATTTAGTCACTTTTTCTGCCGCTTTATCGCGGTCGCTTAATTTAGCGACCGCACCTGCTGGTAGGAATTGAGCCGCTCACGCAGCGAAGTCAGCCAGGCATCTGGCTCCTGACGGCAGATTTCGGTGAGGATCGGCGTCAGCACCAGCTCGGCTTCATGGAAGTCGGTCCACTCCGGCGGCTGCAGGGAAAAAGGATCGTTCATCAGCCAGATCACCATCGGCGTCCAGGTGCGCGGATCCAGCTGCAGATAATCCTGACAGCGCATCATATCGCGCGTCCGCGCCTCTGCGGGCGAGGCGTCCTTTCCCACCGCGGCGCTACTCATTGCCACGAGTATTATTCCTGCCATTAGACGTTTCCAAACCCATTTTTGCCAAAGGGCGAGCTTCACTTTTGCCATTGTTATTATTTTACCTGCCAGTTGTCACCGGACGATATTCCCGGCAACTCACCTTAAAAAGAGCAGATTAATCGTTTGCATTTTTTTTAATACCAGACAGCGCTGAAGTAAGCGAACGCCTGTTCCTACAGCTGTCATCCAGATATGCAAATATATTCAGCGAGGGTTCGCCCAGAATATCTTCCCCGGGCGAAAACGATTTGTGTTACAATTGCGCCTTATTACGGCATCGATAAAAATAACCCCCGCCGCACCTGCACCAGACATCGCCCTTCTTTTTCATATCAGGATTTACGCCCCCATGAATGCGATAATCATTGACGATCATCCATTGGCACGTATCGCCATTCGCAACCTACTCGATACCAACGGTATTACCGTCGCGGCAGAGCTCGACAGCGGCGCTCATGCGGTGCAGGCCGCCGAAACGATGCAGCCTGACCTGCTGATCGTTGACGTCGATATTCCGGAGCTCAGCGGCATCGACGTTCTTGAGCAACTGCGCAAACGCCGCTACCAGGGAAAAATTATCGTCATTTCCGCCAAAAATGAACGGTTCTACGGCAAACGCAGCGCCGACTGCGGGGCCAATGGTTTTGTGAGTAAAAAAGAGGGAATGAATAATATCCTCGCCGCGATCGAGGCGGCCAATAATGGCTACAGCTATTTCCCCTTTTCACTGGAGCGCTTCTGCACCCACGGCATCACCGATCAGGACCGGCTGGATACGCTGTCAACGCAGGAGATGAAAGTCTTCCGCTATATCCTCAGCGGCGTCGACTACACCACCATCGGCAGCAAAATGAATATCAGCAATAAGACGGTCAGCACCTATAAGGTCCGTCTGATGGATAAATTAGGCTGCAGCTCCCTGCTTGAGCTTTATGACTTTGCGCAACGCAATAAAATAGGGTGATGCCATGGTCGTTCGTCTTATTTTATCCCTGATTGTCGGACTGGCGCTAAGCCACTCCCCCGCCGCGTTTGCCATGAAGCAACTGGAGCTGAAAAGCCATGCCCACATTGCGGCAATCGACATTCCGCTTAACGATACGGAAAAGGTCTGGCTGGCCGCCCGGCCGACGCTGACCGTCGGCACCTGGCTGCCTGAGATGACGCCTATCGTCTACGACAGCGACGAGGAGAGCTATCAGGGAATTAACGCCGACTATCTGGCGCTAATGGCGCACAGCCTCGGGTTGAAGGTGGTTATCCGCCAATATGACACCGAGCAGCAGGCGCTGGCCGCCCTGGCCGACCGCCAGGTGGATACCCTGCTCACTCAGGTGGCGCACCGGGATGCGCTCGCCCCGGGACTGACGCACACCGCACCGCTGATCAAAACCTGGCCGACGCTGGTCACCTCGCTAAAATCCCCCCTGCCGCCGCTGACCACCGACCGCCGCGTCACGCTGGCCTGCACCCGCGATTGCGCCTTTTTCGATATCATTCAGCAGGCGTTTCCCAACGCCAAAATCACCCTTTACGATAGCGACTATCAGGCTCTCGCCTCGGTGGTCAGCGGCGAGAATCAGTATTTCATCGGCAATAACATCACCACCGGCCACTGCATCTCGAAATATTTCTCGCAATCGCTGGTCATCGCGCACTATTTTCGTCAGCAGGAGCAGCACAACCGCTTTGTCACCCGCGAGGATCGACCGGCGCTGCACCAGCTCCTTGACCGTTTTATCCACGCTATCGACAGCGATACCGCGATGCGGATCATGCAAAACTGGCTCAACCGCGGCGATCTGTCATTTCTCAATACGCCGCTATCCTTTAGCGCCGAAGAGCAGCGCTGGCTACAGAAGCATCGTCGCGTCCGCCTGCTGGTCAACCCCTACTTTCCGCCTTTTACTCTGGTGGATGACGAGGACGAGCTGCGCGGCATTATGGCCGATATGCTGAATATTTTCTCGCTACAGACCGGGCTGCAGTTTGACCCCATCCTGGTGCGCAACCGTCAGGATCTGGCAAAGCGGATGGAAAAAGAGGACTGGGCGATCATGCCCGCCGCGACTCTGACCCCACAGCCGCAGGCCTACGTCACCCTCAGCGACCCGCTGATTAACGTGGCTTTTGTGCTGGTCGCCCGCGGCAGCGCCCCCGACCCACATCTGCTGACCCGCCCGGCGCGGATCGCCCTGCCAGTGGGGCCAATCGCCGCCCACGACCTGAAAGCGCGCTTTCCACAGGTTGACTGGGTGGAGACGGATAACGTTGGCGTCGCGATGAAGATGGTGGAGGAAGGCGAGGTGGATGCCGCGGTAGCGTCGGAGCTTTCCGCCCGCTATATGATCGACCACTATTATCCACAGGGTCTGCACTACGCCCGCATCGACGGACTCCCGGTCGCCGCCATTCGGCTGGCGATCCCGCGCGATGAGCCGGTGCTGGCCGCCATCCTCAGCAAAGCGCTGCAGGCCATTCCGCCGCGGGATATTCTGCAGATGACCGAGAAGTGGTCGAAAATTTCCAGCCAGCAAATAGAGAACTGGAGCCAGTACAGCCGCCAGTTTTACCAGCTGATCGCCTTCGCGCTGGTGCTGATCGCCATCAGCCTCGGGTGGGGACTCTCCCTGTGCCGGGAAGTGCGCAAACGCAAAGACTCTCAGCAGCGGCTGGAGGAGGAGCTGGCGCAGAAGGAGGCCCTCTCCTGCGCCCTGGAGCGGGAAAAAGACAAAGCGATTCAGGCGACAAAAGCCAAGAGTCGCTTTCTGGCCAGCATGAGCCACGAGCTGCGCACGCCGGTGAGCGCCATCGTCGGCTTTCTGGAACTGCTGGCGAAACCGGAGCTGAACGTCGGTCAGCGTAAAGAGGCGATCGAGCTGGCGGGGTCGACGGCGCAAACCCTGCTGGGGCTGATCGGTAATATTCTCGATATCGACAAGATTGAGTCGGGAAAATACCAGATCACCCCGCAGTGGAGCGAGGTCGCACAGGTCGTGTCGCAGCAGTGTCACACCTTCGGCGCGCTGGCGCAGCAAAAGGGGATCGCGCTCCACGACCATAACGCGCTACAGGAGGGGACCATGCTGTGGATCGACCCGCAGGCGCTGCGGCAAATCCTCAATAATCTCATCGGCAATGCGCTGAAGTTTACCACCGAGGGCGCGATTCAGGTCGACTGCCAGCTGACGCAAGCGGATGAGACGCAGGGGGAGCTGACCCTCATCATTAGCGACAGCGGCTGCGGGATCGGCGAAGAAGAGCAGACCACTCTCTTTCACCGTTATGCCCAGGCGCGCCAGGGGCGCAAACAGACCGGTTCCGGCCTGGGTCTGGTCATTTGCCAGGAGCTGGTCGCACTCATGCAGGGCCGACTGGAGATGGTTAGCCATCCTGGCGTGGGGACCACCTTCACCATCATCCTGCCAGTCAAGGTGAGTCGCTGCGCCGTTCGCGCGCCGAAGGCGTTGCCGGCCAGGCAGCAGGCCTTGCCCGGGCTGTCGATATTGATAGCCGACGACCATCCCACCAACCGGCTGCTGCTCAAGCGCCAGCTCAGCACTATCGGCTATAGCGTCGATGAAGCCTGCGACGGTGAAGAGGCGGAGAATAAGCTCGCTGGCAAACATTACGATCTGCTGATCACGGACCTCAATATGCCGAAGAAAGATGGCCTGACGCTGGCGGCGTCGCTACGTCGGCGCTACCCGGACCTGATGATTTGGGGGGTGACCGCCAGCGCGCTGCCGCAGTCGCGGGAGGCCTGTCTGGCCAGCGGCATGAATATGTGTCTGTTTAAGCCGGTGTCGGTACAGACGCTGAGCCACGAGCTGAGCCGTTTAGCGGTGGGCCACGCATCGCCAAACGTCGCCCGACACCTGCGGCTCAGCGTACTGACCGGAAATACCGGGGGAGACCAGGCGCTGATGACTGAGATGCTGGAGACGTTCCGCGATGCGTCGGCCGCGGATTTACAGGCTGCCGGACAGGCAATCGCCCGGCATGAGCCGCAGATCTTTCTGCGAGCGCTGCACCGTCTGCACGGTTCAGCGCAAATTCTGGGGATTACTGCGCTGCAAGCGCTGTGCGCCCCTTTTGAGGCGAAGCGGCCTGACTCGCTAACGCCGGCAAGCTGTCTGGAGGTGGTACAGCGCATCACCGGCGTCATGCGTGAGATCGATGGCGAAATCGATGCCCTGATCGGCCGCTAGCCGTTCCGGTCGGGCAGTCCGCCTGCCCGACCGTTAAGGGGACATCCTTGTCAGTTTCTTCCTCTGCGCTCTCTCAGGGTGGAACAGGTATCAGTTGCCTGCCACCAGCATCTCGCTGTCCACCACGATGCCCTCTTCAGCGCCTTTCAGCACCAGATTCGCTTCGTAATATTTTCCAGCTTTCAGCAGGTCTTGCGCCTGCGCCACCGCCTTACGGGTCTGGTTGAGCGGCATCAGATACTGGTTCTCAATTACGCCAATACCGGCCAGACGGAGGGTATCGATAGCCCCTTTCTGATCGCCTTTCGCCAGTTTTTCGTTAGCGGATTTAATGGCACTCTCTTTTTCCGGCGTGGCTATATAGTCTTCAGACAGAGCGATAGAGGCGTTAATGACCACATAGCGATCGGCGATCATTTTGGCTTTAGCATCGGTTTTCACAAACTTCGCCCAGCTGGCGTCATCGGCGGCCAGCAGCGCGGCGGCGTCGTCAGTCAGTTTTTTCGCGCTATCCGGCTGGCCATGGAACAGCGCCAGACGGGCGAACTGGACATCGCGCATCGCGTTCGCGCCCTGCACTGCCACCTGCAGCACATCGGCGGCTTCTTTCTGCACCTGCGCTGTGGCTGCCGTGGATGGCGCTGCCGTCGCGCTATCTGCTGCCCACACCGGAGAGGTACCCATCATGGTTGCCAGCAGGCTCGCCAGAATGACTTTTTTCATCGTTAACTCCTGATTAAAATCGGTAAGCATCACCAAACGCAGCCAGCTTAAAAAATATCATGGGCATTGAGAATCAGAGCCCGGAAGGAATATTGCGGGCCTTGTCTGACAGCTGTCAGACAAGGCGTATAAAGTCACCTCAGCGCTCTTATTTACGCCTGCCGATAGCGCGGCCTACTATTTTCCTCAGACCTTTCTTTTGGCCCGCTGAATAAAGCATGACGCATTTTATTCAGCGTCAGGCCGGCAACCGGGATCTGCGGAGCAATTATGTTTATGTTTAGCCATTACACCTTAAATGCGTTTAACCCACGCGTCTTGATTCGATATAAACGGCATGCCGGCTTGATGGCCGCGCTGCTGTTTATCTGCGGGGCCTGTTGCCTGGCCTGGCCGCTGGTCGCCGGCTGGTATCTCGCCACGGTGACCGGCATGTTGTTGATGATCTGCGGCTTCTACTCACTGTACAGCCTGATCGTCTTCCGCCAGCAGCACTGGAAATCACGCCTGGTGGCGCTGATCTTCGCCATCGCCTGGATCGTGCTCGGCCTGAGCTTTGTCGTTAATCCTCTTAACGGCATGAGCAGCCTGGCCCTCTTATTCGGCTTTTTATTTGTTCTCGGCGGTATTTCCCGCATCGTCAACGGGTGTCAAACCCGAAAACAAAGCGGCGCCGGCTGGAATATTTTTATCGGCCTGTTGGATTTACTTATCGCCTGCCTGTGGCTGGCCATGAATCCGCAGCAAAGCTGGATATTTATTACCGCCTTTATCGGCGTTGAAATGATATTTAGCGCCATCGGCTTGCTGGTCCTGCGCAATAAAATGAAGCACGCCCAGGCTTAAGCCCTATTTTGTCACTGGAGAAGAAAATGAATTTGCCTAAAGCACTCGTACTGACCGTAGCGGCCACCACATTCTGTCTGATGACCAGCCCGGCGTTCGCGGTTCTGGAAACCACACCGCAGAATATGACCTGTCAGGAGTTTATAGATATGAACCCAAAAAGCATGACCCCGGTGGCCTTCTGGGTGGTGAACCGCAACACCGACTTCAGCGGCGGGGACTACGTCGACTGGCATGAAGTCGAGACCGTCTCGGTGCCGAAAATGTTGCAGCAGTGCCACAAGAACCCCGCCGCCAAACTCGGCGAGCTCAATGCGGTCATCAAGAAATAACCCTGATCCCCGGCGACTCGCCGGGGGAAGTTAACCTCGTTGCCCGCCGAGATGCGGCGGGCCCCGTCTCACTCATCGCTAGCGCATTCGCACGGCAGATGGTGGCCGATAAGCTTGCGGTATAAAAACGCTCCCATAATCGCCCCCACCACCGGCGCCAGCAGCGGCACCCAAAAGTAGGGTATCGACTGCCCGCCGGTAAAGGCGATCGCGCCCCAGCCGGCCAGACTGGTAAACAGTTTAGGGCCGAAATCACGCGCCGGATTCAGCGCAAAGCCGGTTAGCGGCCCCATCGACGCGCCGATCACGGCGATCAGCAAGCCAATCAGCAACGGCGCCAGCGGCCCGCGCGGGATGCCATTGCCGTCGTCGGTCAGAGCCATGATCATCGCCATCAGGATCGCCGTGATGGTGGTCTCTACGGCAAACGCCTGCCAAAAGGTGATATGCGGATGCGGGTAGGTGGAAAAGACCCCGGCCAGGTTAAGGCTGGCGACGGTACCGCGAACGATATGCTGGCTCTGTTCAAGATCGAGAAACAGCTGACGATAGAGCCCGTACACCAGGGCGGCGGCGCAGAACGCCCCGGCCGTCTGGGCGACAATAAACGGCAGTACTTTACGGCGTTCAAAACAGGCGAACAGCCACAGGGCAATAGTGACGGCCGGATTAAGGTGCGCGCCGGAGACGCCAGCCGTCAGATAGATGGCCATGGCGACGCCGAGGCCCCAGATAATACTGATTTCCCACTGGCCAAAGCTGGCTCCGGCGACCCGCAGCGCAGCAACACAGCCCGCGCCGAAGAAAATGAGCAGTCCGGTGCCAAGAAACTCGGCCACGCACTGCCCGGTTAAGCTAGAAGTCTGGTTCATCATTGGCATCCTGAAATAGCACGTTATAGAGAGAGGCTGGCGCGAGCGCCGGCTTAATCGGCATGTCCGGCCAGCACCAGCCCGGTGGCGACCGCATTGCGCGGCCCTTCTGTTCCCCGAATGTTGCCCTGCCCGGCGACCACGCCGTAGTGCGACAGGGCGTCGGTGATAAGCTGCGGGATCTCAAAATCCAGCGATGAGCCGCCCACCAGCACCACAAAGGCGATATCGCGAATGGAACCGCCGGGGGAGACCTGGCGCAGCGCGCGCAGGCAGTTGGTAACAAACACTTTCTCCTTCGCCTGGCGGCGCACAAGACGAATTTTTTCCAGCGGGCTGGCGTTATCGATCGGCACCAGTTCGCCCTCCTTGATGTACACCACTTTGGCGAACACCGCCGGGCTGAGGGCTTCCCGGAAGAACTCCACTGCGCCATTCTCGTGGCGGATACTGAACAGGCTTTCCACTTTGGCCAGCGGGTATTTTTTTATCGCTTCCGCCTGCGAAAGATCCTCGAGACCCAGCTCGGTTTTAATCAGCAGGCTGACCATATTTCCCGCCCCGGCGAGATGCACCGCGGCGATCTGCCCCTCCGCGCTGACGATCGCCGCATCCGTCGAACCAGCGCCGAGGTCGAGGATCGCCAGCGGCGCCGCACAGCCCGGCGTGGTTAACGCCCCGGCGATGGCCATGTTGGCTTCCACGCCGCCCACGACCACCTCAGTCTGGAGTCGGGCGCTCAGCTCACGGGCGATAACCTGCATCTGCAGACGATCCGATTTCACCATCGCCGCTATCCCGACGGCATTCTCCATGGCGCACTCCCCAGCCATCCCGCCCTGCACCTTGCGCGGAACAAATGTATCCACCGCCAGCAGATCCTGGATGTAGATCGCGCTCATCTCATGGCCGGTCAGGGACGCCATCACCTTGCGCACCCGCTCGAGCATGCCGCCGGCGTGGGTGCCCGGTTCGCCGCGGATGTCGCGTACCGGAGCGCAGGCGCTTATCGCCTGCATGATCGCCTCCGCGCCCTCGGCGACATCGGCTTCTCCACGGCGCTTTTCGCCGCTGATGTAGATCTTGCCCGCCGGGATCACCCGCGACTGCACGTCGCCCTGGGGGGTCTTGAGCACCACCGCTGAGCGGTTGCCAATCAGCGCGCGGGCGATGGGGACGATGGCCTGGGTCTCCTCCGGGCTCAGCCCAAAGAAGGTGGCGATGCCGTAGGGATTCGACAGGATCCGCACCACCTGCCCCGGCGCGGCTACCTCCACTGCCGCCATCACCCCCTCGGGCACGTGCTCCAGGAGCGTCACTTCATCCACCACCGGCAGGGTTTTGCGCAGGCGGTTGTTCACCAGCACGCCGTCGTCCTTTTTGAGGATCGCCGCCACCACGTTGATCCCGCGGTCGATCGCCTCATTGAGCCACCACACGGCGTCAAGGAAATCGACGGCGTCGTCAATCAGCGCGATCCACCCCTCGGCATACTGCGCCGCCGGCAGCGTCGCCAGCCGGCCGAGGGCGATGGTCGTCCCCACGCCGACGCCCACCCCGCCCGGGGTCTGCGGGTTATGACCGATCATGGTTGACTCGGTGATAATGGTCTCGGTGATGGTCTCCATCGCCACATCGCCAATGACCGGCGCGGCTTCGTTAAGATAGATGCGAGACACATCGCGCATTGACCATGGCGTTTTCGCCAGAGCCTGCTCCAGCGCGGCGAGGGTCCCGGCGATATTGTCCCGCGTCCCTTTCATGCCCGTCGTCGCGACGATCCCGCTGGCAACAAACGTCCTCGCCTGCGGGTCGTCGGACGCCAGCGCCACCTCGGTGGTGGCGTTGCCGATATCAATCCCGGCTATTAACGGCATGCTGACCTCCGCTTAGCTTCCTTTACGCAGCTTATGCCGCTGCTGATACACTTCCGCCGCCTCCCGGACAAAGGCGGCATTCACCGTCGCATGCCAGGTGTGCTCCAGCTCGTCGGCGATCGCCAGCAGCTCCGCCTGCGAGGAGCGGAACGGGCGCAGCGCGTTATAGATAGCCAGAATGCGCTCGTCAGGGATGGCGATAAGCTCCGCCGCGCGGCGAAAATTGCGCGCCACCGCATGGCGCTGCATCTGCTCGGCAATCTGCGCCTGGTACTCAAGGGTTTGCCGGGAGATCCGCACATCCTGCGGGCCCACCTCGCCAGAGAGCACTTTCTCGAGGGTGATGTCGGTCAATGGTTTGCCGGTGGGCGTCAGGATATGCTCCGGGCAGCGGGTGGCTAACGGATAATCCTGCACGCGCATGGTTTTCTCGCTCATGGTCACTCCCTTACTAAGTCGACGTGCAGGGTGACGGGCTCGGCGTCCTGCACCACATGTTTGGTCTCTTTGATATGAAACAGGGCGGCTTTGGCCATAAATTTCGGCCGCACCATCTGGTCGTTCACCACCGGCACCGGCGAAGGTGACTCGTTGCGCGCATAGCGCGCGGCGTTTTTGCCAATCTGCCGGTAGGTCTCCAGCGTCAGCAGCGGCGCCTGGGAGAACAGCTCCAGGTTGCTGAGCGGCAGCAGATCGCGCTGATGGATGACCGTGGTCCCCTTCGACTGGATACCGATGCCGATCCCCGAGCCGCTCAGGTTCGCCGCATCCCAGGCCATAAAGGAGACGTCGGACGTGCGCAAAATGCGCACCACTCGGGCGTGAAGTCCCTCTTCCTCCACCCCGGCAATCAGCTCTTTAAGGATCGCGCCATGGGGCATATCGATCAGGGTGTGATGCTGGTGTTTATCGAAGGCGGGGCCGACGCCGATCACCACTTCATCGGCGCGTTCATCGGCAGAAGCCGCCCCGCCCTCGCGGGTTTTCAGGGTAAAAGAGGGCTGAATTTGGGTTGTCTGTTGCACAGGAATACCGCCTTATTCAATGGTGTCGGGCTGGACCACGCCCGGAATATTTTTGATCTCCGCCCAGCGTTCGGCGGAGATGCGATAGCCGGTGCCCGGCCCCTGATAGTCATTGATGTCGTTGACCGCGCTCACCACCTCGAACTGTCGATCGAGAATGGCCGAGGTCTGCAGGTAATCCCCGGTGACCCGCTGGCGCAGCATATTGAGAATATTGCTGGCGATATCCTCAAAGCCGCTGCGGCTCAGCGCGCCGACAATATCGAGGCCGGTAATATTGCGCTTCATCATCTCTTCCACCGCGCTCAGGTCCTCCACCACGTTACGCGGCGGCATCTCGTTGCTGCCGTGCGCGTAGGTGGCGGCCTCCACCTCCTCGTCGGCGATCGGCGGCAGCCCCAGCTCGCGAAAGACCGCCTGGATCGCCCGCGCCGCTTTCTGGCGAATGGCGATGGTTTCCGCCTCGGTCACTGGACGCAGTCCACCGTCAACCATCAGGTCGCGCTGCAGGATGTTGTAATCATCAAAATCTTCCGCATCGAAGTTCGAGCCGGCGAACATGTTGTCGTAGTTCGGCACCGCGCTGTAGCCGGAGAAAATAAAGTCGGTGCCCGGCAGCATCTGCATCAGGGTGCGCGCGGTGCGGCGGATATCCGAGTGGGAGAAGGTCTGGTCGTTGGCCGAGGCCACTTCGAGGTCGAGCATGGAGGCGATCAGATTTTCCGCCAGCACCGCCCGAATGCCCGAGGGCACGGCGCCGGTCATGCCGATGCAGCTCACCGCCCCGTTCTGTAGACCCTGCACCCCGGCGCCTTTGGTAATGAAGATGCAACGCGATTCGAGGTAGAGCATCGACTTGCTCTCCGAATAGCCCATCAGCGCTTCGGAGCCGGTGCCGGAGGTGTAGCGCATTTTCAGCCCCCGAGAGGCGTAGGCCGAGGCGAGGAACGCCTTTGACCATGGGGTGTCATCGCCGTCGGTAAATACCGCCTCGGTGCCGTAGACTGACACCGTCTCGGCGTAACTGGTTAAGCCACGCATGCCCAGCTCCAGCTCGGTGGCCTCTTCCACCGAGCATTGCGTCAACACGCCGGGGCGGCCGCACTGCGAGCCGACCAGCAGCGCCAGGGCGTTAAACGGGGCATAGCGCGCAATACCGACCGTGGTCTCCTGCTCGGAGAAGCCGCGGATCCCGGCCTCGGCGGCGTCGGCGGCAATCTGCACCGGATTATCCTTCAGGTTGGTGACATGGCACTGGTTGGAGGGCGTTCGGCGGGCGCGCATCTTTTGCAGCGCCATCATCATCTCCACCACGTTCATCTGCGCCATGACTTCAACCGCTTTGGCCGGCGTGATGGCGGTGGTGATGGCGATGATCTCCTCCCGGCTGACGTGGATATCCACCAGCATGCGGGCTATCTCCAGCGCCTCCAGACGCATCGCCTGCTCCGTGCGCTCAATGTTGATCGCGTAGTCGGCGATAAACCGGTCGATCATATCAAACTGGTCCCGGCGCTTGCCGTCCAGCTCGACGATCCGACCGTTTTCCACTTTGACCGACGAGACCGGGTCAAAGGGGCTTTCCATGGCGATCAGTCCCTCTTCAGGCCACTCGCCAATCAGCCCGTCCTGATTGACGGGGCGCTGGGCCAGTACTGCAAATCGTTTTGATCTTTTCATTGTTCATGGGCTCAAAAGGTGAAATCCGCAGACGGTAGCGAACACGCCGGGCCAGCGTCGCTGCCCGCCCGGCCATTACCGGCAATAGCGGAACTTTAAAGGAGCCACTGGTGAAAAAAATAAAATTAATTTTGTTTCAATCTGGCACGTTAAATCGGCAAACAGTTTCACTATGAAACCCCGCCGCAACGGCTAAAATAAAAAATGTGATCGCCAGCATTGATATAAATCAATTAATAAAAAAAGCCCGCCACCGCGTTTTTCCGAAGCCTTTTTAGACCTGTTGACTAAATCATGGCGGGCGACAAAATAACGCTGAGAAAAATAAATTAAGCCAACCGCGTGGCGATAGTTTTTTTACTTTCGCCCCCTACTGACTATTCGCGTCAGCATTACCCTGGCGCGGGAGATAATCATGAACAAGAGCCAACACATTCAGACTATCACCCTGGCCGCCGCCCAGAAAATGGCGGCGGCAGTGGAGAAAAAAGCTAATGAGATCAACGTAGCGGTGGTATTTTCCGTGGTTGACCGCGGCGGCAACACGCTGCTTGTCCAGCGGATGGACGAGGCCTTTGTCTCCAGCTGCGATATTTCGTTGAATAAAGCCTGGAGCGCCTGCAGCCTGAAACAAGGCACCCATGAAATTACGCCAGCGGTTCAGCCCGGACAATCTCTGTATGGTCTGCAACTGACCAATCAACAGCGAATCATTATTTTTGGCGGCGGCCTGCCGGTTATTTTAAACCAGCAGATAATTGGTGCCGTCGGCGTTAGCGGCGGTACGGTCGAACAGGATCAATTATTAGCCCAGTGCGCCCTGGATTGTTTTTCCGCATTATAACCTGAAGCGAGAAGGTATATTATGAGCTATCGTATGTTTGATTATCTGGTGCCAAACGTTAACTTTTTTGGTCCCAACGCTATTTCCGTGGTCGGTGACCGCTGCAAGCTGCTGGGGGGTAAAAAAGCCCTGCTGGTTACCGACAAAGGCCTGCGGGCGATAAAAGATGGCGCGGTGGATAAAACTCTGCATTATCTGCGGGAGGCCGGCATCGAGGTGGCGATCTTTGACGGCGTCGAGCCGAACCCGAAAGACACCAACGTGCGCGACGGTCTCGCCGTGTTTCGCCGCGAGCAGTGCGATCTTATCGTCACCGTGGGCGGCGGCAGCCCGCACGACTGCGGCAAAGGCATCGGTATCGCCGCCACCCATGAGGGCGATCTTTATCAGTATGCCGGGATTGAGACCCTGACCAACCCGCTGCCGCCCATCGTCGCGGTCAACACCACCGCCGGCACCGCCAGCGAGGTCACCCGCCACTGCGTCCTGACCAACACCCAAACCAAAGTGAAGTTTGTGATCGTCAGCTGGCGCAACCTGCCGTCGGTCTCCATCAACGATCCGCTGCTAATGATCGGCAAACCGGCCGCCCTGACCGCGGCGACCGGGATGGATGCCCTGACCCACGCCGTAGAGGCCTATATCTCTAAAGACGCCAACCCGGTGACTGACGCCGCCGCCATGCAGGCGATCCGCCTCATCGCCCGCAACCTGCGCCAGGCCGTCGCCCTCGGCAGCAATCTTCAGGCGCGGGAAAACATGGCCTACGCCTCTCTGCTGGCCGGGATGGCCTTCAATAACGCCAACCTCGGTTATGTGCACGCCATGGCGCATCAGCTGGGCGGGCTGTACGACATGCCGCACGGCGTGGCCAACGCCGTCCTGCTGCCGCACGTGGCTCGCTATAACCTGATAGCCAACCCGGAAAAATTCGCCGATATCGCCGAACTGATGGGCGAAAATATCGCCGGACTGTCGACCCTCGACGCGGCGGAAAAAGCTATCGCCGCCATCGCGCGTCTGTCGATGGATATCGGGATTCCGCAGCATCTGCGCGATCTGGGGGTGAAAGAGGCCGACTTCCCTTACATGGCGGAGATGGCCCTGAAAGACGGCAACGCGTTCTCGAACCCGCGTAAGGGCAACGAGCAGGAGATTGCCGCGATTTTCCGCCAGGCATTCTGAGTGTTAACGAGGGGACCGTCATGTCGCTTTCACCGCCGGGCGTACGCCTGTTTTACGATCCGCGCGGGCACCATGCCTGCGCCATCAATGAGCTGTGCTGGGGGCTGGAGGAGCAGGGGGTCCCCTGCCAGACCGTATCCTGCGACGAAGGCGGTGACGCCGATACGCTGAGCGCCCTGGCGGCCAGAAGCTCGACGCTGCGGGTGGGCATTGGGCTCAGCGCAGCCGGCGAGATCGCGCTAACCCATGCCCAGCTGCCGGCGGACGCGCCGCTGGCGACCGGGCACGTCACCGATAGCCGCGATCATCTGCGTACGCTCGGCGCCAACGCCGGGCAGCTGGTGAAAGTCCTGCCGTTAAGTGAGAGAAGCTGAATGTACCGTATCTATACCCGCACCGGAGATAAAGGCACCACCGCCCTGTACGGCGGCAGCCGCATCGAGAAAGACCATATTCGCGTCGAGGCCTACGGCACCGTCGATGAACTGATATCCCAGCTGGGCGTCTGCTACGCCACCACCCGCGACGCCGGGCTGCGGGCAAGTCTGCATCAGATTCAGGAGACGCTGTTCGCGCTGGGGGCCGAACTGGCCAGCGATGCGCGGGGCCTGGTCCGCCTGAGCCAGACGATCGGCGAGGAGGAGATCACCGCCCTGGAGCGACTTATCGACCGCAATATGGCCGAAAGCGGCCCCCTGAAACAGTTTGTGATCCCGGGGAAGAATCTCGCCTCCGCCCAGCTGCACGTGGCGCGCACCCTGGCCCGTCGGCTGGAACGTCTGCTGACGGCCATGGACCGCTCGCACCCTCTGCGCGACGCGCTCAAACGCTACAGCAATCGTCTGTCGGACGCCCTGTTCTCCATGGCGCGTATCGAGGAGACTAGGCCTGATGCTTGCGCTTGAACTGGCTGGCGTCGATATCGTACTGCTTCATTTTGCGCCACAGGGTGGTGCGGCCGATATTCAGCAGTTGCGACATCTCCTGCACCCGCCCGCTGGTCACCCGGGCGGCGTGGATGATGGCCTCTTTTTCGATGGCGCTAAAGGTCAGGCTGGCCGGCAGCAGCGATGAGCCGCTATCGGCCCCCGGCCGATCGGAAAAGAGATATTCCGGCAGGTTGCTCAGGCGAATGTGGCCGTTATCGCTGCTGATGGCGATGTTCTCTATCACGCTGTTAAGCTCAAAATCATTTCCCGGCCACGAGTAGGCCACCAGCTGGGCCAGCGCGTCATCGTCCACTTTCAGCCGGGAAGAGAAACGCTTCTCCAGGCTTTTCAGCCGGTTATGCACCAGCGACGGGATACTGTTGCGCCGGGCGCGCAGCGGCGGAATGACGATCTCGAAAGAGTGCAGCGCATAGTACAGCTGGCGGCTAAAGCGGTTCTGTTCCACCAGGTTGGCCAGATCGACGGTGGTGGTGGCGATCACCTTCACATCCACCGGGATCAGGCGGCGGGCGTCGAGGCGGGTAAGCACTCCCTGTTTAATCACCTGCAGCAGGGCGGACTGCAGCTCCGGCGCCAGATACTCAATTTTTTCCAGAAACAGGGTGCCGCCGTTGGCCAGCTCAAGGCGGCTCAGGCGGCCATTTTCATCATCGGTGGGGGCGCTCCCCATAAAGTCCTGGCCCAGCACGCTGTCGGCATACAGCTGGCAGTTGACGGCGATGTAGGGGCCGCCCGCCCGCTCGCTTTCATTGTGGATGGCCTGGCTCAGCAGTTCTTTCCCCACCCCCTCTTCACCGCACAGCAGTACCGGAAAGCCGCCGCGCGCCGCCTGGCGGCCAAAGTGGATCAGCCGCCGGGTTTCCGGATCGTCGGCTGACATCTGCTCAAAGGTGTGGCTGACTTTGCCCAGCTGGCTGGTCATCAGCTGACGCATCTGCTCCACCGGGTGCAGCAGCAGAATAAAGCTGTTGCCTTGCGACTCGACAATCGGTTTTAAGGTGATCACCGCGTCGATAAACTGGTGCTGGCTTTCAAAGGTGACTTCAACGTGATTCAGGCCGCGGGCGTGTTTGATGGCGCGGCGCAGCAGCGCCGGCAGGGTCACCAGATCGGCGATATTTTTTCCCTGGCTGGCCTGGGCATCAAGATGCAGCAGTCTCGCCGCCTGAACATTGAGAAATTGCAGTACCCCCTGTTCGTTCCACGCCATCACCCCGTCGTCCATGCTCTCCAGCAGGCCGTACATTTGATTGAGGTGGCGGTTGGATTCCGCCAGCAGGCTGTCGGTGAGCAGGGAATTGCCCACCTCGCGGGCGATGGCCAGCGTCAGGGAGAGGTCGGCGCTGGACTGGTGCTCCATCAGACAGCAAAGCGAGATAGAGCCGAACAGCCGCCCGTGGTTATCGAACACCGGCGTCGAACAAAAGCTCCATGGCTGCAGGGCCTGCTTAAAATGCCGATCGCCGGCGGTGTTGATCGGCTGCCCCTGCATCGCGGCCAGCGACAGCGCGCAGGTGCCGATAATGCTCTCCGCGCAGTAGCTGCCGTCGCGAAACCCCAGGTCAGCCAGCTGCGCCAGCGTTTGCGGTTCGCCGCAGCGGCTCAGAATACAGGCAGTCTCATCAAGGATAAACAGCGCGCAGGGGCGACCGTCCATAAACTCCCAAGCGTCCTCCAGCGCCGCCTGACCGATGGTCAGCAGCGCGGTTTTACGCCGACAGATCGAGTCAAAGGTCAGGCCCTGGGCCTGGTGCGGTTTTTGCCAGGTTTCGCGCTGCATAAACTTGCTGCAGCGATGCCATGACTGGGCGATGACGGAAGAGACCGCCTTCCCGGTATCCTGAGTCTGAACAGTCATACTGTTTTCCGCGTTTTACCATAGAGAACCCCTCCGGCAGCCGCTGCCAGAGGGGAGAAAGAAAGACCGCCGACCGGCGCCAGCGGTTTAGCCACCGCGAATTAACGCGCCAGCCACTGCTGGCCTAACAGATCGGCGGTGAGGATAGCGGCGTGCACGCTCTCCGGGGTCACCGCAAACGGCATATTGTGGATGGTTTCCCCTTCCGCGCAGGTGGCTTTCGCCACCGCGGCGATTTTCGCGTCGATCCCCTCTTTGACGCCCATCTGCGCGAGGGTCACCGGCAGGCCGACGCGCTGGCAGAAGCCCAGCACGGTTTCAATCTCGTCCATCGGGCTGTTCTGCAGCACCAGCTGCGCCAGGGTGCCGAAGGCCACTTTCTCGCCGTGATACAGGTGATGGCACTCTTCCAGAATGGTGAAACCGTTGTGGATCGCGTGGGCGGCGGCCAGGCCGCTGCTTTCAAAGCCAATGCCGCTGAGGTAGGTGTTCGCTTCGATGATGCGCTCCAGCGCTTCGGTCACCACCCCGGCCTGCGCCGCCAGACGGGCCTTTTCGCCCTCCGCCAGCAGCGTATCATAGCACAGGCGGGCCAGGCTCAGCGCCGCCTCGGTGGACTGCCCCCCGGCCATGCTGGTGGCGCGCGCATCGTAGCAGGCTTTGGCCTCAAACCAGGTGGAGAGCGCATCGCCCATGCCGGAGACCAGCAGGCGTACCGGCGCTTTGGCGATAATCGCCGTGTCCATCACCACCATATCCGGGTTTTTCGGATAGATCAGATACTCTTCAAACTCGCCCGCTTCGGTGTAGATCACCGACAGCGCGCTGGTCGGCGCATCGGTCGAAGCGATGGTCGGGATCACCACCACAGGCAGCTTCTGGTAGTAACCGATCGCCTTCGCGGTATCGAGGGTTTTACCGCCGCCGATGCCAACCACGCCGCGGCAGCCCTGTTTTTGCAAAATCGCCATCAGGCGGTTAATTTCCGCATGGCTGCATTCGCCGTTAAACCGTTCCGCATGGCAGCGAATATCGTGACTCTGCAGGCCATTCACCACTTTCTCCCCCGCCAGCTTCATCACGAAGTCGTCAGCGATGACGAAGAAGCTCTCCGCCAGGTTTTTGGCATATTGACCGAACAGGACAGCAGCATCAGGACCCTGAAGATATTTGGCTGGAGATTGAATAACTTTTAGCATTCCTTTCACCCTCAAATAAGTGCGCATGTAGACATGATGAGCCCTGGCGTTATCCGCGCCGGCCGGTAAAGCGCGGCCTCAACGGAATGTACCGGAGCAGTGCGATCACTGTAGGGCCGGCACGGAACAAAAAAATCTTTCGCCTTTTTGTTCTGATTTGAAACACAGGTTAAATTTTTACGTTCCATATTGGAACAAAAAACCCTAGTCTTCGTCAGGATTGCGATCCCGATCCGCTCCTCTGCCGCATAATTCCCTTACCATCCCCCTTTAGCGGCAGGCTTTTTCCCCACAGCCGGGGGAAATTTAGCAAAAAATTTTTTTCAGCCCGCTGCGCCAGCCGCGATGACCGGCGCTTAAGGCAGAGGAAAAAAAGCGCGCCAGCTCGCATTTTCACCGTTTCCTCAGCAAAAACGTTCCATAAAGAAACAAAATCAGCAGGTGATGTTTCGTAATGAAACCCGATCGCCGGGGCATTCTTTTTTTCGTCCGCTCAGCCAGAATCATCATATCGCCAGGCACGCTGCACCGTCAGACGATACCCCTACGCGATGACCGCCTCCGCCAGCAGAGAGGCCGCATCGAACCTTCTCCAACGGAGCACTGAATAATGAAAAAGCTGATTAACCGTGTTGAAGATGTACTGAATGAACAATTACAGGGGCTGGCTAAAGCCCACCCGCAGCTGACCCTGCACCAGGACCCGCTGTACGTCACCCGCGCCGACGCGCCGGTGGCCGGCAAGGTCGCCCTCCTCTCCGGCGGCGGCAGCGGCCATGAGCCGATGCACTGCGGCTATATCGGCCAGGGGATGCTCTCTGGCGCCTGCCCGGGGGAAATCTTCACCTCGCCGACGCCGGATAAAATGTTCGAATGCGCGATGCAGATTGACGGCGGCGAAGGCGTCCTGCTGATTATCAAAAACTACACCGGCGACATCCTGAACTTCGAAACCGCCACCGAGCTGCTGCATGAGAGCGGCATTAAAGTCACCACCGTGGTGGTCGACGACGACGTGGCGGTGAAAGACAGTCTCTATACCGCAGGCCGCCGCGGCGTCGCCAATACCGTTCTGATCGAAAAACTGGTCGGCGCCGCCGCCGAGCGCGGCGATTCGCTGGAGGCCTGCGCTGAACTGGGGCGCCGCCTGAATAATCTCGGCCACTCCATTGGCATCGCCCTCGGCGCCTGCACCGTACCGGCCGCCGGACAACCCTCCTTTACCCTGCAGGACGATGAAATGGAGTTCGGCGTCGGCATTCACGGCGAGCCGGGCATCGACCGCCGTCGCTTCAGCTCACTGGACCAAACCGTCGATGAGATGTTCGATACCCTGCTGGAGAATGGCGCCTACAGCCGCACGCTGCGCCAGTGGGATACCGTTAAGGGCGCGTGGCAGGAAGTGAAGCAGAGCAAAACCGCGCTACAAAACGGCGACCGGGTCATCGCCATGGTCAATAACCTCGGCGCCACGCCGCTGTCCGAACTGTACGGCGTCTATCACCGGCTCGCCCAGCGCTGCGAAGCGTCCGGCATCATCATCGAACGCAACCTCGTCGGCAGCTATTGCACCTCGCTGGATATGGCGGGCTTCTCCATCACCCTGCTGAAAGCGGATGATGAGACGCTGGCGCTATGGGACGCCCCGGTTCATACCCCGGCGCTGAACTGGGGAAACTAAGGAGCACGACATGTCACTGAACAGAACGCAAATCGTCGACTGGCTGTACCGCTGCGGCGATATCTTCACCAAAGAGAGCGATTTTCTCACCGGCCTCGATAAAGAGATCGGCGATGCCGACCACGGCCTGAATATGCACCGCGGGTTCAGCAAGGTGGTGGAAAAGCTGCCGTCGATTGCCGATAAAGATATTGGCTTTATCCTCAAAAACACCGGCATGACGCTGCTCTCCAACGTCGGCGGCGCCAGCGGCCCGCTGTTCGGCACCTTCTTCATTCGCGCCGCGCAGGTCACTCAGGCCCACCAGAGCCTGACCCTCGACGAACTATACCTGATGATCCGCGAAGGCGCGGACGGCGTCGTCAACCGCGGTAAAGCGGAGCCAGGGGATAAAACCATGTGCGACGTCTGGCTGCCGGTGGTGGACTCCCTGCGCCAGTCCAGCGAGCAGCATCTGTCGATCGCCGCCGCGCTGGATGCCGCCTGCAAAGCAGCGGAGGCCGGCGCCCACAGCACCATCACCATGCAGGCGCGCAAAGGCCGCGCCAGCTACCTTGGCGAACGCAGCATCGGCCATCAGGATCCGGGCGCCACGTCAGTGATGTTTATGATGCAGATGCTGGCCGCCGCGGCCAAAGAGTAAGGAAATCGCGATGGTAAACCTGGTTATTGTTTCTCATAGCGCCCGGCTGGGCGAAGGTGTCGGAGAACTGGCCCGGCAGATGTTAATCAACGACGGCTGCAAGCTGGCGATCGCCGCCGGGATCGACGATCCCGACAGCCCGATCGGCACCGATCCGATCAAGGTCATGGAAGCGATCGAATCCGTCGCCGATACCGACCACGTGCTGGTGATGATGGATATTGGCAGCGCGTTGCTTAGCGCCGAAACCGCCCTCGACCTGCTCGATCCGGCGATTGCCGCGAAGGTGCGGCTGTGCGCCGCGCCGCTGGTGGAGGGGACGCTGGCGGCCACCGTCAGCGCCGCCTCCGGCGCCGGGATCGACAAAGTGATCGCCGACGCCATGAACGCCCTGGAGGCCAAACGGATCCAGCTGGGTTTACCTTCGCCAACCCCTGACGCCGCCCCGGCGCCGACGCTTGCCGACGATGGCGACAGCAAGTCGCTTGCGGTCGTCATACAGAACCACAACGGCCTGCACGTGCGTCCGGCGTCGAAGCTGGTCGCCGCGCTGGCGGGCTTTAACGCCGATCTGCTGCTGGAGAAAAACGGGAAGTGCGTCAAACCGGACAGCCTCAACCAAATCGCCCTGCTGCAGGTGCGGCGCAACGATAAGCTGCGCCTGCTGGCCCGCGGGCCAGAGGCCGATGCGGCGCTGGCGGCGTTTCAGGCGCTGGCCGCCGATAACTTCGGCGAATCGCCTGCGGCGCAACCGGCAGCGGCCCCGGCCGCCCCCGAGCGCGTCGAAGGCATCGCGCTGCGCTATCCGCTGGCCCTGATCCAGCCGGTCCGCCCGGCCGCCGCCGATGTCGCCCACGAGCAGCAGCGGCTGCGCCGGGCTATCGACCAGACGCTGGCGGATCTCACTGCCCTGACCGAGCTGGCGGAGAATAAATTTAACGCCGATATCGCGGCGATTTTCGCCGGGCACCACACTCTGCTCGACGATGAGGATCTGTTTGATGCCGCCAACGATCGTCTGCTCACCGAGCCGTGCTCGGCGGAATGGGCGTGGCATCAGGTGCTGATGGAGCTCAGCCAGCAGTATCGCCAGCTGGATGACCCCTATCTCCAGGCGCGCTATATCGATATCGAAGATATTCTGCAGCGCACCCTGCGCCATCTGCAGGACGTGCAGGAAACGCTGCCGACGCCCGGCGAGCCGACCATTATTATCGCTGACAACATGTTCCCGTCGGCCGTCCTGCAACTGGATGCCAGCCGCGTGAAAGGCCTGTGCCTGCGCGACGGCAGCGAACAGGCCCACGGCGCGATTATCGCCCGCGCGGCGGGGATCGCCTGGCTGTGTCAGCAGGGCGAGGCGCTGAACAGCGTGCAGCCCGGCGAGCCCATCGCGCTCGATATGCGCCGCCAGCGCCTTATCCGTCACTAAATCCACTTTGTCCGTTACCGCTCCGGAGGCCTGCCTCCGGAGGGTGAGTTTTCGCTTACTCTTCAGGAACCACTATGTCTCAATTCTTTTTTAACCAGCGCGCCAGCCTCGTCAACGATGTGATTGAGGGGACCATCATCGCCAGTCCGTGGAACAACCTCGCCCGGCTGGAGAGCGACCCGGCGATCCGGGTGTTGGTCCGTCGCGACCTGAATAAAAACAACGTGGCGGTGATCGCCGGCGGCGGCGCCGGCCACGAACCGGCGCACGTCGGCTTTATTGGTAAAGGCATGCTGACCGCCGCGGTTTGTGGCGATCTGTTCGCCTCGCCGAGCGTCGACGCGGTGCTTACCGCCATTCAGGCGGTGACCGGCGAGGCGGGCTGCCTGCTGATCGTAAAAAACTATACCGGCGACCGGCTGAACTTCGGCCTCGCGGCGGAGAAAGCGCGCCGTCTCGGCTACAACGTGGAAATGCTGATCGTCGGCGACGACATTTCGCTGCCGGAAAACAAACAGCCGCGCGGCATCGCCGGTACGCTGTTCGTCCATAAGGTGGCGGGCTATTTTGCCGAGCGCGGCTGCAATCTCGCCACCGTTCTGCGCGAAGCGCAGTATGCCGCCAACCACACCGCCAGCATCGGGGTGGCGCTGGCCAGCTGCCATCTGCCGCAGGAGGCGGACAGCGCGCCGCGCCATCAGGCCGGCCATGCCGAGCTGGGAATGGGCATCCACGGCGAACCTGGCGCCTCCACCATCGCCACGCAAAACAGTGCGGACATCGTCAATCTGATGGTGGAAAAACTGACCGCCGCCTTGCCGGAAACCGGCCGTCTGGCGGTGATGCTCAATAATCTCGGCGGCGTGTCGGTGGCCGAAATGGCGATCCTGACCCGCGAACTGGCCAACACGCCGCTGCAGGCGCGCATTGACTGGTTGATTGGCCCGGCCTCGCTGGTGACGGCCCTGGATATGAAGGGTTTCTCGCTGAGCGCCATCGTGTTGGAAGAGAGTATTGAGAAAGCGCTGCTGGCGGATGTGGAAACCGCCAGCTGGCCGCGGCCGGTGCAGCCGCGGACGGTTAACATCATGCCGTCCACTCTCGCCAGCCCGCGCGTCAACTTTACGCCTTCGGCCAACCCGCAGGTGGGCGATTACGTGGCCCAGGTGACCGGCACCCTCGTCGGGCTTGAAGACCATCTCAACGCGCTGGATGCCAAAGTGGGCGATGGCGATACCGGCTCCACCTTCGCCGCCGGGGCGCGTGAGATTGCCGACCTGTTGCAGCGCCAGCAGCTGCCGCTGAACGATCTGCCCACGCTGTTCGCGCTCACGGGCGAACGCCTGACGGTGGTGATGGGCGGCTCCAGCGGGGTATTGATGTCGATCTTCTTCACCGCTGCCGGGCAGAAGCTGGGGCAAGGCGCCAGCGTGGCCGAGGCGCTGAACGCCGGCCTGGAGCAGATGAAATTTTACGGCGGCGCCGAGGAAGGCGACCGGACAATGATCGACGCGCTGCAGCCAGCGCTGGCGGCGCTGCTCGCCGAACCGGAGAACCTGCAGGCCGCTTTTGCCGCGGCGCAGGCCGGCGCGGATCGCACTTGCCAGTCGGGCAAAGCCGGCGCCGGACGAGCGTCCTATCTCAACAGCGACAGCCTGCTCGGCAACATGGACCCCGGCGCCCACGCGGTAGCGATGGTGCTTAAAGCGCTGGCGGAACGATAAGCCTTCCCCGGTGGCGCTGTGCTTACCGGGGCTACAAATCGGCGCCAACCGTAGCCCGGATAAGGCGCTACGCGCCGCTATCCGGGTTTGACCACGATGGCTTTTTACTTGCTGTGCCAGTACGCCTGCGAGCGCACCAGCTGCTGATCGATGCTCTCATCCTCAAAGCGCGCCAGCAGCGATTTCACCACCGCGCCTTCGCCGGTCAGCCAGATGAAATAATCCTCCGCCGGCACCTTCACCTGCGCCAGACGCTCGGCGACGAACGCCGGATGGTGGCCCACCACCCACTCGATGTTAAAGCCGTCGAGGTCCGCCAGATAATCTTTATATGACGCATCGGCGATAGTGACGATGGCCGTCACCTGCGGCGTCACCGCCAGCTGACGCAAACCCAGCAGACGACGACGCAGCGCCGGCATACCGGACTCATCGCAGACATACAGTTGCCAGGCGTAATCCTCCGGCACCACCAGCGAGCCGCGCGGACCGCCGATCACCAGCTTATCGCCCGCTTTTGCCTCCAGCGCCCAGCGGCTGGCGATTCCGCCGTCGTGGATAAAGAAGTCGTACGCCAGCTCATGGCGTTCGGCATCGTACAGCGGCGTATAGTCGCGGGTAGCAGGCCGCACGCCCTCGCCCCAGTCAATCCCCTCCTCGGTCACCTGCGGCGGGGCAAACGCCGCGCCCGGCTCCGGGAAGAAAAGCTTGGTGTGGTCGTCAAAGCCGCGGGAAACGAAACCTTCCAGCGCCTCGCCTCCCAGCACGATGCGCTGGAAAGCCGCGCCTGCGCGCTCCACGCGCAGCACCGTCAGCTCACGGAAACGCAGCTCATTGCGGACACGCTGCGGGTACTTGTCTGCTTTGGTTTTTGTCATCATCGATCGCCTTCGTGAACAGTAAATAGATATATCTAAACTCGATGCAAATGATAATGATTGCCATCTAAAAAGAATGCAAGTCTTTTTTTGATATAGTCAAAACAAACCGCATTAAAATACCAGCACCAAAAATAAACACATAAATATCAACAAATTAAAAAATAAATCACAACCAGCATTGCGAGAATTCATTTTTTAGATATAAATTAGATATATCAAAACATAGCAGGAGGTAACCATGCGACATCATCATGAAGACGGGCGTGGGCCGCGCGGGCGCCACGGTGACCCCAGCGAACACGGCGACCATGGCCGTCGCGGCGGCGGACGTCGCCAGCGTTTCTTTGGCCACGGCGAACTGCGGCTGATTATTCTGGACATCCTCAGCCGCAGCGCCAGCCATGGCTATGAGCTGATCAAAGAGATCGAAACCCTCACCCAGGGGAACTACAGTCCCAGCCCGGGGGTGATCTACCCGACGCTGGATCTGCTCCAGGACCAGGGTCTCATCAGCGTGGAAGACGACAACGGACGCAAAAAAATCGTCATCAGCGAAGAGGGGAAACAGCTGCACGCGGAGAACCAGGAGCATCTGGCCCATATCCAGGAGCGTCTGCAGGCGCGGATGGTCGGCTGTGAGCTGCGCCGCGATCCGCAGATGAAGCGCGCGCTGGAGAATTTCAAAGCGGTCCTCGACCTGAAAGTGAACCAGCAGGCCAGCAGCGCCGCCCAGCTCAAGCAGATCATCGGCATTATCGACCGGGCGGCGATGGAGATCTCCCAGCTCGACTAAGCCTCTTTTCTCACCATCGGCTGCCCCGCGCTGGGGCAGCCCGCACCACGACGGATCGTGCCGCTCAACGCCGCAGGCAGAAAATCTCGTCAGCTCAGGAATAAAACGTGCCAATAATGGCGCCATGAGATTAAATTTTACACATTTCGTCTTTTACTTTGCATTTATCCCGATTTTCACCGCTTCTGCCGAACTGGCGTAATCCCTGCAATACTTAATCCAGTATCGTGTGATACGTCCGCCCCAGGAGCACATTTTGAACAGGTTACCTTCCAGCGCATCGGCTCTGGCCTGCAGCGCACACGCACTGAATCTCATTGAAAAGCGCACGCTTGACCATGAGGAAATGAAAGCACTTAACCAGGAGGTCAGAGAATACTTTAAAGAGCATGTGAATCCGGGGTTTTTAGAGTATCGAAAATCGGTCACAGCCGGCGGGGATTACGGAGCCGTAGAGTGGCAAGCGGGAGGGTTAAATACGCTTGTCGACACCCAGGGACAGGAGTTTATCGACTGCCTTGGCGGGTTTGGCATCTTCAATGTAGGGCACCGTAATCCAGTTGTGGTATCCGCCGTCGAGAATCAACTCGCGAAACAACCGCTTCACAGTCAGGAACTGCTGGATCCGCTACGCGCGATGCTGGCGAAAACCCTGGCGGCCTTAACGCCCGGCAAACTGAAGTACAGCTTCTTCTGCAACAGCGGTACCGAATCGGTAGAGGCGGCCATCAAGCTGGCGAAAGCCTATCAGTCGCCGCGCGGTAAATTCACCTTCATCGCCACCAGCGGCGCCTTCCACGGCAAATCGCTGGGCGCGCTGTCGGCCACCGCCAAGTCGACTTTCCGCAAACCGTTTATGCCGCTGCTGCCGGGCTTCCGCCATGTGCCGTTCGGCGATATCAACGCCATGCGCACCATGCTGAGCGAGTGCAAGAAAACCGGCGACGACGTCGCGGCGGTGATCCTTGAGCCGATTCAGGGCGAAGGGGGCGTGATCCTGCCGCCGACGGGGTATTTGCCGGCGGTGCGTAAGCTGTGCGACGAGTTTGGCGCCCTGCTGATCCTCGATGAAGTGCAGACCGGCATGGGCCGCACTGGCAAGATGTTCGCCTGCGAGCATGAGAACGTTCAGCCCGACATTCTGTGTCTGGCGAAAGCGCTCGGCGGCGGCGTGATGCCGATCGGCGCGACGGTGGCGACGGAAGAGGTCTTCTCGGTGCTGTTCGACAACCCGTTCCTGCACACCACGACCTTCGGCGGCAACCCGCTGGCCTGTGCGGCGGCGCTGGCGACCATTAACGTGCTGTTGACGCAAAACCTGCCGGCGCAGGCGGCGCAGAAAGGCGATATGCTGCTGGACGGTTTCCGCCTGCTGGCGCAGGAGTATCCGGACCTGGTGAATGAAGTGCGCGGGAAAGGCATGCTGATGGCCATCGAGTTTGTCGATAACGAGATTGGCTACGACTTTGCCAGCGAGATGTTCAGACAGCGGGTGCTGGTCGCCGGGACGTTAAATAACGCCAAGACGATCCGCGTTGAACCGCCGCTGACCCTCACCCTTGAGCAGTGCGAGCAGGTGCTGAAGGCGGCGCGTAAGGCGCTGGCGGCCCTGCGCGTCTCGGTTGAAGAGGCGTAATAAACTGCCCCTCCCCCCGGTCCTCTCCCAATGGAAGAGGACCGGGGTTATCTTCTGCTCTGGATTTCCCTCACACCTGCGGTAGCAGGCCGATAAAGCTGCGCTTCTGCCGCGGCTGCGACATCATCTCTTCCAGCTTTTCGACGCAGGCTAAATAGTGCGGGGTCTTCTTGTGCGCCAGCACCGCTTCATCGTCTTTATAGGCTTCGTAGATAAAAAAGCGGGTCTTCACCTCCGGATCCTGCAGAACATCAAAGCGCAGGTTGCCCGGCTCCCGCAGCGCCCCTTCGTGGTTGGCGCGGAACACCTCGAGAAACTCATCCACCCGCTCGGGTTTGATATTGATCTCCACCAGCGTCACATTCATTTCCGCTCTCCCTGTTTCTCTTCCTGCCAGAACTGGTACGCTTCGCGCGCGTTCAGATTCTCATGCACCACCTTTTTCACCGCCTTCAGCATCGCGCGCGGGGCGCTGGACTGGAAGATATTGCGCCCCATATCCACCCCGGACGCCCCCTGGTCGATCGCCCGCCAGCACATCTCCAGCGCCTCATGCTCCGGCAGCTTTTTCCCCCCGGCGATGACGATCGGCACCGGGCAGCTGGCGGTCACTTTTTCAAAGCCTTCCTCAACGAAATAGGTCTTCACAAACTGCGCCCCCATTTCGGCGGCAATCCGGCTGGCCAGCGAGAAGTAGCGCGCATCGCGGGTCATCTCTTTGCCGACGCCGGTCACCGCCAGTACCGGCATACCGTAGCGGTTGCCGGCGTCCACCAGTTTGATGATGTTGTTGATCGACTGATGTTCGTATTGGCTGCCGATATAGACCTGCGCCGCCACTGCGCAGACGTTCAGGCGCAGCGCATCTTCCATCGCCACCGCCACGCACTCGTTGGAAAGTTCGCTGAGGATCGAGTTGCCGCCGGAGGCGCGCAGCACCACCGGTTTGTTGGTCGCGGCCGGCACCTGACTGCGCAGTACGCCGCGGGTGCACATCAGCACGTCGGTTTCCTCGAACAGCGGCGCAATCGACAGATCGATGCGCTCCAGCCCGGTGGTGGGTCCCTGGAAGTAACCGTGATCGAAGGCCAGCATGACCGTGCGGTTGCTGTGCGGATTAAAAATACGCGCCAGCCGCGACTGCATGCCCCAGTCCAGCGAGCCGCAGCCTTTCAGGGTATACAGCGTGTTCTGCTGCGGGCGGTCGAGGCCGAAGTCCTTGCCCTCTTTGATATCGTCTAAATCAGCCATCTCATCCTCCGTCAGAAGTCGTAGTTATTGATGTTCTCTTTGCTGAACACCACGCGCTCCGGCAGCAGCACGATACCGTTGCCCTTCGCCTCATACTGGTAGCCCTGCACGCTGTTCGGTTCGACCTTCAGCGAGCCGATATCTTTCACCTCAACGCTGTCGCCGACGTTAAGATCGCCCTTTTTCAGCAGACGATCGGCGACGTTAACCGCAATTTTGCCCTGCTGAACCACATCCCACAGGCCAAAGGCTTTCACCGTGCCGCGCTCCACGTACGGGCGCATCACGTTGGGGGTACTAAAGCCGACGATCGCCACGCCCTGGCGCTTGAGGTTTTCCGCCGCCTGCGCCGCCGCCGGCAGGGCATTGGCATCCGGCGCGATAATGGCGTCAAGATCCGGATACGCTTTTAAGATCCCCTCGGCGGTTTGCAGCGATTTGGTGGCATCGTTATAGCCGAACTGGGTGGTGACGATTTGCCACTGCGGATGTTCTTTTTCGATTTTGGCTTTGGCTTCCTTCACCCACTGGTTCTGGTCGGTCACCGTCGGGCTGGAGTAGAAAAACGCCACTTTGGCAGCGGGCCTGGTCACCTGCTTTTCCGCCATCTCCACCAGCAGGCCGCCGAGCTGCTGCGGCGTGCCCTGATTGATATAGATGCTGCGGCACTCCGGTTTGGTATCGGAATCCCAGGTCAGGACCTTCACCCCGCGCTGCATCGCCCGCTTCAGCGCCGGACACAGGCCGTCCGGCGAGACGGCGGAGACGATAATCGCGTTGTAGCCCTGGTTGACGAAGTTGTTGATCAGCTGCACCTGGCCGGAAACGCTGGGCTCGGTGGGGCCGTCATAGGTGACATCCACGCCCAGCGCTTTCCCCGCCTCTTTCGCGCCGTTGCCGCCGCTGGTAAAGAAGCCCACGCCGACCAGCTTAGGTATAAAGGCGATGCGGTCCGCCGCCTGGGCGGTTGCCACGCTTAACGCCAGCGCCAGGACGCTCGTCTGGAGGATTCGTTTGGTTTTCATCGTATGTTTATGCTCCGATTGTTTTACGCGAGAAAAGACGCCGCCAGGTCGCGCGCACCCATTCACGGTGCAGGCTCAGCGAACGCCCCATCACCACCACCACCAACAGCGCCCCTGACAGCGCGCTCGACACCTGGTTGGGGATGCCGACCATCTGTAAACCCTGTTGCAGATACCCCACCAGCAATGCCGCCAGCGCGGTACCCAGTATCGATCCCGAGCCGCCGTAAATATTGGCCCCGCCGAGCACCGCCGCGGTCAGCGCCGGCATCAGCAGGTCACGGCCTAAATCCGAACGCGCCGAGCCAAAATAGGAGACCATCACCAGCGCCGCCACTGCCGACGCCACGCCCACCAGGCCATACAGCACATATGGGATGCCGTTGACCGACAGCGCGGCATAGCGGGCGGCGCGCGAGTTTTGCCCGAGTAAAAAAAGATGGCGGCCAAAGCGCCCGCGATGGGCCAGCAGCCAGAAGAGAAAGGTGATGACCGCGAACAGCACCAGCGGCAGCGGCAGCCCGCCCAGGGTTAAATTGGCGAAGGCGGTGAAGCTGTCGGGAAAGCCGCCGATCCCTTCATAGCCGGTGGCGCCGGCCATGCCGGAAAGCAGCAGCGCGCCGCCGCCGTACAGATACAGCGTCCCGAGGGTGATCACCAGCGGGCTGATGCCGGTGTAGTGGATCAGCGCGGCGTTGATTAACCCGCACAGCAGCCCCAGCAGCAACGTCAGCGACACCGCCAGCCACAGCGGCCAGCCCGCCTGGGTCATCACCCCGAGGGCGATGGCGCACAGGCCGATGGTCGAGCCCAGCGAAATATCGATCCCGCCGCTGATGATCACCAGCGTCAGCGGCAGCGCGACGATGCCGATGCAGATAAAGTCGCTGGTGCTAAAGAGCAGCATATTGAGATCCAGCATGCGCGGATTCAGCGCGCCGAACAGCAGGATTTCCACGACTAACAACGCCAGCAGCGCGCTTTCCCAGTTAAGCTTCAGCTTCATTTAGGCCACCTCTTTGCTTTTGCGTTCGGGAAAGCGGGCAACCTGTTTGCCCCCTTTGTTGCCGGGCTGGAAACGGCTGTACTTCAGCGCCCGCTGATGGCGGGTCAGCGCCTGGCGCAGGCGGCCATCAAGGACCAGCACCCCGAGCAGGACCAGGCCGGCGATAAAGTCATTCCACCAGGCGGGAAGGCGGAACAGCACCAGCACGGTGTCGATTTGGGTGAGGAAGAAGGCGCCGAGAAACGCGCCGAGCAGGGTGCCGGTGCCGCCGAGCAGCGAAATCCCGCCCAGCACGCAGGCGGCGATGGCTTTCATCTCCAGGCCGCTGCCGGTCTGATTGGGCACAAAGCCAATCTGCGCGGCGAAGACGATCCCGGCGCAGGCCGCCAGCATACCGTTGAGGGTAAAGGCCAGCATCCGCGTGCGGTTGACCGCCACGCCCAGCTGGCGGGCAGCGGCGAGGTTATCGCCAACGGCATAGAAATCACGCCCAGAGGCGGTGCGCGACAGCAGCCATGCTCCCGCCAGCAGCAGCGCCAGCACCAGCCAGCCCAGCGGCGAGACGCCGATAAACAGCGGCTCCGAGAGCGATTTCAGGCTATCGGGCAAGCCTTCGATCCATTTCCCGCCGGTCCACAGCAACATCACCCCGCGATACAACCCCAGCGTGCCGAGGGTGGCGACGATCGCCGGAATGCGCAGCCCCACCACCAGCAGGCCGTTAAAAGCCCCGGCCAGCGCGCCAATCGCCAGCGCGAAGGCGATCGCCGTCGCCAGCCCGTAGCCGTTGTTCAGCGCCACCCCAACAGCGATGGCGCTCAGGCCAACGGTGGAGCCCACCGATACGTCGATATTGCGGGTCAGCATCACCAGCGTTGCCCCCAGCGCCAGCAGGCACAGAATTTGCGAGCTGGCGAAAATCATCGCCAGCGTCTGCAGGCTGAAATAGGCCGGATTGAGCGCCACCAGCACGGCAAACAGCGCCACGATGGCGAAGAAGGCGCTCAGTTCGCGATTCTTGAGTAACGTTTTCATGCCTGCCCTCCAAAGGCCAGGGTCATCATACGATCGACGGTCACCGCCTGCCGCGCCAGCTCGCCGCTGTAGCGGCCCTGATGCATCACCAACACCCGGTCGGCCAGGCCAACGAACTCATCCAGATCGCTGGAGATCATCAGCACCGCCACATTTTGCGCGGCAACGCTTTTCAGCAACTGATAGATATCGGCGCGGGCGGAGACATCCACGCCGCGCGTCGGTTCATCAACAATCAACAGCAGCGGGTTAGCCTCCAGACAGCGCGCCAGCAGCACCTTCTGCTGGTTGCCGCCGGAGAGGGTACGCACCGGCTGATCGCCATCGGCCAGCTTGATCCCCAGCGCCCGGTGATAGCGTTCGACCACCGCCGCCTCCCGTTTCCCCTGCTGCCACCACGACGGCTGATTGAACATCACCGTGTTCCAGCGCACCGGCGCATCGAGAAACAGCCCGGAGACCTGGCGGTCTTCGGGCAGATAGACCAGCCCGCTGGCCAGCCTGGCGCGGGTGCTCTCCTGACTAATCTCGCGGTTCTCCAGCCAGATCCGCCCGGCGCGCGGCGGACGCAGGCCGTATAAGGTTTCGGCAAATTCGGTGCGCCCGGATCCCACCAGCCCGGCGAGGCCGACGATCTCCCCGGCGCGGATCTCCAGACTGAGATCGATAAAACCTTCGCCGGTGAGATCCTCCACCCGCAAAACGGGAAAATCCTGCGCCTGGGTGCGGCGGTTGCCCGGCAGCGCCAGCCACAGCTTTTGCGTGTCGCTCAGCGCATGGTCGCGGCTGGCCGGCGTCATGGCGCTGATAAGCTGTTGGTCGCCGTAGCCCGCCGTTTCGCCGCTGAGCACTACCGCCCCATCGCGCATCACCGACACATGGCTGGCAAGCTGGCGGATTTCCGGCAGTTTGTGCGAGATAAAGACGATCCCCACGCCGAGCCCCTGCAATGCCCGGATCTGCTGAAACAGCCTTTCCGTTTCGCCCGGCGTTAAAGAGGCGGTGGGTTCATCAAGGATCAGGATCCGCGCCTCGCGCATCAGGCCGCGCAGGATCTCGACCATCTGTTGATCGGCTACCTCAAGCGTGCTGGCGCTGGCGTCCAGGTTGATCTGGCAGTTCAGCTGCTGCAGTTTTTCCTGCAGCCGCGCGGCGGTATCCGCCCGCTTCGGCAGACGAAAAAGAATGTTCTCGCGCACGCTGAGGTTGGGAAACAGCATCGGCTCCTGCGGCACCAGATAGATGCCCAGCTGGTGGGCCAGCGCCGGGTTAAGGCGCGCAAACGCGCGTTCGCCGATCGTCAGTTCACCGCTATCCGGGGTTTCGACGCCGGCGATGATCTTCATCAGCGTCGATTTACCCGCGCCGTTGCCCCCCATCAGCGCATGCACCTGGCCCGCGCATAGCGTAAAGTCGATGCCCTTCAGCACGGCAACGCCGGAGAACTGTTTGCGGATCTGGCGAGCTTCAAGCAGTGGCTTCATCGTCGCGCCTCGTTTGAACAAATGATTTTTAAATTTAATAATGTTCAAAAGCGTAGACGGTGAACTATATTTACAACCGTGCGAAGATCACAGTTTGGCGCTTTAGATCGTCCGGAAAAAAGGGGCCAGAGAGGAAAGATCCGTTTTGCCAGTCGGCTCACACTTTCCGGCCGCGCAATAGCGAACATATGATCTAAATTTTTATAAGAGTTCAATTTATGAGCGAAAAACGCATTACGGAAGACCATCGCTACGCCGGGCTGGCGTTAGCCGAGGAAGAGCTGGTGGCGCGGGTGGCGTGGTGTTACTACCACGACGGCCTGACGCAAAACGACATCGGCGAGCGTTTGGGGCTGCCGCGGCTGAAGATTTCCCGCCTGCTGGAGAAAGGTCGCCAGTCCGGGGTGATCCGCGTGCAGATCAACTCGCGCTATGAAGGCTGTCTGGCGCTGGAAAGCGAACTCCAGCAGCGCTTTGGCCTCAAGATTGCTCGCGTGCTGCCGGCGCTCAACACCCCGCCGATGAATACCCGGCTGGGGATAGGCGCGGCGCAGTCGCTGATGGGGATTCTGCAACCGGGACAGCTGCTGGCGGTCGGCTTCGGCGAAGCCACCATGAGCTGCCTGCAGCATCTCAGCGGCTTTATCGGCTCGCAGCAGGTGCGGCTGGTGACCCTCTCCGGCGGCGTCGGCCCCTATATGACCGGCATCGGTCAGCTGGATGCCGCCTGCAGCGTGAGCATTATTCCGGCGCCGCTGCGGGTCTCGTCGGCGGAGGTCGCCGAAATCCTGCGCCGCGAATCCAGCGTGCGCGATGTGATGCTGGCGGCGACGGCGGCGGACGCGGCGGTGGTTGGCATTGGCGCTATCGATCAGCGGCGCGACGCGACCATTCTGCGCTCCGGCTATATCAGCGAGGGCGAACAGCTGATGTACGCCCGCAAAGGGGCGGTCGGCGACATTTTAGGTTATTTCCTGCAGGCCGACGGCCGGCCGGTAGAGGGGCTGGAGATCCATCGGGAACTGCTCGGCGTGACCCTGGATGAGCTGGCGCAGCTGCCGACCATCGTCGGCGTCGCCGGAGGAGAACAAAAAGCGCAGGCGATTCATGCCGCTCTGATTGGCAAGCGGATTAATGGCCTGGTAACGGAAGAGACAACAGCACGCGCGGTGCTCGCGCTGGCCTCCTGAAGGCCCGGCGCCGCGCGACAACAGCGAGGCGCATGTCATGAGTTACCTGTTAGCGTTAGATGCCGGGACCGGCAGCATTCGGGCGGTCATTTTCGATCTCAATGGCCGCCAGCTGGCGGTGGGCCAGGCCGAATGGAAACACCTGAGCGTCGATAACGTCCCCGGCTCGATGGAGTTCGACCTTACCACCAACTGGCAGCTGGCCTGCCAGTGCATTCGCCAGGCGCTCGACGCCGCCCGGCTCTCTCCCGCCGATATTCAGTCCGTCGCCTGCTGTTCGATGCGCGAAGGGATCGTCCTCTATGACCGCAACGGCGAGGCCATCTGGGCCTGCGCCAACGTTGATGCCCGCGCCAGCCGCGAAGTCGCGGAGCTTAAAGAGATCCACGACTATCGTTTTGAATCCGAGGTGTACGAGGTCTCCGGGCAAACGCTGGCGCTCAGCGCGATGCCGCGCCTGCTGTGGCTGGCGCACCATCGGCCCGATATCTACCGCAAGGCGGCGACCATCACCATGATCAGCGACTGGCTGGCGGCGAAGCTTTCCGGCGAGCTGGCGGTCGACCCGTCAAACGCGGGCACCACCGGCATGCTCGATCTGTTCAGCCGCGACTGGCGTCCGGCGCTGCTGGATATGGCCGGGCTGCGCGCCGATATGCTGTCGCCGGTGAAAGAGACCGGCACGCTGCTGGGCGCCGTCACCGAAGCGGCAGCCCAGCAGAGCGGCCTGCGCGCCGGGACGCCGGTGGTGATGGGCGGCGGCGACGTGCAGCTCGGCTGCCTGGGACTCGGGGTGGTGCGCGCCGGACAAAGCGCAGTGCTCGGCGGCACCTTCTGGCAGCAGGTGGTGAATCTGCCGCAGGTGCGCACCGACCCGCAGATGAATATTCGCGTTAACCCTCACGTCATTCCCGGCATGGCGCAGGCGGAGTCCATCAGCTTTTTTACCGGCCTGACCATGCGCTGGTTCCGCGACGCCTTCTGCGCTGAAGAAAAGCTGATTGCCGAGCGCCTCGGCGTCGATGCCTATTCGCTGCTGGAGGAGATGGCCAGCCGCGTACCCGCCGGTTCCCACGGCGTGATGCCTATTTTTTCCGACGCCATGCACTTTAAGCAGTGGTACCACGCCGCGCCGTCGTTTATTAACCTCTCCATCGATCCGGAGAAGTGCAATAAAGCCACTCTGTTCCGCGCCCTGGAGGAGAACGCGGCGATTGTCTCCGCCTGCAACCTGGCGCAGATATCGCAGTTTTCCGGGGTGACTTTCGATAGCCTGGTGTTTGCCGGCGGCGGCTCGAAGGGAGCGCTGTGGAGCCAGATCCTCAGCGACGTCACCGGCCTGCCGGTGCGGGTGCCGGTGGTCCGCGAAGCCACCGCCCTCGGCTGCGCCATCGCCGCCGGCGCTGGCGCCGGGCTGTACGGCGACATGGCCAGCGCCGGAGAAAAGTTAGTGAGCTGGCACCGCGAGTTCACCCCTAATCCGCAGCATCGCGAGCTGTATCAGGAGATGATGAGTAAATGGCAGTCGGTCTATGCCGATCAGCTTGGTCTTGTCGATAGCGGGCTGACAACGTCGATGTGGCAGGCGCCGGGCCTCGAACGCCGCCAGCGCGCTGTGTCTTCCCCCTCCCCCTAAACCTCTCCCTGAGGAAGAGGGGACCGTTCAGCGCGAAGCCTGATTTTCAGTGCCCGCTCGCCCCTCTCCCTTTGGGAGAGGGGCAACGCTTCGCCGTTCTTTGAATCCCATCACAATCACCGCACTCCCCTTTTCCCTTTTTCTTCACGACGGCTAAATTAGTAACTCATCCGACCACATAACAATAATTTTACATTGGAAGCCATTATGAGCCGCTATCCGTCGCTTTTCGCCCCGCTTGAGCTGGGCTTCACTACCCTCAAAAACCGCGTGTTGATGGGCTCCATGCATACCGGTCTGGAAGAACTGCCCGACGGCGCGCAACGGTTAGCGGCCTTTTACGCCGAGCGCGCGCGGCACGGCGTGGCGCTGATCGTCACCGGCGGCATCGCGCCCGCCCCGTCCGGGGTGACCATGGCCGGCGGCGCGGTACTCAACGATGTCAGCCATCTGGCGCATCATCGCCAGATCACCGACGCGGTACATCAGGAAGGCGGTAAAATCGCCCTGCAGATCCTGCACACCGGGCGCTACAGCTACCAGCCCGCGCTGGTCGCTCCCTCTCCTCTGCAGGCGCCGATTAACCGGTTCACCCCTCATGAGCTGAGCCACGACGAGATCCTCTCGCTGATCGATGATTTTGCCCACTGCGCCCAGCTGGCGCGGGAAGCAGGCTATGACGGCGTGGAGGTGATGGGCTCTGAGGGCTATCTGATTAACGAATTCCTCGCCGCGCGCACTAACCAGCGCAACGATCAATGGGGCGGCGATTACGCGCGCCGGATGCGTTTCGCCGTTGAAGTAGTCAAGGCCGTGCGCCAGCGCGCCGGTCACGATTTCATTATCATCTACCGTCTGTCGATGCTCGATCTGGTTAACGACGGCAGCACGCTGGCGGAAGTCACCGCGCTGGCCAAAGCCATCGAGGCGGCGGGGGCGACGATCATCAACACCGGCATCGGCTGGCACGAAGCGCGCATTCCGACCATCGCCACTCCGGTACCGCGCGGCGCCTTTAGCTGGGTCACCCGCAAACTGAAGGGCGCGGTGTCGATCCCGCTGATCACCACCAACCGCATCAACGATCCGCAGGTCGCGGAGGCAATCCTCGCCCGCGGCGATGCCGACATGGTCTCAATGGCCCGCCCGTTCCTTGCCGATGCCGAATTTATGTCGAAAGCACAGAGCGATCGCGCCGATGAGATCAACACCTGCATCGGCTGCAACCAGGCGTGTCTCGATCGGATCTTCGTCGGCAAAGTCACCTCCTGTCTGGTCAACCCGCGCGCCTGCCATGAAACCCTGATGCCGGTCCTGCCTGCCAACGCCCCTAAGCGGCTGGCGGTGGTCGGCGCCGGGCCTGCCGGTCTGGCCTTCGCGGTTAACGCCGCCGCCCGCGGTCATCACGTCACGTTGTTCGATGCCCTCCCGGAGATCGGCGGCCAGTTTAATATCGCCAAACAGATCCCCGGCAAAGAGGAGTTTCATGAAACCCTGCGCTACTACCGTAGAATGCTCGATCTTAACGGCGTCGATCTACGTCTGCACACCCGCGTCACGGCAGACGATCTGCTGGCGTTCGATGAGACGATCCTCGCCACCGGCATTGCCCCGCGCCTGCCGGCGATCGTCGGGATCGATCATCCCAAGGTGCTCAGCTACCTGGATGTCTTACGCGATAAAGCGCCGGTTGGCGCGAAGGTGGCGATTATCGGCTGCGGCGGCATCGGCTTCGACACCGCGATGTATTTAAGCCAGTCGGGGGTGGCCACCAGCCAGGATATCGGCGAGTTCTGTCGCGAATGGGGTATCGATACCAGCCTGCGGACGGCGGGCGGGCTGCGTCCTGAAGGCCCGCAGCTGAGTCAAAGCCCGCGACAGATTGTGATGCTGCAGCGCAAGGCGAGCAAACCGGGCGACGGGCTCGGCAAAACCACCGGCTGGATCCACCGCGCCACGCTGCTGGCGCGCGGCGTGAAAATGATCCCGGCGGTCAGCTATGAGAAGATCGATGATGAGGGATTACACGTGACGATCGGCGGCGAGCGCCAGCTGCTGGCGGTGGATCATGTCGTGATCTGCGCAGGTCAGGAGCCGCGCCGCGAGCTGGCGGATCCGCTGCGCGCGGCGGGGAAAACGGTGCATTTGATCGGCGGCTGCGACGTGGCGGCGGAGCTGGATGCGCGCCGGGCGATTGCCCAGGGCACGAAGCTGGCCCTGGCGATTTAGCCGTGTCCCGGGGGCGGCGCGATGCGCCTTCCCCGGGCTACCACGATAATCCCGAACGGTAGCCCGGCTAAAGCGACAGTCGGTAGCCCGGCTAAAGCGACAGTCGGTAGCCCGGCTAAGGCGACAGTCGGTAGCCCGGCTAAGGCGACAG